>NZ_BAAGXZ010000017.1:0-108990 GCF_054779575.1 Glycomyces halotolerans
GCGCCGCCGCGCTGGCCGGCACCGCCCTGGCGCGCCGCTTCGGGCCCGCCGCGGTCGAAGCCGACCGCGCCGCCCTCGACCTGCCCGAGGCCGACCTGCCCGCCCCCGCTCCCGGGCCCGGCGCCGACTTCGACGTCCCCGGCCTGGCACCGTGGCAGACCCCCAACGACGACTTCTACCGCATCGACACCGCCATCACCGCCCCCGCCGTCGAGGCCGACACCTGGCGACTGCGCGTCCTGGGCATGGTCGACGCCCCCCGCACCTACAGCCTCGACGACCTGCTCGGCCGCGAACTGATCGAACGCGACATCACCCTGTGCTGCGTGTCCAACCCCATCGGCGGCGACCTGATCGGCAACGCCCGCTGGCTCGGAGTCAGCCTCGCCGAGCTGCTCGCCGAAGCCGGACCCCGCCCCGAAGCCGACCAGCTCGTCTCCCGCTCGATCGACGGCTGGACCGCCGGCTCCCCCACCGGCCTGGTCTTCGACGGCCGCGACGCCATGATCGCGATCGGCATGAACGGGCAGCCGCTCCCGATCGACCACGGCTGGCCCGCCCGACTGATCATCCCCGGCCTCTACGGGTACGTCTCGGCCACCAAATGGCTCACCGAACTCGAACTGACCCGCTTCGACCGCTACGATCCCTACTGGATCCAGCGCGGCTGGGCCGGCCCCGGCCCGATCAAGACCGCCTCCCGCATCGACACGCCCGCGCACACCGCGCCGGCCGGCACCGTCACCGTCGCCGGCGTCGCCTGGGCCCAGCACCGCGGCATCAGCGCCGTCCACCTCCGCGTCGACGACGGACCGTGGACCGAATGCGAACTGGCCACCGCCCCCAGCGGCGACACCTGGCGGCAATGGCGCACCCAATGGGACGCCCCGACCGGCACCCACACCCTCACCGTCCGCGCCACCGACGGCACCGGAGCCGAACAGACCGAGAAGATCACCGCCGTCAAACCCTCCGGCGCCACCGGCCTCCACAGTGTCACCATAGAAGTCGAGTGAATTTCTCCGACCGAGCGACACCAAAAAGGCCCTACCGGCGGTAGATTGGCTCCATTACCGCCGACTCGGCATGGTCAGCCCCAGGCCGCGCCGATCGATCCCCAAACGACCGACCGGGAGCAGTGTGGTGAACGAACCAGACCACTACCGCGTCCTCGGGGTGAGCCCGCAGGCCCCACGAACCGAAATCCAGGCCGCCTACCGCCGCCGACTCCGCCAGACCCACCCCGACCACGGCGGCGACGAAACGGCCTTCCACCAAGTCCAGACCGCCTGGGAGACCCTCGCCGATCCCGACAGCCGCCGCGAATACGACCTGCTGCGATTCGGCCGCCGCGCCGCCAAACGCTACGGCCGCGCCGCCGCACGCCCGGCGCACCGCAAAGTCAAAGGCTGGAAAGTCAAACCCACCACCCCGCCGCCGTCGAACCCGGCCGCGCACAAGGCGCCCGGCGCACTCGTGGCCGTCCCCTGGTATGCGCGACTGCATAAACGCCGCCCCACCACCAAACCATCACTGTGGACAGAACTGGGTGTGTGCGCCGCCCTCTCGGCCGCATGGGCCGCCTCCGGCATCGCCTTCGTCCTCACCGCACTCGCCTCCACCGCCACACCCCTGCCCATCCGGGCCCTGTCGATCCCACTGGCGCTGGCATGGGCCCTGCTCACCATCGGAGCGGCCCTGCGCGGGCGCCGCAGACCCGCCTCCCCGGACCGCCCGACCCCGCCCAAAGCCCGCCTGACCGCCGCCGCGCTCGCCGCCGCGACCGCCGTCTGGGCCGCGGGCCCGACCTCACCGATCGGCTGGCAACTGGCCGCCTTCACCATCACCGGCGCCGCCCTGGTCTGGCCCGCCCGCCGCGTCCGCTGGGCCGCCGGACTGCGCCGCTCGGTCGGCGCCGCCCTGCGCGAATACAACGCCTTCGGCCCGGCCGGCACCCGACCCAAAGCCGACCGCCGCACCGGCCGGCTCCTGCGCGAAATCCTCACCAACCTCCCGGCCTCACGCCTGTTCGTCGCCCTCCCCGCCCACGAGCGCGCCCGCATCCCCCACGCCATCGTCTGCGGCGACCGCATCGCGCTGCTGTGCGCCCCGGTCGGCCGCGACAGCGACGACATCGACTCATCCGACCTGCCCGAAGCCGTCCGCACCCTCACCGCCGCGATCCCCGGCGCCCACATCCGAGGCTGGACGCTCTGGCCCACCCTCCCCGACACCGCCGACGGACACCGCGACGACGGCACCGACCACGCCGCGGTCGACACCGCCGCCGCCGACATCGGCCCCTGGCTCGCCGCCGGCGGCGACCACTACGACCTCAAGGTCCTGCTCGCCCTCCGCACCCGATTGGCCAACGTCCCGACCCAACGCGGCAACGACCGCGCCCCGGCCGTCAGGACCTGACCCAACCGGCGGGCCACACCGCACCAAAGTGAGTACAGTGCAAGGCGATGGACACCCACCGCCGCGCCGACGCGCTCGTCGCCGCCCGACTGCGCCTGGCCGCCGCCCGCGAACCGCTCCCCGGCACCCCCACCGGTCACACCGCCGCCGCCCTCGCCGAATCCCTCAGCGCCGGATCGCCCCACCAGGCCCGCTTCCAATCAGAGATCGCCGCCGCCGTCCACGGCACCGCCCTGGCCCTCCAGGCCGCCAGACCGCACCCGAGCGACCTGTGGGCCGCAGCGGCCCGGGCCCACCCCGACCCGTCGGTCTGGTTCGAACAGGCACCGGTCATCGGCCACCCGACCCACCCCCTCGCCCGCAGCCGCGGCACCATGACCGACGAGGAGATCCGCGCCTTCGCCCCCGAACACCGCCCCCGACTCGACCTGCCCCTCCACCCCTTCCCGACCGCCCGCACCAGCGCCGACTGGCCCGCTCGCACCCCACAGGCGCCCCTGATCCCCCTCCACCCCTGGCAAGCGGCCCGACACCACCTGACCGAACCGGCCGCAGCCTGGACCGACGCCGCACCCCTGATGAGCCTGCGCACCCTCTCGACCGGCCCGAGCCACATCAAATGCGCCATCGACCTCCAACTGACCTCCGCGATCCGCCACGTCTCAGCCGCCGCCTGCGCCAACGGCCCGGCCCTCACCCGAGCCCTGACCGGCCCGGCCCGAGCCGCCGGCATCACCCTCCTGCCCGAACAGTCCGCCATCCCCCACGACCACCACGGCAACGCCCGACCCGACCTGGCCGCCATCATCCGCCCCGCCCCCCACACCCTCGGCCACCACCGCGCCGTCCCCCTCGCCGCCCTGGCCGAACCATGCCCGGCCACCGGCCGCCCCATCGCCGCGGCCATCGCCGGCGACCGGCTCGACCAATGGTGGACGGCCCTGACCGCGCTCACCGCCGCCCCGCTGCGACTGTTCCAGGCCACCGGCGCGGCCCTCGAAGCCCACGGCCAGAACCTCCTGATCGCCTTCGACGGCGACCGGCCCACCGCACTGCTCTACCGCGACCTGGGCGGCGTCCGCGTCCCCACCGCCGGCTTCCCCCCACTCCAAGGCGACCTGCAGACCGACGACGAAGACGAACGCGTCCGCAAACTCCTCGCCGCCCTCTACCCCACCACCATGACCAGCCTCGTCGACGCCATCGCCGCCTGGACCCACACCGACCCGCTCCGCTGGTGGAAGACCGTCGCCGACACCGCACGCGCGGCCGCCGGCACCGGAGCGCTGGCACACGCCCTCCTCGAACAGCCATGGCCGCTCAAAGCCACCTGCGCCATGCGCCTGGCCGACCAGCCCACCCGCGACCTGTGGACGAGCGTCGACAACCCCCTGGCGGCCACGTGAACCTCACCGCCAAGACCCTCGCCGCCGCCTGGCGCGAAAACCTCGCCGCCTTCCGCGACCGGCCCACCGGCCTCGACTACACCGCCCACGAAGGCGCCTTCAACCAGCTCACCGTCACCCGCGCCCCCGACCTGCCGCCGCTGGAACTGCTCGAGACGATCCTCGGCACCCCGGTCCCCTCCCACCTGGCCGCCGAATACGCCAGCGCCGAAGTCGGCGGCGCCATCGCCGCCGCCCGCGCCCGCACCCGCGCCGCCCACCTCGCCGGCCTGGCCGCCCGCGCCGGCACCGGCACCCTGGTCGAACTGCTCGAACGGTGCAACCGCGGCGCCGACCAGACCGCCCGGCTCCTGGAGACCCTCGCCACCGACGGGCACCTGCTCCACCCCTGCGCCCGCACCAGACTCGGCTGGAGCCGAGCCGACTTCGAACGCTACGACCTCGAGACGCCCCGACCGTTCGGAGTGCGGCTGCTGGCCGACCCCACCGGGATACTGACCCGCTCCGGCGCCGACTTCCGCGACCACCCCATGCTCGCCGGCCTCGACCTGCCCGACCCGGTCGTCCCGGTCCACCCCTGGCAGCTCAAACACCGCATCCTCCCCACCCACCGCGAACTGTTCGCCGACTCCCGCCTCATCCTGCTCGACCAGCGCCTCCCGGCGTGGCCGACCGCCGCGATCCGCACCGTCAGCGGCCACACGGCCCCCGGCTACCTCAAACTCGCCCTCGGCATCCACATCACCTCCACCCGCCGCGACATCTCCCCGGCCACCGCCCAACTCGCCCCCGCCCTGACCGGCCGCATCGCCTCCCTCATCGAACCGGGCCACGCCCACGCCATCGCCGCCGACGAATCCGGCGCCCACCTGCCCGGCTCCCGCGACCTCACCGCGATCGCCCGCGCCTCCCTGGCCGAAGTCGCCCCGCCCGGCGCCGTCGTCGTCCCCGCCTCGGCCCTGACCGCCACCTCCCCGGTCTCAGGAGTGAGCCTGGCCGCCGAATACGCCCACCGCCACGGCGACCCCGACGCCTGGCTGCGCGCCTACACCGCCCTGGTCGTCCCCCCCGTCCTCCACCTGGCCTCCCACTACGGCATCGGCCTCGAAGCGCACCTGCAGAACACCCTCATCGCCTTCAACGGCCCGGCCCCGGCCCGCCTGATCACCCGCGACCTCGGCGGCGTCAGACTCCACCGGCCCGACCTGCCGTTCACCATCGACATCCCCGAAGGCAGCCCCGTGACCGCGCAGAGCCGCGACCAGGTCACCGCCAAGGTCGGGTACACCCTCTTCCAGAACCAGCTGGCCGCTATCGTGGACGTGCTCGAACGCGACTGCCGCATCCGACCGGCCCGGTTCTGGTCCGACCTGGCCGACCTGATCGCAGGCCTCGACCTGCCCGCAGCCGACCGCGACGCCTACCTGGCCGAACAAGTGCCGACCAAGGCCCTGCTGACCATGCGCCTCAAACCCGGCGCCGAAGCCGAGGCCACCGTGGACAACCCGCTGGCGAGGAGCCGCCGATGAACAACGTGGTCGAACTGGCCCGCACCCTGCCCTCCCCGGCGTGCGCGTGGATCTACACCCCCGCGGCCTTCCGCGAACGCCTCACCGCCCTCCGAGAGGCCCTGGCCGGACACCGCATCCTCTACGCGATGAAAGCCGGCCCCAACCCCGCGCTCCTGTCCGCGGCCGTCGAAGGCGCCGACGGGATCGAATGCGCCTCGGCCGGCGAGATGACCCAGGCCCTGGACGCCGGAGCGCGCCGCATCGCCCTGTCCGGCCCGGCCAAGACCGGCCGCGAATTCGCGCTCGCGGCCGAATCCGAAGCGCCCGTGTGCGTCCACGTCGAATCGATCGGCGAACTCCACGGCCTGGCCGAGGCCGGATTCGCCGGCTCGGCGGCCCTGCGCGTCAACCGCGGACCGGCCCTGCCCGGCACCCACCGCATGACCGGCGAGGCCACCCCCTTCGGCATCGACCCCGGCCACGTGAGCGATGCCGTCGACACCGCCCGCGGCCTCGGCATCGACCTGGTCGGCTTCCACCTCCACGCCGTCTCCAACTGCCTGGACGCCGACGCCTACGCCGACCACGTCGCCGACTCCCTGGCCTGGGCCCGCCGCACCGCCGCTTCGACCGGCATGGAGCTGCGCTACGTCAACGTCGGCGGCGGCCTCGGCGCCGACCCCCGCGGCGAGGTCATCGACCTCGACCGCCTCGCCGACCGCATCGACCGCATCGACACCGCCAGCGTCGAACTGGTCTTCGAACCCGGCCGGTACCTCGCCGCGCCCGCCGGCTGGTACCTCGCCGAGATCGTCGCCCTCAAGACCATCGCCGACCAGGCCTTCGCGCTGGTGCGCGGCGGCACCCACCACTTCCGGCTCCCCGCGGCCTGGGGCTACTCCCACCCGTTCACCGTCGTCTCGGTCGACCAGTGGCCGCACGAGCGCCCCAGAGACCGCTTCGACGAGGTCGACCTGCGCGTCTGCGGCGAACTGTGCACCCCCAGAGACGTCCTCAACGCCGGCCAGAGGATCAGTTCGGTCGCCGTCGGGGACCGGCTCCTGTTCGCCAACGCCGGGGCCTACGGTTGGGAGATCTCCCACGACCGTTTCCTCAACCACCCCCGGCCCCTCCAGATCACCGTCGACGGGCCCTGACCGACCACCCGCCCACTGCTTGTACCGCTCCCATTCCTTAAGGGCTGCAGCGAATATCACCATCGCCCGGGTCTACCATGAGGCGTCCGCCGCCCGGCCGATCGCCGAACGGGCGCTCCACCCGGCCCGACGTCGGCCACCGGCCCGGACTTCACCGAAGGTCGAGTGACCGGCACCAGGCGTCACATGACAATCTAAGAGCCTCTGTGATCCCCCTCCTACGAGGAGCAGTCATGCCCAACAAGCGTCACGCTCGGAAACTGCACCGGGACGCGGCGCGGCAGGCCTCCGCAGGCCACTTTCGGACTGCGCTGACCGTATACGGCCGCGCCGCCGACGAATACCGCGACCACCTGGCCACCCGCCCCGACGACCACACCGCCCGAACCGAATTCGCCGACCTCCTCGCCGCCATCGCCGACGCCCATCTGGCCCTCGACGACGCCGCCCGCGCCGTCGCGGCCCTGACCGAACGACGCGCCCAACTGATCGAGGCCGGCGCCCCCCGATCCCAGATCAGCGCCGTCGAACTCGACCTGGCCGAGGCCAACCTCCGCGCCGGCCGCCTCCTGACGGCCGCCACCGGCGCCGACAACGCCATCCGCGCCTACGACCGGCGCGACGCGATCGACCCGACCGGCCCCGGCTTCGCCGAACTGGCCGTCGCCCTGGCGCGCAACGCCCGCATCCTGCACCGCGCCGCCGACCCCGACCTGGCCGTCGGCGCGGCCGACCAGGCCGCGCGGATGCTGCTGGCGATCCCGGACCTGGAGAACGACGCCGAACGCATGGGGCACCTGCGGCGGACGTTGGCGCTGGCGGTGGAGTTGCATTCGGCCGCGGGCCGTTCGGCGCACGCCGCTGGTGCCGCGCGGCTGCTGGCCGCGCATTTCCCGGGGGTCGATCCGACGCCGCCGTCCTCGGAGCGGCCGTTGACGCTGCGTTCGGCGCTGACCGCGTCGCGGCGGCTGGGGGTGTTCGCCGATCCGGGCCTGGTGGACCGCTTGTGCCCCGACGCCGGGGCGCACGATGCGCCGCCGGCGATTTCGGCTCGCTGTGATCCGGGGCTGGCGCCGGTGGCGTTGCACGCGGTGCACGGGGCGGTGGAGGCGCTGCGGGTCTCGCACGCGCCGGTGGCGTGGCGGATGGCCACGGAGATCCATTACCTGTTGACCGCGGCCGATCGGCAGGGGGAGCGGAATCTGCGGCTGAATTTCCGCGATCACGGGCCGGTGTGGCTGGGCATGCTGCTGTGCCTGACCGACACGGCCGCCCGCACCGAGCCGCTGGGCGCGGACCTGGCGCAGGTGCTGGCCGAGCTTTTGGAGCGGCTGCGGTCGCGTCATGCCGCCGACGGGCACGGGCCGTTGGCGGCCTCGGCGACGAAGTTCATCGCGCGCTACCGGCGGGTCTGACCGGCCCCCGGCCAGGCCGGGGGCCGGTGGTGGCTAGGCGGCGCGGACGGCGGCTTTGCGGAAGTCGCGGTTGAGCTGCCCGATGACGTCGAGGCCGATCTCCTTGGGGCAGGCCGCGGCGCATTCGCCGGTGTTGGTGCAGCCGCCGAAGCCGGCCTCGTCGTGGGCGGCGACCATGCCGAGCACGCGGGTGTGCCGCTCGGGCTGGCCTTGCGGCATCCGGGCCAGGTGGGTGACCTTGGCGCCCATGAACAGCATGCCCGAGCCGTTGGGGCAGGCCGCGACGCACGCCCCGCAGCCGATGCAGGCGGCCGCGGCGAAGGCCGCGTCGGCGTCCTGTTTGGGCACCGGGGTGGCGTGGGCGTCGGGCGCGGTGCCGGTCGGCGCGGAGATGTAGCCGCCGGCGGCGATGATCCGGTCGAACGCCGACCGGTCGACCACGAGGTCTTTGACCACCGGGAAGGCTCCGGCCCGCCACGGTTCGATGTCGATCACGTCGCCGTCGCGGTACTGGCGCAGGTGCAGCTGACAGGTGGTGGTGGCCGCCTGCGGGCCGTGCGGCTGCCCGTCGATGACCAGTGAGCAGGCCCCGCAGATCCCTTCGCGGCAGTCGTGGTCGAACGCGACCGGGTCCTCGCCCTCGGCGATGAGGCGCTCGTTGAGCACGTCGAGCATCTCCAGGAACGAGGCGTCCTCGGAGACGTCGTCGAGCACGTAGGAGACCATGGCGCCTTCGGCCTCGGCGCCTGCCTGACGCCAGATTCGCAAAGTGAGTTTCACTTGTAGCTCCGTTGGGTGGGCTTGACGTATTCGAATTCGAGTGCCTCTTTGTGCAGCACGGGCCCGCCCTCGCCGGCCTCCCAGGCGGCGACGTAGGAGAAGCGCTCGTCGTCGCGGGCCGCCTCGCCGTCCTCGGTCTGGGATTCGGCGCGGAAGTGCCCGCCGCACGACTCGGTGCGGTGGAGCGCGTCGATGCACATCAGTTCGCCCAGCTCGAAGAAGTCGGCCACTCTGCCGGCCTTCTCGAGCTGCTGGTTGAGTTCGGCGCCGGTTCCGGGGACTTTGACGCGACGGTAGAACTCGTCCTTGAGGTCGCGGATGAGGCCGATGGCCTTGCGCAGGCCCTCGTCGGTGCGCTCCATGCCGCAGTACTCCCACATGATCTTGCCCAGTTCGCGGTGGAAGGAGTCGACCGAGCGGTCGCCGTCGTTGCGCAAGAAGAACTCGATGCGTTCGGTCACCGCGCCCTTGGCGGCCCGGACGGCCTCGTGGGTCTCGTCGATCTCGTCGAACGGGCCGTCGGCGAGGTAGTCGGAGATGGTGTTGGGCAGCACGAAGTACCCGTCCGACAGGCCCTGCATGAGCGCCGAGGCGCCGAGCCGGTTGGCGCCGTGGTCGGAGAAGTTCGCCTCGCCGGCCACGAACAGGCCGGGGATGTTCGACTGCAGGTCGTAGTCGACCCACAGCCCGCCCATGGTGTAGTGCACCGCCGGGTAGATCCGCATGGGCCGCTCGTACGGGTTCTCGCCGGTGATCCGCTCGTACATGTCGAACAGGTTGCCGTATTTGGCTTCGACGGCGTCCCTGCCGAGCCGGGCGATGGCGTCGGCGAAGTCGAGATAGACCCCCAGCCCGCCGGGGCCGACGCCGCGGCCTTCGTCGCAGACGGCCTTGGCCGCCCGGGAGGCGATGTCGCGCGGCACGAGGTTCCCGAACGCCGGGTAGCGCCGCTCGAGGTAGTAGTCGCGTTCGGCCTCGGGGATGTCGCCGGGCTCGCGGTCGTCGCCGCGCCGGACCGGCACCCACACCCGTCCGTCGTTGCGCAGCGACTCGCTCATGAGCGTCAGCTTCGACTGGTGGTCGCCGGACTGCGGGATGCAGGTGGGGTGGATCTGCGTGTAGCAGGGGTTGGCGAAGTAGGCCCCTTGCCGGTGGGCCCGCCAGGAGGCGGTGACGTTGCAGCCTTTGGCGTTGGTCGACAGGAAGAACACGTTGCCGTAGCCGCCGGTGGCCAGCACGACCGCGTCGGCGATCTCAGTGCTCGTCTCGCCGGTGACCAGGTCGCGCACGACGATGCCGCGGGCGCGCCCGCCTGCGACGATGAGTTCGAGCATCTCGTGGCGGGTGTGCAGTTCGACCGTCCCGGCCGCGACCTGCCGCTCCAGGGCCTGGTAGGCGCCCAGCAGCAGCTGCTGCCCGGTCTGGCCGCGGGCGTAGAAGGTCCGCGAGACCTGCGCGCCGCCGAAGGACCGGTTGTCGAGCAGCCCGCCGTATTCGCGCGCGAACGGCACGCCTTGGGCCACGCACTGGTCGATGATCTCGGTGGAGATCTCGGCCAGGCGGTGGACGTTGGACTCGCGGGCGCGGAAGTCGCCGCCCTTGATGGTGTCGTAGAACAGCCGGTGGACGCTGTCGCCGTCGTTGCGGTAGTTCTTGGCGGCGTTGATCCCGCCCTGGGCGGCGATGGAGTGGGCCCGCCTCGGCGAGTCCTGGAAGCAGTAGTTCGCCACCCGGTAGCCCAGTTCGCCGAGGGTGGCCGCCGCCGAGGCGCCGGCCAGGCCGGTGCCGACGACGATGACGCGGAGTTTGCGCCGGTTGGAGGGGTTGACCAGCCGCCCGGTGAAGCGGCGCCGCTCCCACCGTTCGTTGATGGGCCCGCCCGGGGCCTTGGTGTCGGCGATCGGGTCGCCGTCGGTGTAGTACTCGTTGTCGTTCATGCTCAGCTCACCAGCCCGAAGGTCACGGCCACCGGAACGCTCGCGAATCCGGCGGTGACGATGATGGCGACCGCCAGCGCGGCCGCCTGGGTGCGCCGGCGCCATCGGTGGTCGGGTCCGGCGATGGTCTGCACGGCCGACCAGATGCCGTGCCGCAGGTGCAGGCCGAGTGCGACCAGCGCCAGGAGGTAGAAGACGGTGACCGGCCAGCGGTCGGGCGCGAAGGTGGCCACGACCGCGCCGTAGGCGTCGGGGACGTCTTTGACGGGGTTGACGGTGCGGAAGGTCAAGTCCAGCAGGTGCCAGATGACGAACAGGACGATCACGACCGCGCCCCACCGCATGGTGGCGGCGGCGTGGCGGGATTCGCCGCGGGAGGGCCGGCGGTGGGCGTAGCGGACCGGGCGGGCCTCCACGGCGCGGCGGGTCAGGGCCACGGCCGCGGCGATGTGCGCGGCGGCCGCGGCGATGAGGCCGATGCGCATGACCCACAGCAGGCTTTCGTGGGGCAGCAGCGGGTGGCCGAAGGAGCGCAGCCCTTCGGCGTAGGCGTTCATCTCTTCGCGGCCTTCGAAGACGTGGAGGTTGCCGGCCATGTGGGCGATGATGAAGCCGACCAGGAGGATGCCGGAGACGGCCATGGTGACTTTCAGGCCGATCGTGGAGCGCAGTCGGCCCGCTCGGGCGCCTCGCGGCCGCGCGGGCGCTGTCGGGCGCGTTTTCAGATCCGTTGACACAGATGCCTACGCTAGACGCGACGCACGTCACGAGTCCAATTCATGGTGAGCGTCGGTTCCATGCCTATAGGTTATGAGGATGCGCGCCCAGCAACTCAGAGCCTTCCTCGCCGTCGCGCAAACCCGTCATTTCACGCAGGCGGCCGAAAACCTCGGTGTGACACAACCGTCATTGAGCAAGCAGATCAAGGCGCTCGAGAACGAACTGGGCGCATCGGTGTTCACCCGCGAGCGCGGACGCATCGAACTGACCGACATCGGCCACGCCCTCATCGGCCACGCCCGCCGCATCACCGCCGCCCACGAGGCGGCCCGATCCGACATCGACGACGTCCTGGCCGTCCGCGCCGGGCGATTGCGACTGGGCGCGACCCCGAGCCTGTGCTCATGGCTGATCGCCCCGCTCCTGCACCGCTACGCCGAAGCCCACCCCGGCGTCACCGTCACCCTCACCGAAGACGGCTCGGGACCCCTGACCGAACGCCTGGCCGCCGGAGACCTCGACCTGGCCTTCACCATCGGCCTGACCGGATCGGACGCCGGACTGTCCATCCGGCCGCTGCTGCGCGAAGCGCTCGTCGTCGCCTCGGCCGCCTCCCACCCGCCGCTGACCGGCCAGGCCCACATCGACCTGCCGCAGCTGCGCGAGCAGCCGTTCGTACTGCCCGCCCACGGCTACGACCTGCGCAACATCACCGTCACCACCTGCGAGGCGGCCGGATTCACCCCGATCGTCGCCGTCGACGGCGGCGCGACCGACGCCGTCGCCAGCCTCGTCGAGGCCGGCCTCGGCATCGCACTGCTGCCGGCGATGATCGCCGAGGCCTCCCCGGGCCTGCGCGCCACCCCCATCGCCCCGCCCGGCGCCAGCCGCACCATCACCCTGGCCGCCCGCGCCGAAGCGCCCCTGACCAAAGCCGCCGGCGCCTTCGCCGACTGCCTCGAAGCGCACCTGACCGACCTGCACGCCTGGGGCCGCCTACCCGAAGGCATGCAGACGGTCTAAATCGAACAGGTCCCGGTCGAACATCGCCGCGATCTGCCGCGCCGAAGGCGTCCCCGCATCCGGATCGGCCCCCGCCTCCAACAGCACGCCGACGACCGCCCCGAAATCCTTGAACACCGCCCCGGCCAACGGCGACTGGTCCCGGTCATTGCGCCGATCCACATCAGCGCCCCGGTCGATCAAGGCCCGCACCGTACCGGCATGACCGTGATAGGCCGCCAGCATCAACAGCGAATCACCGGTCCCGTTGACCAGATCCACCGGCACCCCGGCGTCCACGAACCGCGCCAACCGCTCAGTCTCACCGGCCCGCGCCAGATCGAACACCGCCTCGGCGATGTCACCGAAATCCTCATCCTCGCTCACGCCCAACAGCTTGACACAGCCGCCCCGGCACCGGCCCGACGATCGGTCAACTAACGGGTACCCGACACAGCACCGTCTCATCGGCCGTATACAGCGCATTCACCCTCCCCAGGGCCCAGGCGGGTATTGACATCGCCACACCACCATGGCGAAGATGGACCCGAGCGCGACCCCCGCCCCAGGCGGGAGCCTCGCGCCGCGACGGTGGGAAACGGACATGGTGAGGACCAGCGATGAACGAGCCGAAAATACTCGGGCAGTTCCAACTCGAACACCGCACCATCCAAGTCAGCGGCGACGACCACGGCACCACCGTCTGGCTCCGCAGAGTCCACCCCGACCCGCCCATGGCCCTCGGCTGCGTCGTCGAACTCGACACGGCCACCCCCCGGCTGCGCCTCTACCGCGCCGAATGGCCCCCCGCCCTGCGCGAATCGGCCAAAGCCCACACCATCGACATCTGGAACCGCTCACGCACCGGCACCTGACAGCGCCGCCACCACACCGCCGGCCTTCGACTCGGCCTCGGCGACCTCCGCGACCGGATCCGACCGCCACGTAATGCCACCACCGGCCCACACATGCACCCACCCGGCCTCGACCGCCACCGTCCGGATCGTCAACCCCAACCGCAACCGCCCGGCCGAACAGAACCCCATCGCCCCCATCGCCGGACCCCGACCCACCGGCTCCAGACCCGACAGCAACTCCAGCACCGACAACTTCGGCGTACCGGTCACCGACCCCGGCGGACACACCGCCCGCAACAACGCCGCCACGTCCGTGCCCGGCACCAGACGACACGACACCGCCGACTCGGCCTGCCACAGATCAGCCCACCGCCGCACCGTGAACAGCCCCGACACCGCCACCGAACCGGGCTGCGCCACCCGCGCCAGATCATTGCGCTCCAAGTCCACGATCATCACATGCTCGGCCCGCTCCTTCACACTCGCCAGCAGCGCCCGCCGGCCCGAGGCCGTCGCCGGAGCCGTCCCCTTGATCGGATACGTCACCGCCCGCCGGCCATCGGCCTCCAGAAAACACTCCGGCGACCCAGAGGCGACCATCCAGTCCCCGCCGGCCACCACCCCGCCCCAGACCGCGCCGCTCACACCGGCCACCGCCGAAGCCACCCCCGCCGCATCCCCGCGCCACCGCGCCCGCCGATGCCCGACCACGCACGCCTGATACACCTGACCGCGCCCGATCGCCTCCTGCACCGCCGCCACCGCCGCGGCATGATCGGCCTCACTCCACGACCGCCGCCACGGCCCCACCGCGAACGACCCCACCGGCCGATCCGGCACCGCATCCCCGTGCGAGTAAGCGACCAAAGCCACATCCGGCACCGCCGGGCACGGACTGGCCGCACCGACCGCCCCGCCGATCATCGCCGCCCCCGCCGCGGCCGACACCATCACCGCCACCCCGCACGGCTCCCCGACCCGCCCCGAATGCACCGACCCGTACCGGTCGCAGAAATCAGCGACCAACCCCGCCGGATCCCCGCCGTCGCCCACGCGCCACTCCAACCGGTCGACCTCCACCAACCGGCCGCCACACGCAGGGGGAACCCCCGGCGGGGCAACACGAACCCTCGAGAACATCGGCACCCCACCAGTGTGATCGGCCCACTCCGCCACCGCCCGGCCACAGCCACGCCAGTGCCTCAGTTCACCAACCGCTCCCGCAGATGCGCCACCAGACCACCCGAAGACGGCGCCGGAATATACGACCCGCCCGTCGCCTCGGCGATCGAGGTCAAATTCTCCACATCCGCATCCCCGAACCCGACCGTGTACACCGACACCGGACCCGACTGCTCAGCGGCCCGCTCGACCAACGCCGCCGTCGTCTCCTCGATCGTCGGCGCACTCACCTCATCGACCCCGTTCGCGGTCAACACCACGATCACATTGTCGGCCCCATCGACATAATTGCCGGCCATATAGTCATAAGCGGCCGTCACCGTATCGAACAGCGGCGAACCGCCCGGATACAAACCCGCATCCCCCAGCGACCACAACGCCGACTCCAACGACTCGGCATGATCCCCGCCAAGCTCGGCCGACTCGACCACCGAACGCCGATTGCCCTCACCGGCACCCACCCCGAACTCCCACAGACCGGCCCGCGAGGTCGACCCCAACTCCCGCACGAACGACACCGCCAACCGCAACTGCGCATCCGAAGCCGCCACCTGCTCACCCCCGTACTCCACCGTCTGCGAACCACCCCCCGCCGACCGGTCCACCACGACCAGCACATGCAGATCCCGCCGCATCAACTGCCACTGACGCACCGCCTCACGCACCGTCTCACCGGTGATCGGCGACTGCGAAGCCCCACCATCGGCCACCGGCGCCACACCATCGTCGGCGAACTCCGACAACGCCCCCGACGTCTGCAGATACTCACCGAACATCCCACCGATCGCCGCATCACTGGGCGAGACCCAACCGGCACCGTCCAACACCAGATACGGATACACCGCATCCAAACCCGTACCACTGGGCGTAATCGGCACCAACTCGAACTCAAGATCCGAACCCGCATTGAAATCCGCCACCTGATAATCCAACGCCGTGAACACATTCGCGAACGACCCCGGATCCTCGGCCTCACCCCACGCCGAGAACAACGCCTCCGCGCTCTCAGCGACCTGCCCCCGCTCGATCGCCGCGTTATACCGCTCCATCGCCTCCAGATCCACCCCACCGGACCCGTCACTGACCGCATTCAACATCGACTGCAGCCCCTCGGTCGACGTCCGCGGATTCGCCGCCGCCAACCGCACCTCCCCCGACTCCGAAGCCTCCAACACCGCATCCCACGACGGCGGCTGACCACCCAGCCAACCCAAATCCCCCGCCACCGGCTCCGGCACCGCCAACACCGTCTTCGACTGACCCAACACCACCGGCTCCGACGAGAACAGATCCGCCGTCGCCTCAGTACCGGTAACCCACTCCGGCCACACATCCGAATCCGGCACCCACGCGATCGGCCGCGGACCCAACGACACCGTGTCCCACTCACCGGTCAGACCACGAGACGCCTCCACCGCCGACAGCGCATGCACCTCCACCCCCACACACTGACCGTCCAACTCAGGAGCCCCCCGCTCCCACTCAGCGGCCAGATCATCCAACGTCCCGTGAATATTCCCCGCAGCCACCACCGACACCCGATACGTGTCCCCACCACAACCCGCACGCAGCAACATCACATACCCGGCCGTCAACGCCGACGCCACCAGCACACACGCCAACGTGATCACGATCCACGGCGCCACCGGCAACCGCGCACCGCCCTTCTTCCGCCGCCGCCCGGTGCGGTGCGACTTCACTGCGCGCGTATGCCCGAAAACCATCAGCTTCACTCCTGGGGGAACCGTCGGCAGCCAGTCTAAAGCCCACACCCCACCGCACCCCAGACGAGGCACCATCGGCCGAACACACGACCCACCCGACCCACCGGCCACAACCCCGCGCAACGAACGCGCCGAACAACGCACCGAAACGCGAACTAACCCCCGAACGCCTCCACCGGCGGACACGTACACGCCAGATGCCGATCCCCCCACGCATTGTCCACCCGACCCACCGGCGGCCAATACTTACCGCCGGACACCCCCACCGGCCACACCGCCTCAGCCCGCGAATACACCCGATCCCACTCCCCGGCCGTCACCGCCGCCGCCGTATGCGGCGCATGCCGCAACACCGAATCCTCCACCGACACCACCCCGGACGCGACCGCATCGATCTCACCGCGAATCGCGACCATCGCCGCACAGAACCGATCCAACTCCGCCAAATCCTCCGACTCGGTCGGCTCCACCATCAACGTCCCCCCCACCGGAAACGACATCGTCGGCGCATGAAACCCGTAATCGATCAACCGCTTCGCCACATCCTCGACCGTCACCCCCGTCTCCTTGGTGACCTGCCGAAGATCCAGAATGCACTCATGCGCCACCAGGCCATGCTCCCCCGCGTACAACACCGGGAACACCTCCCGCAACCGCGCGGCCACATAATTCGCCGCCAACACCGCCGACGACGTCGCCGCCACCACCCCATCAGGGCCCATCATCCGCAAATACATCCACGGAATCTGAAGAATCCCCGCCGACCCCCACCGGGCCTGCGCAACCGGACCGACCCCACCCGACTCGGCGGCCATCGGATCAGACGGCACGTACGGGGCCAGGTGCTCGGCCACCGCCACCGGACCGACGCCCGGCCCACCCCCACCGTGCGGAATACAGAACGTCTTGTGCAGGTTCAGATGCGACACGTCCGCGCCGAACCGGCCGGGCTTGGCCCAACCCAGCAGCGCATTCAGGTTCGCGCCATCGACGTACACCTGGCCGCCCGCATCATGGACCCTCCCGCACACCTCCACAATCGACGACTCGTACACCCCGTGGGTCGACGGATAGGTGACCATCAGCGCCGCCAGCGACTCGGCGTTCGCCCCGATCTTCGCCTCCAAATCCGCCAGGTCGATATTCCCCGCCTCATCACAGGCCACCACCACCACGCGCATCCCGGCGAGCACCGCCGAAGCCGCATTCGTACCGTGCGCGCTGGCGGGGATCAGGCACACGTCCCTGCCGCCCTCGCCGCGGTCCTCCTGCCAGGCCTTGATGGCCAGCAGACCGGCCAGTTCGCCCTGAGAACCGGCGTTGGGCTGAACACTCACGGCCGCGTAGCCGCACACCTCGGCGAGCCAGCCTTCGAGCTGGTCGATCAGCCGCCGCCAACCGGCCGTCTGGTCCTGCGGCGCCAACGGGTGCACATCGGCGAACTCGGGCCAGGAGACCGGCTCCATCTCGGCGGCGGCGTTGAGCTTCATGGTGCACGACCCCAGCGGGATCATGCCCCGGTCCAGCCCGTAGTCGGCGTCGGCCAACCGCTTGAGGTAACGCATCATCGCCGTCTCGGAGCGGTGCGAGGAGAACACCGGGTGAGTCAGGTAGGCGCTGTGGCGGCGCAGCGACGCCGGGATCGCCGGCTCCCGCTCGCCGGCCAGCAACTGCGCGCCGAAGGCCTCGCAGACGATCCGCAGATCCGACTCGCGCGTCGTCTCATCGCACGCCACGGCCACCGAGTCGGCGTCGACCCGGCGCAGATTGACACCACCGGCCGCCGCGGCGGCGACCACCGCCTCGGCCCGGCCCGGCGCGGCGGCCACGACCGTGTCGAAGAACGCCTCACCGTCCACCTCGACGCCCGCCGCCTCCAGCGACGCCGCCAGCCGCGCGGCCTTGCCGGCCACGTCCTCGGCGATGCGCCGCAGACCCTCGGGGCCGTGCCAGACCGCGTACGCCGAGGCCATCACCGCCGGCAGCACCTGCGCGGTGCAGATGTTGCTGGTGGCCCGCTCACGGCGGATGTGCTGCTCGCGCGTCTGCAACGCCAGCCGCAGCGCCGGCGCCCCCTCCGCATCCCGCGACACGCCCACCAGCCGACCCGGCAGCTGCCGCTTCAGGTCCTCGCGCACCGACATGTAGCCCGCGTGCGGCCCGCCGAAGCCCATCGGAACACCGAACCGCTGCGTGGTGCCCACCGCGATATCGGCGCCGAACTCCCCCGGCGGAGTCAGCAGCGCCAACGCCAGCAGATCGGCCGCGACGGCCACGGCCGCGCCCCGCTCATGGGCGGCCTCGACCGTCGCCGACCAGTCGCCGACGGCGCCGTCCGCGCCCGGATACTGCAGCAGCAGCCCGAACATCCCCTCCGGCAGATCCGAGACCTCCGCGCAGTCGGACACGATCAGCTCGATGCCCAGCGGCTCAGCGCGAGTCCGCAGCACCGCCAGCGTCTGAGGCAGCACTCCCGAATCGACCACGAAGACATCGCCCGCCCCGCGACCGGCGGCGCGTCGCGCCAAGAGCATGGCCTCGGCCGCCGCGGTGGCCTCATCGAGCAGGCTCGCCCCCGCGACCGGCAGACCGGTCAAGTCGGCGACCGCGGTCTGGAAGTTCAACAGCGCCTCCAGACGGCCCTGGCTGATCTCGGCCTGGTACGGCGTATAAGCGGTGTACCAAGACGGGTTCTCGAGAATGTTGCGGCGGATGACCGCCGGCGTGTGGGTCCCGTAATAGCCCAGCCCGATCATCGAGCGCATGGGCCGATTGGTCTCGGCGATCGCCCGCAGCTCCGCCTGCGCCTCGGCCTCCGAGACCCCCTGCGGCAGGTCCAGGCCCCCGGCGGTACGAATCAGCTCGGGCATGCAGGCGTCCATGAGCGCCTCGACACTCGGATAACCGACGACCTTGAGCATGGCGTCGCGGTCGGCGGCGCTGGTGCCGATGTGGCGCTCAGGAAACGAAGACGAGAACACGGAAAAACGACCTCCGGCGACAGTACGTGCGATTACGTCCCCTCATCTGTCACCGGCGTGCCCGGTTTCAGAGCGGCCAATTCCCGGCGGTCCTGGTACCTGAGAGCTTCGGAGAGGGACTTGCCCCTTCGGTGCCGCGCCCGGCCGCTGCACTTGCCTCAGCGAACCCGCGCGGTCTCTCCCGCCTGGTTTTCCGGCTCTGAACCCATCGTATGTCAGGAGGCGCTGCGTCGTCGATGCGGCACGGGACCGGATTCAGGGCCCCGCCGCGAGGCCAGCTGCTCCGGCGGCGAGACCGGGATCTCGGCGCCCGGCAGCGCCGCCAGGCGCCCCATGACCTCGGTGACCGTCGAACGCACCGCGATACCGAAGACCCCCTGCCCACCGCGCAGCAGATCGATGACCTCACCGGCCGAGCGGCACTCATAGACCGTCGACCCGTCCGACATGAGCGTGATCTCGGCCAGATCCTTCACCCCGCGGCTGCGCAGCGCCTCGACGGCCTTGCGGATGTTCTGCAACGACACCCCGGCGTCCAGGAGGCGCTTGATGACCTTCAGCACGATGATGTCCCGGAAGGAGTAGAGACGGTTCGAACCCGACCCGCTGGCGCGCCTGATGCTCGGCTCGACCAGACCGGTGCGCGCCCAGTAGTCCAACTGCCGGTAACTGATGCCCACGACCCGACAGGCGGCCGTACCGCGCCAACCGCGGATCTGGGTCGGTGCCGCCGTGCTCCGGCCGCTCGATTCACTGTGGGCATCCATCGCGTCCTCCGCACCGTCGGGCTCTACGAAGGTGAGAGTAACGCGCAGACTCAGCACAATGGGCCGAACGAGGATATTGACCGGCAGGTCAGAACCGACGCAACTCAGTGATGTTCATCGAAGTCTTCGGGCGAGACCTCTTCGAGGAACTCGCGGAATTTCTCCACTTCGTCCTCCTGCGTGTCCGGCAGGACCACACCGGCCTCATCGAGGACCTCATCGGCACACCAGATCGGAGCATCCGCCCGCAACGCGAGCGCGATCGCGTCCGAAGAACGCGAGGACACGCGAGTCTCGCCGTCGAGGACCAGCTCGGCGTAATACACCGTGTCACGCAGCTCGGTGATCTCCACCGACGACAGCGACACCTCCAGCGCCTCCAGCACATCCCGCATCAAGTCGTGCGTCAGCGGCCTCGACAGCTGCACGTCCTGCTGCTGATACGCGATCGCCGCCGCCTCGACCGTGCCGATCCAGATCGGGAGGTAGCGGTTGCCGTCGGTCTCCTTGAGCAGGACCACCGGTTGGTTGCTCGGGAGTTCCACGCGGACCCCGACTACGGTCATCATCCGCACCGGTTCGCCTCCAACGGGTGCCGTCGTCGCTGATGCCGGACCCGCCCCGGGTGAGACCCGGGCGGGCCCTGTGTCTCTCAGCCTACTCGCAAATCGTTCGACTTGATCCGAGCGGACGCCCATCGGGGCGTCTGGGTCAGGCCGCGGCCGGCTTGGGACCGCTGATGAAGACCAGACGGAACTTGCCGATCTGGACCTCGTCGCCGTTGCCGAGCGTGGCGGTCTCCACGCGCTCGCGGTTGACGTAGGTGCCGTTGAGGCTGCCGACGTCGCGGACGGTGAAGCCCGAGACGTCGCGGTGGAACTCGGCGTGGCGCCGGGAGACGGTCACGTCGTCGAGGAAGATGTCGGAGTCGGGATGGCGGCCGGACGTGGTCACTTCCGTGTTGAGCAGGAAGCGGGCGCCGGCGTTCGGTCCACGGCGGACTACCAGCAGCGCGGTTCCCGCCGGCAGGGAGTCTGCCAGCCTCGCAGAGTTCAGCTCCGCGTCGACCTCTCCGCTCTCCTGCAAGGCGGAGAGGTTCATCGTGGCCGTCACATCCGGCGGAGGGAACTCGTCATTCGAACGCGTCATGGATTGCCACCTTCTACAAGTCTGGACCCTCTGGTCACTCCGTAAGCTTCGCATACGCAGCGGCGTCGAGCAAAGCGGTGAGCGAGCCCGGATCGTCGACTTCGATGTCGAACATCCAGCCCGCCTGATAGGGGTCGCTGTTCACCAATTCCGGGGATTCCGACAATTCGTCATTGCGTGCGGTAATCCTACCGGTTACAGGAGCGTACACGTCCGAGACGCTCTTGGTCGACTCGACTTCGCCGACCACGTCCCCCGCCTGCACCTGCGAGCCTGCCTCCGGGAGCTGCACGAAGACGACGTCTCCGAGCGCGTTCTGGGCGAAGTCGGTGACGCCGACGCGGACGACGTCGCCGTCGCGCCGCTCGACCCACTCGTGTTCCGCGGTGTAACGCAGCTGCTCCGGATTCACCTGTGCTCCCCTCTACGCCCGCCTGGAAGCGGATCGGCCGCACATGACCGTATCGCCAAGGCCGCCGGCCCCGTCGGCGGGTCCGCGTTTGCGTGATCATGACAATCTATGTGTTCGCCGTGCAACGGTTCGCATCGGCCCGGGCGTCAGGCCGCCACGCCGGACCGTGAGCGCTTCTCGCGGATGAGTTCGGCGGCCTGGCGGACGTAGACGAAGGCGGCCAGCCAGTACAGGCCCAGGCCCCACCAGGCCAGTGCCCACCCCAGCGGGGCGGCCCAGACGGCGGCGTCGTTGACCAGTCCGGCGACGACCAGGACCGGGAACGACATGAACACGACGGTGGTGGCGCACTTGCCGAGGAAGTGCACCTGTGGCGGGGCGTAGCCGTGCCAGCGGAGGATGACGACCATGCTGACCAGGACCGCTTCACGGGCGAGGACGGCGATGGTGAACAGCCACGGCAGCAGGCCGACGAAGGTCAGGGCCAGCAGCGCGGTGAGGATGTAGAGGCGGTCGACGAACGGGTCGAGCAGGCGGCCGAGCTTGGAGACCTGGTTGAGGCGGCGGGCCAGCTGCCCGTCGACCCAGTCGGTGCCGCCGCCGACGGCCAGCACGACCGCGGCCTGCCAGTAGTACTCGGTCGCCAGCAGCAGGTAGCAGAACAAGGGGATGCCGAGCAGCCGGACGGCGGTGACCAGGTTCGGCCACGTCCATACCCCCCAGCCGGCGGGCGCTGCTGCGTTGTTCAAGTCGGTCCTCTCAGCGGCTGCGGAAGCCGTGGTTCCTTTGTGCTCGGCCCAGTGCGAGCGTGTCGTCGACGGGTGTGCGGTGGGTGTATCGCGATTCTAGCCGCAGGGGTCCGACGGTGTATTCCGTAAATTGCGAGCCGGTGTGGGGTCGCTGACGGGCGAAGCCCGGCGATATCGGACCTTTGCGGTGCAGACGGCGTCGGATTCGACCGAGGTTCGAAACCTCGGTGTCGATATATCTCTAGTTAAAAGAGTGATAGAAAACAACCCGGGCCGGAGTGCGGCCCGGGTTGCGCGGTTCGGTCCTTACTGGGGCGGGGCTCCGGGGATGTACTGCTGCGGCGGCTCCTTGCGGAAGTACGCGTTCGAGGCCGGCACGGCCAGCAGGATGATCACCAGCAGCGAGCCGACCGTCGCCAGGAGGATCACCGCCCAGTCGACGATGACGCTCCACGCCGGGTAGGCGCTGTAAGCGGCGTCGACCAGGGCCTGGGCGTCGAGGCTCTCGAGCTGCTCGTCGCCGGAGTTGTCGAAGGTCCACTGCATCAGCTGGGCGGCGAAGACGCTGCCGGCGAAGATGAAGCCGCCGCAGATGAGGATGAGCGGCTGGAAGATCCAGGTGAGGATGCGTCCGGGACGGTTGCCGGCGGCGTTCAGCAGCCCGAGCACGATCAACAGGACGGCGAGGATGCCCGGGAAGATCAGGTTCGCGGCCGAGTCGAAGCCGCCGGCGCCGGCGGCCATCTCGTTGCCGCCGACGCCCTGGGCCGCCAGCTCGTTCTCGAACGCCTCCTGGGCCTCGGCACCGTACAACAGGCCGAGCACGCCCGAGACGATCAAGACGGCCGCCAGCGCCAGCTGCAGCACGACCGCGACGGTCACGGAGCCTGGGCGGGGCTTCTTCTCCTGGGCCTGGGGTGGGTTGGTCATGGTCTCCTCCAAGGTTCGGGTGTCCTCAAGCTACCAATTGCCCACCACCGCCGCTGGAAGGAGCTCCCTTCCTCCTCGAGCAGGACTCGTCTCTAGGATTGGCGGGCTTCCAGGCGGCGGCGCACCGCCAGGGCGGCGCCGGCCAGGCACCCGCTCATGGGGACGAAGAGGATCCACAGCGCCCAGGTGGAGACGACGAGGACGAGCAGCCCGCCCAGGAGGATGCCGGTGCCGGTCAGGTCGCTCCTGGCGTCTTCAACGGCGGTGGCGAACAGGTCCTTCCAGGAGGCACCCGGACGCCAGGAGGCGCCGGCACGGAGCAGGACGGAGGCCGCGGCGGCGGCCACGGCCATCGTCAGCACGGCGACGACCGGGCGGCCGGGGACTCCCTCGATGGTGAGCAGCGCCAGGTCGCCCCCGATCAACAGCGCCGCGCCGAGGACGGCCAGGCCGGCCTTCCAGCCGCCGCCGGTCCAGGCGGTGCGCAGGTCCCGCAGGAAGATGCGCAGCGACGCCGGCGTGCCGTCGAGGAAGGCCGCCAGGTGGCGCGTCGAGGCGGCGAGGGCGGCCGGGGCCGTGACCACCGCGAGCGAAGCCGCGGACAGCCACAGTCCGGTGAGCACGCACTCGGCGAAAAGCGCGAACGGTCGCGTCTCGTCGTCACCTCGGCCGCGCGCTCTTCCGGTCGCCCTCGCCATGTCGGCCTACCCCTTGACACCGGAGGTGGCGATGCCGCGGATGAGGAACTTCTGGAACACCAGGAAGAACAGCACCACCGGCACCAGCGACAGCAGCGTCATGGCCATCATGCCGCCCCAGTTGGTGACCCCTTCGGAGTTGTTGTAAGCCTGGAGCAGGCGGGGCAGCGGGAACTTCTCCATGTCGTACAGGTAGATCAGCGGCCCCAGGAAATCGTTCCAGGACCAGATGAACGTGAAGATCGAACTGGTCACGACCGCCGGCCGCATCAGCGGCAGCAGGATCGAGAAGAAGATCCTGAAGTGCCCGGCCCCGTCGATCTTCGCGGCCTGGTCGAGCTCCCTGGGGATGCCGCGCATGAACTGGATGTAGAGGAACACGAAGAACGCGTCCAGCGCAAGGAACTTCCCGATCACCAGCGGCACGTACGAGTTGGTCAGATCCAGCTCGGAGAAGATCAGGTACTGCGGGATCAGCATCACTTGGCCGGGCAGCAGCAAGGTGGCGATCACGATTCCGAACATCGCCGTCCGGCCGGGAAATCGCAGCCGTCCGAGCGCGTAGGCGGTCATCGAGCACGAGGCCACCACCCCGACCACCGAGAGCACGGCGATCAGCGTCGAGTTCCAGAAGAAGCGCCATAGCGGGACGCCGGCGAGGCCGTCGAAGGCGTCCGCGAAGTGGTCCCAAGTCATCGTCTGCGGCCACAGAGACGTGTCGGTGATGATGTCGGCGTTGCCCTTGACCGAGGCGGTCATGACCCACAGCAGCGGATACAGGACGACGGCGAGCACGATCAGCAGCGACACGTGCCATACCACCGATTTGGCCCGCTCGGAGGCCGGGGGCGTGTTGCGGACCAGCTCCCGGCCCCCGGCGGTCTTGACGACGCTCATCGGTCCTCCCCCGCGTAATACACGAGCCGTTTGGCGGCCCGGAACATGAACAGCGTGACGATCCCGACGGCGATCACCAGCATCCAGGCGTACGCCGAGGCGTAGCCCATCCGGAAGTCGGTGAACGCCAGGGTGTAGATGCGCACGGTGTAGAACAGCGTCGACCAGGCCGGGGCGCCCGACTCGCCGCCGATGATGTAGGCCGGCCCGAACAGCTGGAACGCCCCGACCGTCTCCATCAGCACGTTGAAGAAGATCACCGGCGACAGCATCGGCAGCGTGATGTGGAAGAACTTCCGCACCTTACTGGCCCCGTCGACGTCGGCGGCCTCGTACAGCTCCTGCGGCACCTGCATCAGCCCGGCCAGGAAGATCACCATCGGAGCGCCGAAACTCCACACCGCCAGCAGTACCAGCATCAGGATCGACACCGACGGATTCCCCAGGAACCCGCCGCCGTCCCACCCGAACCGGCTCATGACGCTGTCCTGGACGCCGTTGTTGGAGAACAGGGCCCGCCAGATCAACGCCACCCCGACGCTCATGGCGATCAGGGAGGGCATGTAGAACGCCGCTCGGTAGAAGCCCATCCCGCGACGGCGCTGTGACAGCAGCATCGCCACCGCCAGCGACGCGACCAGCTTGATCGGCACCGACACCAGCACGTAGACGAGCGTCACCCGCACCGCGCGGCCGAACATCGGATCGGAGAACATCGCCGTGTAGTTCGCCAGGCCGATCCACTCACCGCCGCGGACCAGGTGGTAGTTGGTGAACGACAGGTACAGCGACCAGGCCATCGGCCCGATCGTCAGCACCGCGGTGCCGATCAGCCACGGGAGCATGAACGTATAGCCGGCCAGGCGCTCACCGCCGCGGACCGCCGTGGAGCGGCGTTTGGCCGCCCCACGGCGATTCCCGCGATCCGGCGGTGCCTCGGCCTCGACGACGGACCCGGTGCCCGGGTCGGTCGCGGTGGAGGGAGAAGCAGGCACGGTCACAATTCCTTAATACTGGCTACTGTTCGGATTCGAGCAGAGTAGCGGCCTCGGTGAAGAAGGCGCTGACGGCTTCTTCGACCGACTGTTCTCCGTACAGCACCGTCTCGTAGAGCTCGGCGAACTTGACCTCGATGGCTCCGGTCGCGGCCGGCGGGGCCGGCGGCGGCGAAGTCAGGTACTGCGAGACGCTCTCCTCGTAGTCGAGGACCTTCTGCGAGATCTCGTCGATCTCGACGTTCTCGCGTCCGACGTTGGTGGCCGGGATACCGCGGTTGGTGCCGAGGATCTTGATCGCCTCCGGATCGGTCAGCAGGAACTCGATGAGCCGTCCGGCCTCTTCCGGGTGCTCGGTGTTGGCACCGATCGTCAGCTGCATCGCGGGCTTGAGGTAGAGGCCGATGTTGTTCGGGTCCTCGGTCGGCGGAGCCATCAGGCCCAGTTCGCCGCCGTTCTCGGCGACGGCCGGGGCATGCCAGGCCAGGAAGTTGTCCCAGCCGATCTCCGAGGCCTGCGCGTCGAGCACCAGAGCGTTCTCCTCCCACTGGGAGGTGATGTCGACCGGCGGCACCGCGCCGCTCTCATGCAGGTCGGCGGTCTTCTGCCACCATTCGGTCAACTGGGCCTCGTCGAAGTTGAGCGCCGTGCCGTCCTCGGTGTAGAAGCTGCCGCCCTGCTGGCGCAGCCACAGCTCCATGAAGTGGTACTGGCCGGCGTAGTCGCCGCCGCCCCACTGCTCGTCGGTGCCCCAGGCGGCGGTGACCTCGGCCATCGCCTCGTGGTAGTCGTCCCAGGTGTATCCGGCCTCGAGCTCTACTCCGGCGTCTTCGAACACGTCGGTGCGGTAGATCAGGCTGAGGGTGTTCCCAGCGATCGGGACGGCCACGAGCTCGTCGTTCACGTACCCGGTGTCGAGGAAGCCCTCGACGAAGTCGGAGGTGTCGACGTAGTCCTCGAGGGGCAGGAGCATGCCGTTGTCGCCGAACTGCAGCAGCCGCGAGTAGTCCATGTTCATGACGTCCGGCAGATCCCGAGCGGCCATGCGGGTCGTCATCGACGACCAGTAGTCCGGGAAGTCGGCGAAGTTGGTCTGGACTTCGATGCCCGGGTTCTGCTCCTCGAACAGGTCGACCGCTTCCTGGGTGATCTCGGCGCGGTCTTCGTTGCCCCACCATTCGAAACTGATGGTGATCGGGTCGTCGGCGGTGCCCGCCGGACCGTCGTCGCCGCATGCGGCGACGGTGCCGAGCAGCGCTGTCGCGCTCACACCGGCCACGACGGCGCGCCGTGTGGCGTTGGATCGGATGCGGATCATCGTTGATGCTCTCCTTCTATGCGAGGGGTCCCGCTCTCGCGGGCCTTCGGGATCTATTCGGTTGTTCCCCGGCTCGCGCCGGGGAGGTCGGTGAGTCGGGCCGACGCGGCCCGCCATTGGTCGGACGTTCCGGCCGGCTCGAAGCGTCGCGGCCGCGCGGAGGCTCGGGCGGCGTGCCGCCGGGCCTCGGCTCCCGGTCCGATCAGGCCGAGGGCCTGAGCGGTCACCAGGGCGTTGCCGAGCGCGGTGGCCTCGTCGGGCCCGGCCAGGACGGTCCTGCCGGTCGCGTCGGCGGTGAGTTGGCACAGCAGCTCGTTGTTCGAGCCGCCGCCGACGATGTGGATCAAGTCGACCTCGGCGCCGCCGAGCGCCTCGAGCCGTTCGACGGCCCCGCGGTGGGCCAGTGCGAGCGAGTCGAGCACGCAGGCGGTGATCTCGGCGGGCGTCTCGGGGACGCGCTGGCCGGTGCGGGCGCACCAGTCGCGGATGCGCCCGGGCATGTCGCCGGGTTCGGCGAATGACGGGTCGTCGGGATCGACGATCGAGCGCAGGCGCGGGGCCTTGGCCGCCTCGGCGATGAGGTCGCCGAGGTCGAGGCCGAGTCCGGCCCGTTCCCAGGTGCGCAGCGACTCTTGGAGGAGCCACAGCCCCGCGACGTTGCGCAGGAAGCGGACCGACCCGTCGGCGGCGCGTTCGTTGGTGAAGCCGGCCTCCATGGCCTCGGCCGAGAGGATCGGCCGGTCGCGTTCGACGCCGACCAGGGACCAGGTGCCGCACGAGATGTAGGCGGCGTTGTCGGTCTCGTAGGGGACGGCGGCCACCGCCGAGGCGGTGTCGTGGCTGGCGGTCGCCACGACCTCGGTGCCGCGGGCCAGGCCCGTCACTTCCGCGACCGCGTCGGTCACTCCTCCCAGGACGGTGCCGGTCGGAGTGATCTCGCCGAGCAGGCCGGGCCGGACGCCGGCCAGGGCGCACAGTTCGTCGCTCCAGGTGCCGGTGGTTTGGTCGACCAGGCCGGTGGTGGAGGCATTGGTGGCCTCACAAGCGGTGTTATCGGTCAGCCAGTACCCGAAGAGGTCGGGGACGAGCAAGAGCCGATCGGCCGCTTGGAGCGTCTCGGCCCGCTCGGCGGCCAGCTGGAAGACCGTGTTGAACGGCTGTGGCTGGATCCCGGTGCGCGAGTAAAACGTTTCAGCGCCGGTCTCCGCCAGGAGCGCGTCCCGCGCGGCTCTGCCGCGCGGGTCCCGGTAGCACACGGGGGTGCCGACCAGGTGGCCGTCGGCGTCGATCAGGGCGTAGTCGACCGCCCAGGAGTCGACGCCGATCGCCGCGGCCGAGCCGAGGGAGCGGAGTCCTTCGATGACGCCGTTCCACAGTCCGAAGACGTCCCAGTAGAGCCGCCCGGCCGCTGAGACGGCGCGGTTGGGGAACCGGGCGGCCTCGGCCAGCTCGATCCGGTCCCCGTCGACGGTGGCGGCCATGACCCGGCCCGAGGAGGCTCCCAGGTCTACCGCGGCCAAGACAGTACTCATCAGCGCTCACACCTGTCTGGGGAGAGGCGCCGCGAAGCGCGCCGGCGGGTGGGGCGACGGGTGCGGGTCATCGGAGGAATCCCTGCGGGTTGCCGGAGTCCACGGGGATGTGGACGCCGGTGGTCAGTCCGAGGTCGGGTCCGACCAGGGCGTAGACGGCGTCGGCGACCGATTCCGGCAGCACCTCTTTCTTCAGCAGGGTCCGTCCGGCGTAGTACTGGCCGAGTTCCTCCTCCTTGACGCCGTAGACGGCCGCGCGCTGCGCGCCCCAGCCTCCGGCGAAGATGCCCGAGCCGCGCACGACCCCGTCGGGGTTGACGCCGTTGACTCGGATGCCGTGCTCGCCCAGTTCGGCGGCGAGCAGGCGCACCTGGTGGGCCTGGTCGGCCTTGGTGGCCGAGTAGGCGATGTTCTTGGGGCCGGCGAAGACGGCGTTCTTGGAGACGATGTAGACGATGTCGCCGCCCAGGCCCTGGGCCATCATGAGCTTCGCGGTCTCGCGGGAGACCAGGAAGGAGCCCTTGGCCATGACGTCGTGCTGGAGGTCCCAGTCGGCGGCGGTGGTCTCGACCAGCGGCTTGGACTGCGACAGCCCGGCGTTGTTGACCACCAGGTCGATGCCGCCGAAGGCCAGGGCCGAGCGGGCGATCGCCCCGGTGATCGCCGCTTCGTCGGTGACGTCGGCGGCGACGCCGACGGCGACGTCGGCGCCCCCGATCTCGGCGGCGGCCGCGGCGGCCTTCTCCTGGTCGAGGTCGGCGACGACGACGCAGGCGCCTTCGGCGGCCAGGCGCCGGGCGGTGGCCTTGCCGATGCCGCCGGCCGCGCCGGTCACCAACGCGATCCGGCCGGCCAGCGGCTTGGGCGCGGGAAGTCGCTTGAGCTTGGCCTCTTCGAGGGCCCAGTACTCGATGCGGAACTTCTCGGACTCGTCGATCGGCCGGTAGGTCGAGATCGCTTCGGCGCCGCGCATGACGTTGACGGCGTTGACGTAGAACTCGCCGGCCACGCGGGCGGTCTTCTTGTCGGCTCCGAAGGAGAACATGCCGACGCCCGGCACCAGGACGATCGCCGGGTCGGCGCCGCGCATCGGAGGGCTGTCGGGTTCGGCGTAGCGCTCGTAGTAGGCCCGGTAGTCCTCGCGGTAGGCCGCGTGGCGTTCCTTGAGGTGCTCGATGACCTCCTCGAGCGGCGCGTCGGCCGCGGTCTCGAGGACCAGGGGCCTGACCTTGGTGCGCAGGAAGTGGTCCGGGCATGAGGTTCCCAGCGCCGCCAATGCCGGCATCTTCTCGCGTGAGAGGAATTCGAGGACCGCGTCGTCGTCGCAGAAGTGCCCGACCTGGCGGCGGTCGGTGGAGACCAGACCGCGAATGACCGGGGCCAGGGCGGCGGCGCGCTCGACGCGAGCGGCGTCGTCCAGCGGAGAGCGCCCGGGGACGGTCCGGCCGAAGGGGTCGGACCTGCCGCGCTCGGCGATGAACGCCTCGCAGCCGCGGATGATCTCCAGGGAGGCCGCTTCGCACTCCTCGGAGGTGGCGCCCCAGGCGGTGATGCCGTGGCCGCCGAGGATGCAGCCGATGGCCTGCGGGTTCTCACGCTTGATCTGCGCGATGTCGAGGCCCAGTTGGAAGCCGGGGCGGCGCCAGTCCACCCAGACCACGCGGTCGCCGAAGCACTCCTTGGTCAGCGCAGGCCCGTCGACGGCGGTGGCGAAGGCGATGCCGGAGTCGGGGTGGAGATGGTCGACGTGGGGCGCGTCGACCAGGCCGTGCATGGCCGTGTCGATCGACGGCGCCGCTCCCCCGCGTCCGTGGAGGCAGTAGTCGAAGCGGGAGACCATCTCGTCTTCACGTTCGAGGCCGGGGTAGGTGTCGACCATGGCGCGCAGGCGGTCGAGCCGCAGGACGGCCAGGCCTTCGGGTGTGAGGGTGCCGAGGTCGCCGCCGGAGCCCTTGACCCACAGCAGTTCGACGTCCTCGCCGGTGACCGGGTCGACTTCACCGCCCTTGGCGGAGGTGTTGCCGCCGGCGAAGTTGGTGTTGCGCTTGTCGGCGCCGAGGCGGTTGGACCGCGCGATGAGGTCCTGCATCACGTCGTCTCCCATTCCTTAAGCACCCCATCCCGCCTGAGCGCCGCCGATGCGCTCGTTCTTGATCTTCTCGGCGTAGCCGCTGGCGGCGTAGGCGGCGATCGGGTCGGCCTCCAGGCCCTGCCCGGCCCGCAGCTCGGCCAGCAGCGGCCGCACGTCGGTGTTGAACGCGTCCATCAAGACCGCGTTCGCGCCCAGCACGTCGCCGGAGGCCTGGGCCGATTCGAGTGCGTCGCGGTCGACCAGCAGCGCCTTCGCCGTGGCCTCCTGCACGTTCATCACCGAACGGATCACCGCCGGGATCTTCGGCTCGATGTTGTGGCACTGGTCGAGCATGTAGGCGATCCCCGAGTCCGCACCGATCGCCTCGCGCAGCGCGAGTTCGTGCATGATCCGGAACAGCTGGAACGGGTCGGCCGAGCCGACCATGAGGTCGTCGTCGGCGTAGAACCGGGAGTTGAAGTCGAAGCCGCCGAGTTTGCCCGAGCGCAGCAGCACCGCCACGATGAACTCGATGTTGGTGCCGGGGGCGTGGTGGCCGGTGTCGATGACGACCTGGGCCTTGTCGCCCAGCGCCTCGCAGTGGGCGAACGCGGTACCCCAGTCGGGCACGTCGGTGTGGTAGAACGCCGGCTCGAACAGCTTGTACTCCAGGAGCATCCGCTGGTCGTCGCCGAGGCGGGCGTACACCTCGGACAGGACCTCGGCCAGGCGGTCCTGCCGGGCCGCGATCGAGTCCTGGCCCGGGTAGTTCGTGCCGTCGGCGAACCAGAGCTTCAGGTCCTTCGAGCCGACCGCGTCCATGATCTCGATGCATTCGAGCAGGTGATCGGTCGCCTTGCGTCTGATGCCGGGATCGGGATGGCAGACACTGCCGACCATGTAGTCGTCGTCCTGGAAGGTGTTGGAGTTGATCGTCCCGATCCGCACGCCCTGATCGGCGGCGAAGGCGGCCAGGTCGGCGTAGTCCTCGACCTTGTCCCACGGGATGTGCAGCGCCACCGAACCGGCCGCGCCGGTGAACCGGTGCACCTGTGCGGCGTCGGCGATCTTCTCGTAGGGGTCGCGCGGCACGCCCTCCTGGGCGAACACCTTGAACCGCGTCCCCGAGTTGCCGAACGCCCACGACGGCGTCTCCACACTCTGACCGGCCAGCACCGACCTCGCATACCCGACACGATCACTCATCTACCGGCTCCTTCACCGCTCGCCGCCGCCAATTGGTCCTCGAGGTTGAATACCTCCGGAAGCACTTCGAACGACTCGTCGGCCGCGGCTCCTCCGGTCCCTTCGAAGAAGGGGGCCATCTCGGACTGCCAGCGGTCGTTGACGTCGCGCTCGGCCATGGCGGCCCGTGCGGCGTCGAAGTCCTCGGTCTCGAGATAGCCGACGAGGAGTCCGTCGTCGGACAAGAAGAGCGAGTAGTTGCGCCAGCCGGTCTCCTCCAGGGCATGGAGGAACTCGGGCCACACCGCGGCGTGACGCTCGCGGTATTCGTCGAGGCGGTCACGGCGCACTCGAAGTGTGAAACACACTCGCTGTGTCACGGGGTACCTCCCTGAGGTCGTGGTCACGATTATTACACCGGTGATTTTGAATCGTTTCACGTGGGGTCTGGTTAACATAGAACGCACTGGCCAGCCCTGTCAAGAACCGTCCCGTGACTTTTCAGTGACTTGCTCGCGATATGCTGCCACTGCTCTCCGCGGCGGGTTGAGTCGTTTCAAACCCCCCGGCTCCGCTCCGGCGCGGGGACGCGGCCACGGCTCATGAGCGTCGCCCCGACCGGTCCGGCAACCCAGGAGCCTCTGGATAGACTCGATGAGGTGACGATGACCACTAGCAGCATGAAAGACGTCGCGCGCGCCGCCGGCGTCTCCGTCGGAACGGTCTCCAATGTGCTCAACCGGCCCGAAGCCGTCGCCGAGAACACCAGACGGCGGGTGCAGGCCGCGATCGCCAAACTCGGCTACGTTCGCAACGACTCGGCGAGGCAGCTGCGGGCCGGACGCAGCCGGAACGTCGCCATCGTGGTGCTGGACGTGGCCAACCCGTTCTTCACCGACGTCGTGCGCGGCGCCGAACCCCTCATCGACTCGGCAGGCGGCGTGGTCACCGTCTGCGACTCCGGCGAGGACGTGGCCAGGGAGCAGCGCCAGCTCGAGATCCTCGAGGAGCAGCGCGTGCTCGGCCTGCTCATCACCCCGGTGGACAACTCCTCCCCCGAGCGACTGGAGCGGTTGACCAAGCACGACATCCCGGTGGTCCTGGTCGACCGCGGCGCCGGTCTGCACCCCCATTGCTCGGTCGCGGTCGACGACGTGCACGGCGGCCGTCTGGCGGCGCGGCACCTGGTCGACAAGGGACATACTTCGATCGCCTTCGTCGGCGGTCCGACCTCGATCCCGCAGGTCGGCGACCGTCTCGCCGGATGCCGCGAGGTCTGCGACGAGGCGGGGGTCGCCCTGAAGACGTTCACCTCGTCGAGCTTGAACGTGGACGGCGGCCGCGAGGCGGTCGAGCAGATGCTCGCCGGACCCCGCCCGCCCACTGCGGTCTTCTGCGCCAACGACCTGGTCGCGCTCGGCGCGCTGCAGGGGCTCACGATGCACGGGGTTAAGGTCCCCGAGGAGTGCGCCATCGTCGGCTACGACGACATCGACTTCGCCGCCGCCGCGGCCGTGCCGCTGACCTCGATCCGCCAGCCGCGCGCCCAGCTGGGGCGCACGGCCGCCCAGCTGCTGTTCGACGAGATCTCCGAGGGGCCGGGCCACACGCACCGCAACGTGGTCTTCCAGCCCGAACTGGTGGCGCGTGCGTCGACGGACGCCGAGATGTAGTATGTCGCCGGTATATTTACCGATAAAGTGCTTGGCGGCCCGGTGGCGGCTTCGCACGCGCATCGGTCCGGAACCTCCTGGGAGGCAGACATGGCGCAACAGCACAGCGCACGCATCGCATTCGACCCCCGATTCACCGTCGCAACCGTCCCCGACCGGCTCTTCGGCTCCTTCGTCGAGCACCTGGGCCGGTGCGTCTACACCGGGATCTACGAGCCCGGTCACCCGACGGCGAACGCCGACGGGCTCCGCGGCGACGTGCTCGACCTGGTGTCCGAGCTGGGCGTGACGATGATCCGCTACCCGGGCGGCAACTTCGTCTCCGGCTACCGCTGGGAGGACGGGGTCGGCCCGAAGTCCGAGCGCCCCCGCCGCCTCGACCTGGCCTGGCGCGTCACCGAGACCAACCAGTTCGGGCTGAGCGAGTTCATGAAGTTCTGCCGCACCGTCGGCGTCGAGCCGAACATGGCCGTCAACCTCGGCACCCGCGGCCTCCAGGAGGCCCTGGACCTGCTCGAGTACGCCAACCACCCCGGCGGCACGTACTGGTCGGACCTGCGCCGCTCCCACGGCGACGAGGAGCCCTACGGCATCAAGCTGTGGTGCCTGGGCAACGAGATGGACGGACCCTGGCAGATCGGCCAGATGACCGCCGGCGAATACGGCCGCATCGCCGACCAGACCGCCCGCGCCATGCGCATGTACGACGGCGGACTCGACCTGGTCGCCTGCGGCTCCTCGTCCCGCGCGATGCCGACCTTCGGCGCCTGGGAGGAAGAGGTGCTCACCAATGCCTACGAGTCGGTCGACTACATCTCCGCCCACGCCTACTACCACCCCGGCGACGGCGACGTCGTCAGCTTCATGGCCAGCGCCCAGGACATGGAGCTGTTCATCGACGGCGTCATCGCCACCGCCGACGCGGTGGGCGCGAAGCTCAAGAGCGACAAGAAGATCGACATCTCGTTCGACGAGTGGAACGTGTGGTACCAGAACGAGTGGGAGCACAACGCGCAGTACGAGCTGTGGTCGGAGGCGCCGCGCCAGCTCGAGGACCGGTACTCGGCGATGGACGCGGTGGTGTTCGGGTCGCTGCTGATCACGCTGCTGCGCCGCAGCGACCGGGTGACGGCCGCGTGCCTGGCGCAGTTGGTCAACGTGATCGGGCCGATCATGACCGAGCCGGGCGGTCCGGCCTGGCGGCAGACGACGTTCTACCCGTTCGCCGAGGCCAGCAGGTTCGGGCGCGGTCGGGTGCTGCACGTCGACGCCGAGTCCCCGCAGTTCGCGACCGACAAGTACGGCTCGGTCTCGGCGCTGCATTCGGTGGCCGTGGCCGCAGAGGACGGTTCGGTGACGGTGTTCGCGGTCAACCGCGATCTGGAGGCGCCGATGACGCTCGAGGTCGACGCCGGGGCGCTGCCGGGTGTGGGAGAGGTGACGTGCTCGACGCTGACCGACGCGGACCCGGATGCGAAGAACACGCTGGAGGATCAGGAGCGGGTGACGCCCTCGGCGAACGGGACGGTGGCCGTCGCCGACGGGAGGATCACCGTGGAGTTGCCGGCGATGAGCTGGAACACGATCCGGATCCTGCCCGGTTAGCGCGCTGCGAGCTTCGGGGCCGGACGCGACGCGTCCGGCCCCGGTTTCGTTCATTGGGCGAAGTGCCCGATGAGGTCGTAGAGGGCGGCGGCGTCGGATCGGTCGCCGTCGACGGTGACCGCGTCGGCCGGGCGGCGCCGCCACAGCCACATGAGGATGTCGCCGGGGGTGCCGGAGACGGTCGTCGGCGCTTCGGGGGCCCGGTCGTCAGTCGTCGCGATGCGGCCGGCGCCGACGCGGACGGTCCAGGAGCGCGCTCCGGCGTCGATGCCGACGGTCAGGCCGTCGTGGTGGCTGAGCGGCTCGGCGACCCACTGGCGGTGGGCGCGGCTGCCCCAGTCGAGCATGATCGCCAGCATCTCGTCGATCGCGTCGATGGCCAGTCCGGGGTCGACCGGTCCGATGGGGCCGCCGGCGGCGAGTTCGGCGTCGGCGCGGTGGACGACGGTCTCGCAGGCCATGCGGCGGATCCAGAAGCCGACGGTCTGGTCGGGGCCGTACCAGGTGTGGGCGAGGCTGTCGGGGCCGCGTTCGTCGATCTCGGTGAGCAGTTCGGCGAGGGCGGCCTCGAACCGTTCGGTGGGGCTGCCTTTGCGGTGGAGCCGTTCGGTGTCGTCGGGTTCGCGCAGGAGCCGGATGCATTGGATCTTGTGGTCGTAGACGGCGGTGACGTGGTCGAGCAGGTCGGCCGCGGTCCACTCGGGGCAGGTGGGGACCTGGACGGCGGGTCCGGCCGCGGCGACGGCGGTCTTGAACCGGGAGGCCTCGTCGATGAGGTGGGACCGGTGAGCGGTGGTGTCCATGCCAGCGATCCTTCCACACGGGCCGGATCGGTTCAGGCGCACTGCATGGTGCACACGGTGCGGTCGAATCGCTGCGCGGCGAGGTCGGGCGCCTGGATGAGCCAGTAGAGCATGCCGGCGTCGCCCCAGGTCATGGCGGATCCGTCGTCGGTGTCGATCTGGGCGAGCAGGAGCCAGCGGTCGGGGTCGGCGTATGCGGGGTCGCCGTCGGCGTCGGGTACTTCGGCGGCCGCCTCGGCCGCTTCGTATTCGACCGGGCCCTGGATCGACAGCGGGTGGCCGCCGACCTGGTGGCAGATGCTGACCGAGACCTCTTCGTAGACGGCGTCGATGAAGGTCTCCTCGTCGACCGGGTGGCCGGGTCCGCGTTCGGCGCCGAAGACGGCCTGGATGCGCGGGCTCTGGGGTTCGGGGGCGGTCACGATCGGCTCGGCGCGCAGCTGCTGCAGTGGGTACGGCTTGATCGGCTCGGGTGCGGTGCGGGGCTCGACTGCGGTTCCGGCGGGGACGTACAGGACTCGGGCTCCCGCTTGCGTGCCCGGTTCGAAGGCGCCGACGACCGCTGCGCCGTCGTCGACCTGGCCGTCGAAGTAGAAGAACAGCAGTGTTCCGTCCGCCGGCAGCGGGAATCGGTCGATGCTCAGTCGGGTGCAGTCGAAGGAGCCGATGAAGCTCAGCGGGCCGTGCCGCTCCCATTCGGGCCACGGCTCGGCGGGCGGCAGCTCCGGTTCGCCGCCGAGCTGTGCCGCGACGAGGTCGTTATCGGCGGCTCGACCGAACTGGATCGCCGGCCGCAGCAGCGTCTTCCACCGCTCGGCGATCTCAGGCGGCAGATGCTGGTCGGCCAGCGCGGCGAGCTCCTGAGTATCCGTCATCAGGGCACCGTAGCGCATGTGTGCGACATCAGTGTGGCGTGCGTGGCCGGTCGTCCGAACCGGTCGCTTCGGCCGGTGGCGTCAGCTCAGGTGCTCGCGCCAGCCTCCTGCGGTGGTGATGTCGGTGCCGGAGGGCTGGTTGGCGATGAAGCCGGTGGCCCAGGTGCCGTCGGACAGTTCGACTTTGCCGAGTGTCATCGGGGCGGGCAGGTCGGCGAGGAACCGCCCGAGGGCGGCGGGGCTGAGCAGCCAGCGTTCGCCGGGCAGGCTCGCGCCTTCGCCGGTGCGGACGACGAGCGGCTTGGGCGGGTCGGTGTCGAGTTCGTACATCCGGTGTCGGGGTGCGGTGGTCACCTGGCCGGCGTATCGGGCGCCGAGGTCGGTGAGCTGTCCGTTGAGGGGCATGCCGGTCATGTGGGCGCCGAAGAGGACCAGTTCGGTGCCGGCGGGGGCGAGCAGGGGCGCCGCTTCGCCGGTGAGTCGGGCGGCGAGGTCGACGGCGATCTGGTCGTCGAAGGCCGGGACGATGAGGCTGACGCCGAAGCCTTTGGCGCCGGCGCCTCCGGCGGGGACGGCTACGGCGGCCATGTCGAGGAGGTTGACGAAGTTGGTGTAGGTGCCGAGTTTGGCGTTGACCGCGATGGGGTCGTCTTGTACTTCGGTGATCGTGGGGTGGGTGGGGGCGGTGGGCAGCAGGAGGGCGTCGAAGTCGGCCAGGAGTGCTCGGGTGGCGGTGCGGGCGCCGCGGAGCCGCTGTTGGTCGGCGGCGAGGTCGGCGCCGGTGAATTTTGCGGCGCCTCTGACGATTTCGGCCACGGTCGGGTCGACTTCGTCGGGCCGGGCGTCGATGTGCTCGCCGAAGGCGGCGAACCGTTCGGCGATGAGTGCGCCGTCGTAGAGCAGGAGGGCCGCTTCCAGGAAGGGGCGCACGTCGATCGGGACGCATTCGACGCCTGCGGCTTCGAGCCCGGCCACGGCGTCGGCGAAGAGTGGGCGGAAGTCGGCGTCGACCGGTGCGAGGTCGGCTTCGCGCGGGATGGCCACGCGCGGGGTCGGGCCGGCGGCGAGCGGGGTGTCGCCGGGCCAGTCCCTGGAGAGCGGGTCGGCGTCGGTGGGGCCGGTCATGGCCCGCATCGCCGCGACCGCGGTGGCCAGGTCGGGGGCGAAGGCGGTCACGCAGTCGTAGGAGTGGCAGGCGGGGACGACGCCGTCGACGGGGACGAGGCCGAGGCTGGCTTTGACGCCGACGATGCCGTTGAGCGCGGCGGGGACCCGCCCGGATCCGGCGGTGTCGGTGCCGAGCGCGAAGTCGCAGACGCCGAGCGCGACGGTGACGGCCGAGCCGGAGGAGGAGCCGCCGGAGATCAGTTCGGGGTCGGCCGTGCCGCGCACGGCCCCGTAGGGGCTGCGGGTGCCGACCAGGCCGGTGGCGAACTGGTCGAGGTTGGTCTTGCCGAGGCAGACCGCGCCGGCGGCGCGGAGGCGGGCGACGGCGGTGGCGTCGTGTTCGGGCTGGTAGGCGAACGACGGGCACGCGGCGGTGGTCGGCATTCCGGCGACGTCGATGTTGTCCTTGGCGGCGTAGACCTTCCCTGCCAGTGGCAGGTGCTCGCCGGCCCGGGCGGCGGCGTCGACGCGTGCGGCTTCGGCGAGGGCGTCGGTCTGGTCGCGCAAGGTGATCCAGGCTTCGGGCCGGTCGACCCGGGCGATGCGGTCGAAGGCCGCCCGGACTCGTTCGGTGGCGTTCACGTACTCCCCTGTCTCGTGCGGTTCCAAGGCTATTCGGTGATGACCAGCAGCGGCGTGCCCGGAGCGGCCTGGTCGCCGGGGCGGGCCAGGACGCGGGTGACGGTGCCCGAGACCGGGGCGGCGACGGGCATCTCGAGTTTCATCGCCTCGAGCACGACGACGGTCTCGCCGGCGGTGACGCGGTCGCCTTCGGCGGCGCCGACGCGCCAGACGCTGGCGGCCATCGGGGCTTCGAGGAGGGTCTGGCCTTCGGTCAGGGGAACGGCGGCGGCCGCGGGCGCGGGTTCGGCCAGGTCGCGGTCGAATTCGCCGGCGTCGGCCCAGCGCTGCCGTTCGGCTTCGAACGCCTCGGCCTGGCGGGCGGTGAAGGCGGCGATCGAGTCGGCGTTGTCGGCCAGCAGTCGCCGGTAGTCGGCGTAGGCGAACGATCCGTCGCGGATGTCGATCTGGCGCCTGCCGGCGGCCAGTTCGCGGCGGATCTGGGCGAGTTCGTCCTCGGTGACGGGTTCGAAGAGGACGCGGTCGAAGAACCGCAGGAGCCAGGGCAGTCCGTCTTGGAACGAGGCGAGGTCGCGCGGGCCGGCCCAGATGGGGGCGGTGCGGCCGACCAGTTGGTAGCCGCCGGGCGAGTCCATGCCGTAGACGCACATGTAGGACCCGCCGATGCCGACGGTGCCTTCGGCGGTCCAGGTGCGGGCGGGGTTGTACTTGGTGGTGACCAGGCGGTGGCGCGGGTCGACGGGGACGGCCGCGGGGGCGCCGAGGTAGACGTCGCCGAGGCCGAGGACGAGCCATTGGGCCTCGGTGGCGATCCTGGCGACGTCGGCGACGGAGTCGAGGCCGTTGATGCGGCGGATGAACTCGATGTTGGACGGGTTGTAGAGGGCGTCGTCGCGGACGTTGGTGGCGTAGCGGGCGATGGCCTCGTCGACCACGGAGTCGTTCCAGGAGATCGGCAGGCGCACTTCGCGGGAGGGCACGACCATGTCGTCGATCGCGGGCAGGTCGGCTTCGAGTTCGGTCAGCAGGCCGGCCAGGGTCCGGATCGGCATCACGTCGGGGTCGACGTGCAGGTGGAGGGACCGCACGCCGGGCGTGGTGTCGATGATCCCGGCGGGGGCGGCGGCCTGGAGCGCGTCCATGAGCGCGCCGACGCGCATCCGCAGCCCCAGGTCGAGGTGCATGGGTCCGTATTCGATGAGGATCGCGTCGTCGCCGGCTCGGCGGTAGGCGACCGCCGGCCGTGAAGCATCGGCGTCGATATATCCCAATGTCGCGTCGTCGTCGGCCGCGCCGGTCAGCGGCACGGGGGCGGCCACCGGCGAGGCGCGGAGCCGGTCGGCCTCGTCCTCGGCCACCGGCACGAAGGCGACGGTGTCGCCGGGGCGCAGCTGCCCGAGCTTCCACCGGTCGGCGGTGGTGACGGTGAACGGGCAGGCGAAACCACCCAGGCTCGGACCGTCGGGGCCCAGGAGCGCGGGGGTGTCGCCGGTGAAGTTGACGGTGCCGACCGAGTAGGGGTTGTCGTGCAGATTCGACGGGTGGAGACCGGCTTCTCCCCCGTCGGCCCTGGCCCACTTCGGCCGGGGCCCGTCGAGCCGGACGCCGGAGCGACCGGCGTGGACCTGGACGGTCCACCGCGCCTCGTAGATCCGCTCCATGTCCTCGCGGGTGAAGTAGTGCGGTGCGGGCTGCGGCCCGGGGGTGACGGTGAGCTTCCACTCGTGGGCGAAGACCGGACGGTCCTCGACCGGGACCGGCGCCGCCCGGCCGGCTCCCTCGCCGGGGACGAGGCGGTCGCCGACCCGCAGCTGGTCGCCGGTGTAGCCGCCGATGCGGCCGGGCGGGAAGGTCGAGGCCGAGCCGAGGAACACCGGGACGTCGAGGCCGCCTTGGAAGAGCACGTAGGTGCGGGCCCCCGCGTCGTCGACCGCGCCGACGGCCAGCTCCCCGCCGGCGGGCACGGCGATCGGGACCCACTGCTCGACCGCCTCGCCGTCCACGGTGACCGGCGCGGGCGCTCCGGTGACGCACACGGTCGCGGCGACGCCGAACCGCAAGGTGGGGCCCGCGATCGTGCATTCGAGGCCCGGGACGCCCTCGTCGTTGCCGAGGGCGCGGTTGCCCAAGCGGAACGAGTAGTCGTCCATCGGTCCCGACGGCGGGACGCCGACCTGCCAGTGCCCGACGCGGCCGGGCCAGTCCTGCACGGTCGTCATGACCCCGGGAGCGATCACGTCGATGCGCGGCGAGGCGTCGATGATGTCGGCGACGGTGGCCGTGGTGTGCTCGACTCGGGCCACGCGGGGGTCGACCGCCGCGGCTTTGAGCTGGCCCAGGTTGGTGTGGACCCCTTCGATGCGGGCCACCTCGAGCGCGTCGGCGAGCGCGGCCCAGGCCGCCTCGCGGTCGGCTCCGGCGGTGACGATCTTGGCGAGCATCGGGTCGTAGACGGCCGGGACGTCGACGCCCCGCTCGATCCAGGTGTCGACGCGGGCCGCCTCCGGCAGGTCGACGCACGTCAGCAGGCCGGCGCTCGGCAGGTGGTCGCGGGCCGGGTCCTCGGCGTAGACGCGGGCCTCGACCGCGCAGCCCGAGACCGGCGGGCCCTCGTCGGGCAGGCCGTCGAGGAAGGCCGTGTCGCCGGCGGCGGCGCGGATCATCCACTCCACCAGGTCGATGCCGAGGATCGCCTCGGTCACGGGGTGCTCGACCTGGAGGCGGGTGTTGAACTCCAAAAAGGACGCTTCGCCGCGGTCGGCGTCGTAGATGAACTCGACCGTCCCGGCCGATCGGTAGGCCGCCTCGGCGGCCAGGGCGCGGGCCGAGGCGTGCAGCTCGGACCGCACCGCCTCGGGCAGTCCCGGCGCGGGGGCCTCTTCGATGACCTTCTGGTGGCGGCGCTGGAGCGTGCAGTCCCGGTCGGCGAGGCTGACCACGCGTCCGTTCCCGTCGCCGAAGACCTGGACTTCGATGTGGCGGGCGCGGCGGACGTAGCGTTCGAGGTAGACCGCGTCGTCGCCGAAGTTGTCGGCGGCCGATCGCTTGACCGAGTCGAAGACCTCGGCGAGCTGGGCGGGGTCGTCGGCGCGCCGCATGCCGATGCCGCCGCCGCCCGAAGAGGCCTTGGCGATGACGGGGTAGCCGATCGCCTCGGCAGCGGCCAGGGCCGCCTGGGTGTCGGGCAGGGCCTGCGTGCCCGCGGCGAGGGGGACTCCGGCGCGGGCGGCGGCCCGGCGGGCGGTGACCTTGTCGCCGAACGCTTCGAGATGCTCGGGCGCCGGGCCGATGAACACCAGTCCGGCCTCGGCGACGCGGCGGGCGAATTCGGCGTTCTCGGCGAGGAACCCGTATCCGGGGTGGACGGCCTGGGCGCCGGTGTCCTTGGCGGCCGACAGGACCGCGTCGATGTTGAGGTAGGACTCGGCCGGGGCGGCCGGTCCGATGCAGACGGCTTCGTCGGCGTCCTTGACGTGGAGGGATGCGGCGTCGGCCTCGGAGTAGACGGCGACGGTGCGGACGCCGAGCCGGCGGGCGGTGCGGCCGATGCGGCGGGAGATCTCGCCGCGGTTGGCGATGAGGATGCGGTCGAACATGGCGGCTTCCAATCTCGGCGAGTTCAGGGCCTGACGGCGTTGGCGAGCGACGCCCAGGTCAGTGCGGCCTCGGCGCGGGTGACGACGATCGAGCGGGAGGTCTCGATGTGGCCGGTGAGGATCTTGGTGGCCTCTTCGTAGCGGCCCTCGAGCGCGCCCTCGGCGATGGCGATGTGCTCGGCGATGGTGGTGGCCATCCGTTCGTCGGTGAAGTAGTCGAACATGCGGGCCGGTCGGATGCGGTTGTTGACCGCCTCGAGGGCGCGGGCCAGCTGCGGGTTGCCCGAGGAGGCCAGGAGCGTGAGGTGGTAGCGCTCGTCGGCGTCGACGAACCCGGCGTCGGGCCGGGGCGGGGCCTGGCGGAGCCGGTACCAGCGGTCCAGCTCGGGGCCGAGGAGGTCGCGGTCGTGCTCGACCGCGGGGTCCGCCTCGGCGCGGGCCAGACCCCGAAGCTCCAGGGTGAGGCGGACTTCGTACAGGTCGTTGAGCTGGTCGATGCGCGGCCGGTACGGGTAGAGGCCGTCGGTCTCCCGGGCGACGAGTCCGTCGGCGCTCAAGCGGCTGAGGGCCTCGCGCACCGGGGTGCGGGAGACGCCGTAGTTCCCGGCGAGGCGTTCCTCGCCGAGGCGGCGGCCCGGCTCGTATTCGCCGGCCATGAGATCGGCGCGCAGGGCGACGTAGACGCGGGCGGCCAGCGGCTCGTCGGTGTCGGGCAGGTCGGAGTACGGCGCGCTCATATGGCCAGGGCCTCTCGGACTCGGGTGTCGGCGCCGGCCCCTGCCGGGCCCTGGGAGGCGATCCGGCCCGACCGGAGCACGTAGTAGCGCTTGGCGGCCTGCAGTGCGAAACCGAGGTGCTGTTCGACCAGGAGGACGGACGGGCCGCCGGCGGCGAGGTCGACGATGGCCCGCTCGATGTCGGCGACGACGTTGGGCTGGATGCCTTCGGTCGGTTCGTCGAGGATGAGCAGGCGCGGTTCGGTGATGAGGGCGCGGGCGATGGCCAGTTGCTGGCGCTGGCCGCCTGAGAGCAGTCCGGCCTGGCGGCCCAGCAGGGGCCGCAGCGCCGGGAAGCGGTCGAGCTGCTGGTCGATGAGGGCCTTGCCGCGTTCGCGGCCGTCGGCGACGAGGCGGAGGTTCTCGGCGCAGGTCAGGTGGGCGAAGCACTGCTGGCCTTGGGGCACGTAGGCCATGCCGGCTTTGACTCGCCGGTTGGCGGGCCGGCCGGTGAGGTCGGCGCCGTCGAATTCGACGGTGCCGGTGGCCGCGGGAAGGAGGCCGACGACCGCGCGCAGGAGCGTGGTCTTGCCGGCGCCGTTGTGGCCCATGACCGAGACGACTTCGTCGGCGCCGACCTCGAGGGCGATGCCGTGGACGACGGTGGTGCGGCCGTAGCCGCAGGTAAGGTTACGCAGCCGCAGCATCGACGCGCTCCTTCGCTCCGCCGGTGCCGAGGTAGACCTCTTGCACGCGGGGGTCGGCCGAGACCTCGTCGACGCCTCCGGCGGCGAGGACGGCTCCGGCGTGGAGGACGGTGACGCGTGAGGCGGTGGCGCGCATGAAGTCCATGTCGTGTTCGACCACGGCGACGGCGCGTTCGGCGGCGATGTCGTGGAGGAGTCGCCCGGTGGTCTCGCGTTCGTCGTGGCCCATGCCGGCGATCGGCTCGTCGAGCAGGAGGACGTCGGCGTCGCCGACCAGGAGCATTCCGATCTCCAGCCACTGCTTCTGGCCGTGGGCGAGCGTGCCGGCGAGGGCGTCGGCGCGGTGCTGCAGGCCGATGCGTTCGAGGGTGTCGGTGACGGTCTCGGGGAGGGTCTTGCGGCGGCGCAGGAGCGTCCAGGGGCCGCGTGCGGCTCCGGCGGCGATGTCGAGGTTCTGCGCGACGGTGAGGTTCTCGAAGACCGCGGCGGTCTGGAAGGTGCGGCCGACGCCGCTGCGGGCGATCTGGTGGACTTTCCTGCCGCGCAGCTCTTCGCCGTCTTTGAGGACCGATCCGGTGTACTTGGCCAGACCGGTGACGGCGTCGACGAGGGTGGTCTTGCCGGCGCCGTTGGGGCCGATGAGGAAGTGGACCTCGCCTCGGCGCAGTTCCAGGTCGACGCCGTCGACGGCTTTGAACCCGTCGAAGTCGACTTCGATGTTCTTGCAGGTGAGTGCGGTGCGGTTCATGCGGTGGCCTCCACGGTGGCGGCGGTGTTCTTTGAGCGGATGCGGCCGGCCAGGGCGGGGATCGAGGCGATGCCACCCGGCAGGAGGGCGATGACGACGACGAACAGCAGGCCCTGGGCGTAGGTCCACGCCGAGGGGAACTGCTCGGACAGGGCGGTCTGGGCCCAGGCGACGGCGAGCGCGCCGACGACCGGGCCGACCAGGCCGGCGCGGCCGCCGATGGCGACGCCGAGGATGAACATGATCGAGGGGACGATGCCGATGCTGGCCGGGGAGATGATGCCGACCACCGGCACGAACAGGGCCCCGGCGATCGCGGCGAAGACGGCGGCGACGGCGTAGGCGACGACTTTGACGGTGGCGGCGTCGTATCCGAGGAAGCGGACGCGCTCTTCGGCGTCGCGGACGGCCACGAGCAGTTCGCCGTAGCGGGACCGGCGCAGCTGCAGGGAGACGGCGACGACCCCGAGGAGGACCGCGGCGGTGATGAAGTACAGCATCCGCTGGTTGACCGGGTCGTTGATGGTGAACCCGAAGAAGTACCGGAAGTAGCTGAGCCCGTTGAACCCGCCGAGGGACTGCTGTCCGATCAGGAGGATCGCGAAGGCGCCGGCGAGGGCCTGGGAGAGGATCGCGAAGTAGGCGCCCTTGACGCGGCGTATGAACACCGCCAGTCCGAGCGCGACGGCCAGGCCGGCCGGCAGCAGGAGGATCATGGCGATGGTGAACACCGGTGAGGCGAAGGGGACCCAGTAGGCGGGCAGTTCGCGGATGCCGGCCAGCGCCATGAAGTCCGGGACCGCTCCGGGTCCGTTCGCGAACTCGGCGTCGGCCATTTTGAGGTGCATGGCCATCAGGTAGGCGCCCATGCCGAAGAAGACCCCTTGCCCCAGGGTGAGCATTCCGCCGCGGCCCCAGGCCAGTCCGATGCCGACCGCGACGATCGCGTAGCAGATGAACTGGGCGAACAGGCCGAGCCGGAACCCGGACAGCACGAGCGGGGCGAGGCCGAACAGCACCGCCGCGGCGGCGGCGAAGCCCGACCAGGTGCCGAGTCTCGATTGCAGGAACGTGCTCATGCCAGGCTCCTTGTCCTCAGGGTGAACAGGCCTTGGGGCCGCAGCTGGAGGAAGACGACGATGACGACGAAGACGCCGACCTTGGCCAGGGACGCGGTCGAGTAGGTCTCGAAGACCGCTTGGAGCGCACCGAGTGCGACCGCGGCGACCACCGCGCCCTTGATGCGGCCCAGTCCCCCGGCCACGACCACCAGGAAGGCGTCGACGAGGTAGGACTGGCCGGTGGTGGGGCTGGTCGAGCCGATGAGGGTCAGCGCGACCCCGGCGACGCCGGCCAGGCCAGAGCCGATGAAGAACGTCCCGGCGTCGACCGCTCGGGAGGAGATCCCGGCGGTCTCGGCCAGGTCGCGGTTGCCGACCACGGCGCGGATGCGCCGCCCGGCCGGGGTGAAGCGCAGGACCAGCGCGACCGTGGCGACCGCGACCACGGCCAGCGCCATGATGAACAGCCGCGTCTTGGGGACGGTGGTGCCGAGGATCTCGACGCCGCCGCGCAGGGCCTCGGGGACGGTCACGTTGACCGCCGGGGCGCCGAAGACGTCCCGGGCGAGCTGCTGGAGGATCAGGCCGACGCCGAAGGTCACCAGCAGGGTGTCGAGGGGCCGGTGGTAGAGGTGCCTGATGAGCAGTGCCTCGAGCACCAGGCCCATGGCGCCGCCGACGGCGAAGCCGAGCGGGAGGGCGATCAGGAGGGAGACCTCGGCGTCGCCGATGATCTGCTGGGTGACGTATGCGGTGTAGGTGCCGGCCATGATGAACTCGCCGTGCGCCATGTTGATGACGCCCATCTGCCCGAAGGTGAGCGAGAGGCCCAGGGCGGCCAGCAGCAGGATCGAGCCGGTGCTCAGGCCGGTGAACAGCTGTCCGACGATGAGGTCCATTGCGAGGTCTCCTTCCCGGTCGCGGTGGTGTTACTCGCCGACGCTCAGGTCGGCGGCCCACTCGTAGCCGTCGAGGAACGGGTCGGGCTCGATGGGCCCGTCGGATTCCCAGACGGTGTAGAGCAGTCCGTCGGACTCGATGACGCCGATGCGCGCGGTCTTGGAGACGTGGTTGTTGTCGCCGTCGATGACGACGGTGCCCTCGGGGGCGTCGAAGGACACGCCGCCGGCGGCCGTCTGCACGTCGGCGACGGCGAACGAGCCGGCCTTCTCGACCGTGGCGGCCCACAGGTGGACGGAGTTGTAGGCGGCCTCCATCGGGTCGGAGGTGACGCGTTCGTCGCCGTACTCGGTCTTGAACGCCTCGACGAACGCGGCGTTGGCGGGCGAGTCGATCGTCTGGTAGTAGTTCCAGGCCGCCGGCTGGCCTTCGATGTTCTCGATGCCGATGCCGCCGACCTCCTCTTCGGCGATGGAGACGCTCATGACCGGCATGTCCTCGGGCGTGAGGCCGACGTTGGCGTACTCGCGGAAGAACGCGACGTTGGAGTCGCCGTTGAGGGTGTTGAAGACCGCGTCGGCTTCGGCGGCGTGGACCTGCTGGACGATGGTGGAGAACTCGGTCGAACCGAGGGGCACGTAGTCCTCGCCGAGGATGTCGATGCCGTGGGCCTCGGCGTAGGCGTTGATGATGGCGTTGGCGGTGCGGGGGAAGACGTAGTCGCTGCCGACCAGGTACATCGATTCGACGCCGGTCTCGGCGAGGTAGTCGAGGGCGGGGATGATCTGCTGGTTGGTGGTCGCCCCGGTGTAGAAGATGTTCTCCGAGGCCTCCAGGCCCTCGTACTGGACCGGGTAGTAGAGCAGGGCGTCGTTGTCCTCGAAGACCGGGAGCATGGCCTTGCGGGAGGCGGAGGTCCAGCCGCCGAAGACGGCGGCGACGCAGTCTTCGCGGATGAGCTTCTCGGCCTTCTCGGCGAAGACGGTCGGCTCGGAGGCGCCGTCTTCGGCGACGATCTCGATCTGCTTGTCGAGGACGCCTCCGGCGGCGTTGACCTCCTCGACGGCGAGGTAGATGGCGTCGCGGACGGTCGTCTCGGAGATGGCCATGGTGCCCGAGAGCGAGTTGAGGGCGCCGACCTTGACCGTGTCGCCGGAGGTGTCCAGGCAGGATTCGGCGGCTGCGGTCTCGTCGCCGGCGCGAGCGCCGCCGCAGGCGGCTGACGCTGCGGTGACGAGGAGGGCCGCCGAGGCGGCCAGTGCGCGGGCCGATCGCGCGGTGCGGTGTGTGGAGCGGTGTGGCATGCGGTGTTGACCTTTCGCAGAGGAGTGTCCCGGCCGCTGGGGGCGGCGGGGCCTGCATCGGCACCGTCGCAGGCAGCGGCGGTGTACGAGCGCGTATACAACGTCGTATCCGCTTTCAGGCCAAGCTAGGCGCGGGATGTTTCGCCCCAATACCTGTCAAGTACAGGCCCGTGAACTGTCGTTGCCCGGGTGTAAAAAAGCCCGCACCGTCACCGTTCGCATCGGTGTGTGCGGGCGTGGGTGACGTGCCTCAGACCGAGACTCCATCGTCGAACGACAGTCGCCGCAAGCCGGGGACGCCGGACCGGACGGGGTTCGGTTCCCGGCCGGCTGTCGGGTGGTGCGCGGGTTTCGAGGCGGCGATGACGAGGTGGGAGGGCGCTCGGGGTTTGGTTCCCGGCTGGCCGGTGGTGCGTAGCCCTGGCCCTTTGGCGGCGACGACAAGGCAGAGGGGCCTTTGGGGTTGTGTCGTCGTGGCCGGGCCTGGGCCGGGGTTGATGCCGAGCCTGTTCGGAGTGTCGCTCGGCTTTCCGCTTGGGCCCCAGGCGATCCGGGGCCGGAACATGAAAGTATCCGCACCCCAAGAGTGATGGCAAACGGCTCCTGGCCTGGGATCATTGAGGTATCGGGCGAACAAGCCACCGGAAACCGGTAGGACGTTCGAACACCGGACACCGCGAGGAGGTGTGGCACATGGCAGGCACGCGAGCATCGAGTCAGGAACGATCGGTCAAGTCCGAGGCCATCCACACCAGTCTCGACCAGGCCGCCGCCCTGATCAACTCCGTGCACGCCCGGGTGCTCGCCGAGGTGATCGAGGCCCAAGCCTGGCGGATCCACCGCGAGATCGACGGGTACTCGGCGGTGCGGGCTTGGCTGGTCGCGAAGTTCGACTTCACCGACAAAACCGCCTCAGACATCGCCGCCATCGCCCGCACCGCTAAGAAATTCACGGTGCTCACCGACACCGCGGTCTCCGGTGCTGCCCGGATCGACGCGGTCGCCGCCGCTACCCGCAGGCTCGAACAAACCCGGGCCCTGCGCGACTACGCCACCACCCCCTACCGCCAGCCGGTGTCCTCCCCGTTCAACCCGGCCGTGGTGTGTGCGTCGCCTGAGGTGTTGATCGGGCAGTATTGCGCGCACACCAGCGTCAAAGCCGTCCACGCCCTCCTCGACGAACTCCAAGCCGCCCTCGACTCCGGCGAGGAGCTCCTCGATGGGCTCTCGGAGCAGTCGCTGCAGCGCCTCGACTTGGTCCCGGTCGGAGGCGGCATGTGGGACCTGCGAGCGACCCTCTCATCGGAGACCGGTCAGATGCTCGCCAAGGCCCTGGAGACGGCCGTCCCGCCTCCGCGTCAGGACCAGACCGACCAGCACGACCTCCTGCCGCCAGCGGCGAACCGGCGGGCCGAGGCCCTCCACCAGGTGCTGGCGGTGTACGGGGCCGACCCGAAAGCGCACACCCGCCACGGGCACACCACCAGGCTCCACTTGACCGTCGACATCGAGACCCTGCAGGGCAGGGACACCGGGCGGGTGCCGCTCTTGGAGGGCCAACCGATCAGCCTCGCCAAGGCGCGGTTGCTGGCCTGCGATGCCGGACTCATCGTCCCGGCGGTGTTCGACTACGCCACCGGCGAAGCGGTCGAGTTGGGTCGGGCCGAACGCCTCCCCACCGTCGCGCTGCGCAGGAAGCTCGAACTCGAACAGCCCTGGGGGTGCGCCTGGCAGGGCTGCGATGCGCCGCTGGCGTGGACTGAGGCACATCACCTCCGCCACTGGGCCGATGGGGGTGAGACGACCGCCGAGAACCTGGTCCTGTTGTGCCGGTTCCACCACGGCCGCGTCCACACCCCCGGCTGGACGGTCACCAAAACCGGACCCGGCAAGGCGTTGATCGTCCACCACGACGGGCACGAGGGGGCCGACACCGACCTCAGGTGCGGATGCGCCGACTGGCGCACCGCCGAAGACCTCGACGCCGAGTTCGCCGGTGATGCGGCGAACGTGTTCCCGACCGGGCTGTTCCCCGACGAATGGGGCCCGGCCCTCCGCGAGGAGCTCGACGGCTGGGCCGAGCACATCAGCCTCGACCAGGACTTGAGAGCCGCACGCGACGCTCGCAGCAGAGCACGAGCCCGGTTCAGCAACGACACCGGCCAGCCCGCATCAGCCCCCAAGCAGGCGAAGAGCCCTCGGATGACGGAGCGCGAACCCGAACCCTCCCCACCACCCGGCACCCCACCGGCAGCAGCACCACCGGCACGACCTGAGACCGCCTCCCGAACCCTCCCCGACCCCACACCGACACGACCGAACCCGACCACACCGCCACCGCCGCTGGGGATCAAAGGCGAACGCGACTCAGCACACGAACCAATCCCCTTTTTAGCTCGCCCGTCGCGGGAAAGGACCTGCGGCGGGGGAAGCGATAAGCATCGCAGCCCGAACCCCACCAAGGGTCCGGGCACTCCCCCATGCCCGGCAACCGAATGAGCACCCCGGCCCAGCCACGAACACCCCACACCAGACACCCAGTCACATCTTTGTCGCCGCCAAAGACCCCGCGCCATCCGGCAGCCCGCAGCCCGAAACCATGACCCCGACCGAGCTCCTACCTCGTCATCGCTGCCATGCCACCGCAGCCATGCACCACTCGGAAGACGACAACCGACCTGAATCGCCCCTCTCACTCGGGACCCGGCGAGTCCGAGACCATTTTCTCCTCGGGCGGCGGGCGAGCGCTGGTGCGCCAGCCCGCCGCACCGCCATGCACGAATCGCGCTCTACCGCCCCTTGCAACAAGCCGTTCCCCCAAGCTGAGAAGGTGGACAAGGGCCGTATTCCCAAGACTGAGAAAGGTGTGGACGGCTTCACTGATGCGATTGCTCGTCTTCGGGGCCAGCGGCCACCTGGGCGGCGAGGTCTATCGGCGGGCCCTCGCTCTCAGACACGATGTCGCGGGGGACCAGCTCGCGGCCCGGGATCGCGGGCCTCGTGCGGGTCGACGTGCGCGCTCCTGATGCGGTCGAGCGGATCGTCGTAAAAGTTCGAGCCGACCGCGGTCGTGAACACGACCTCCGACATGAAGATATGGGACACCACCGCCGTGGGTCCGGTACACATCGCCGCGGCCTGCTCGCGCCTCGGTGCGCGACTGGTCCATCTCTCGTCCGACGCCGTGTTCTCCGGCGGCCCCGGCTGGTACGACGAGTCGGCCTCGCCGACACCTGCCACCGTCTATGGCGCGGCGAAGGCCGAGGTCGGGGTGGCCGCCGCGACCGACGACGCGGTGGTGTTGCGGACCTCCTGGATCGTCGGCCGCCACTCGTGGTTCGAGCGCTTCGTGCGCGACCTTGGCATCCGGCGAGGCAGACGGTGTGCTCTTCGACGACGACGTCCGCTGCCCCGTCCACGTCGCCGATCTCGCCGAGGCGGTGCTCGAACTGTGCGGGTCGGACTATTCCGGCCTGCTCCACGCGGGCGGGTCCGACCCGCTCACCCGATATGAGCTCGGATGCCTGCCGACCCAAAGGGACGGACTCGAGACTCGGGCCCTGCCGAGAGGCGGCAGGGCCGAGTCGGGACTTCCGAGTGCGGCAGTGCGCCTCGATTCGGGCAGGGCTCGATCGCTTTTGTCGGTGAGGTTGCGGGGGGCGCGGGAGTTCTCCGCCCAGGGCTTATAACTCGGTGCCGATATATATCAGGGTTTTGAGGATGTGTTTGCCCGGTTCGAGCAGGCCTCGCAGTACCGGCAGCGCGGTCTGCGGCCAGTACAGGTGCGTGCCCTCCATCGGTTCGATCAGGGCCGGTTCGCGGCCTCCGCTCGCGTCGATGACGTCGCTGCGGACGCCGCCGCCGGTCACCGAGACCTGGTTGTCGCCGATGTCGGCCACATGGCCCGGGCGCGGGACGCACCAACCGCCCTCGCCGGTGTGCAGCGTCCGGTCGGTCTCGATGATGTGGATCCGCGCGTGCCAGCCGTCCACGGCCGCTTCCAGCGACGTGGTGATCGAGACGTCCTCCCACGGCTGCCAGTCGACGGTGAGGACCCCCTTGCCGTCGATCTCGCCTTCGGAGGAGTCCTCGCGTCCGCGCCAGTGCCTGCCGTCCTCGGACAGCACCAGGGCCCCGTCGGGCACCGCGCACTCCAGGCCCGGCCCGCTGACCGCGTGCGAGAATCCCGCTAGCGTCGAATAGGCGAACTTGCCGTAGGCCTCCTGGCCGCCGCGCGCCCACGGGTGCCACGCTTGTCCGTTGAGCCGGGTGACGTGGCCGGCGCGGTCGCGGACGTGCACGGCGCGGGCGGCCTTGTGCGGCACGATGCCCGATTCCGGCACGGTCGCCTCGGCCGTCCAGAATGGGTGGTCGGCTCCGGCCAGGAGCCCGGTGAAGATCTTCATGGCCCACCACGGCGAGCCGGCGGTCAGGTACTGCTCCACCAGCGAATTGTTGGGATAGCCGTAGCCGACCGTCAGGCGCCCTTCGGGGTCGAGGATCGGCTTGTCCCACCACCACTGGAGATGGCGCCGCGCGAACCCCGCCGCCTCGCCCCACGGCACGGCCTCGACGTCGGCCGCGGCCAGCGCGCCCCACAGCGAACCCTGGGCGAAGCGGTAGCCCATGCTGCGGCCGTAAGGGACCGCGGCGCCGTCGGCGGCGAACCAGGCCCGGAACCTGCGCGCGAACTCCGCGGCGGGCTTGACGTAGCGGTCGTCGCCGCTGAGCTTGTAGTGCAGCAGCGCGTAGGTGTGGAAGGCGAAGGGGTTGTAGTAGTCGACCCGGCCGCCGGGGCCGTCCTCGAACACCGAGTCGCCGAGTTGGAACTCCCCCATCCGCTCCAGGTGTGCGGTGGCGACCGAGGCGTCGCGTTCGACGCCGATCCGGTCGAGGCCGTGGCCGGCGAAGACCGGGAAGTAGTGCCAGTTGCAGTCGGCCACGTCGGTGACGTAAGCGGTTTGGAGCCAGGCGGCGACCTTGTCTTTGGTCTTGGGCGCCAGGGGTTCCCACAGGTGCTGGGGGGCGAGGGCGAGGCCCCAGCCGACGGCGGCGGCTTCGACGAGGCGCTGGCTGGTGCCGGCGGGGTCGCCGACGTACCAGGGGTCGTCGGGGTCGAGCGCTCGGGTGAGGCTTTCGCGGGCGGCGGTCCAGAAGGTTTCGGGGACGGCGTCGCCGGCGGCGGCCAGGCCCCACAGCGGTCGGGTGAGCAGCTCGAACCAGTTCTCGGCGTGGGAGTGGTTCGACATGGTCACCGGCATCGCCTCAGGGCCCTTGGCGGCCAGTTCGAGGGCGGGGCGGCTGATCGAGGCGGCGGCGGCGTTCCAGCCGGCGTGCGTGTGCTCGAGCGGACCGAACGTTCGCAAAGGTGAAGTCACACCCGCCGACGCTATCAACGGCCGCGGTGGCCCGTGGCCCCGGATCAGTGCTCTTCGCAGGGCCTGAGGTTGGACTCGAGTCGTTCCAGGACGCGTTCGAGCTGTTCGCGCTCGTCGTCGCTGAACCCGGCGCAGGTGATCTCGTCGAGGCGGCGCCAGCGCTCCTCGATCTGGGCGAGGAGGTCGCGTCCGGTCTCGGTGATGTCGACGACGGTGACGCGTCGGTCGGTCGGGTCGGGGCGGCGTTCGACCAGGTGCTGCTTCTCGAGGCGCTGGAGCATCTTGGTGACCGTGGAGGGGTCGATGCTCAGTTCGATGACCAGGCGTGACTGGCGGGTGCGGCCGTGGTCGGCGAGGTGGCCGAGCATGATCTCCTGGCCGGGGTAGAGGCCGATCTCGCGCAGCAGGCGGGTCGCGGCGGCGCGGTGGGCTCGGGCGACGCGGAACAGGGCGTGGCCGACGGGGCCGACGCGTGCTTCGGTGTCGCAGACGTCGGTTGCGGGTTCGGTGGCGGCCGGTGTCGTTGCCATGGGTCCAAGCCTAGCAATACTTGGTCGACCAATGATATCGTTGGCTGGCCAAACATCTAAGGCTGGACGACTCGAGGAGGCCCTCATGCCAGCAGTGACCGCGCCCGACATCCTCGCGCTCCCGCGCCTCGACGCTCCGGCGCTGGAGTCGCGACCGCGGACGGTCGCCAAGATCGTCGATTCGATCCGCACCCTCGAAGGCGGCGGCTTCCCGGTCCGTCGGCCGTTCCCCGGCCCGAGCCTGATCGACGACGCCGACCCGTTCCTGCTGCTCGACCACATGGTCGCCGCCTACGAGCCCCACGAGGCCAAGGGCGCGCCCTGGCACCCGCACCGCGGCTTCGAGACGGTCACCTACCTCATGGACGGCACCTTCGTGCACACCGACTCGCACGGCGGCGGCGGTGTCATCCGCGGCGGCGACACCCAGTGGATGACCGCCGGGTCCGGCCTGCTCCACGACGAGCTGCCCTCGGAGAAGCTCGTCATGACCGGCGGCGACTTCGACGGCGTCCAGCTGTGGGTCAACCTGCCCAAGTCCGCGAAGTGGAACCCGCCGAACTACCAGGACATCAAAGGGCAGGGCCTGACGCTCGCGAGTTCGCCCGACGGCGGCTCGCTGGTCCGCATCATCGCCGGCGAGCTCGGCTCGCACACCGGGCCGGGCCGCACGTACACGCCGATCACGCTCGCGCACGCCTCGCTGTCCCCCGGGGCCGAAATCCGGATCCCGTGGCGACGGCGCTACTCGGCGCTGGCGTTCGCCCTCCACGGCGACGGCACCGCCGGCGACGAGCGGCGGCCGCTGCGCGAGTCGCAGCTGGCGTCCTTCGCGCCCGGAGGCGACTACCTCACCGTCGCCGCCGCACCGGAGCAGCACCACACCACCGGGCAGATGGAGGTGCTGCTGCTCGGCGGCGAGCCGATCAACGAGCCGGTCGCGCGCTACGGCCCGTTCGTCATGAACACCAGGTCCGAGATCGTCCAGGCCGTCGAGGACTTCCAGGCCGGGCGCATGGGACACATACCCGCCGGCCGCGAAGGGCGCCAGTACGCCCCCGACCCAGGGGACCCGTACGTCGGCGGCTGCGAGCAGGTCTGAGTGAAGGGCGGCCCGCACGGGCCGCCCTTCAACGTTCGGCGGGTTCGACCGGTGCGCCGCGGGCCCACCAGCCCAGGACCAGGCTCAAGGCCACCACCGACGTGACCGTCGTGGCCGCCGACAGCAGCCCGGGCCCGAAGATCCAGCCGATCAGCAGGCCGACGCCGACCATGTAGCAGGCCCACACCGCTGCGGCGACCGCCGCCATCCTGGTGTGCGGATAGTCCGGCGTGGCGACCGCCGCCCAGGCCAGCGCGGTCCGACCGGCCGGCATGAAGCGGGCCACCACGGTCGTCCACCTCGGGCGTCGCCGCAGGGTGGCGCGCAGACGCAGCTCCAGATGGACGATGCGCGCCGACCCGAGGATGGGGCGGCGCAGGCGGGCCCTGGCGTGCCGCAGGGCGTGGTAGCCGAGCACGTCCCCCAGCCATGAGGCCAGTGCGGCGCAGGCGATGAGCCCGGCGATCATGAGACTGTTGCCGACGAGGAACCCGGCCACGGTGGCGAGCGTGGTGGCGCTCGGCAGCATCGGCACGAAGAAGTCGGCTATCACGAGCGCGGCCAGCAGCAGGACCGCGAACAAGAGGCTGAGCATCATTGTCGACTCGATATTCACTTCGGGAGGTCGAACGGGGGCGGGACGGCGCCCGCCCCCGTTCGGCTACTTCACCGAGGCTCCGACGAGCTCGCGCTCGTCGTCGGAGCGGTTTTCGGCGAGTCGCCGCTGCAGGCGCTCGCCCTCCACGTCGACGTTCGGCAGGATGCGGGCCAGCCACCTGGGGAGCCACCAGCCGCCGCGGCCCAGGAGCGCCATCACCGCGGGGATGATCGCCATGCGGACCACGAAGGCGTCGAAGGCGACTGCCGCGGCCAGGCCGAAGCCCATCGAGGCGATGAACACCTCGCCGCTGAAGATGAACGCGGCGAAGACGCTGATCATGATCAGCGCCGCCGCGACCACGACGCGCGCGGAGTGGGCGTAGCCGTCCTGGATGGCCTGCTTCGGCGTGTCGCCGTGGACGTAGGCTTCGCGGACCCTGGTGAACAGGAAGATCTGGTAGTCCATCGCCAGGCCGAAGACGAGGCCGATCATGATGATCGGCATCATCGACATGATCGGGCCGGGCTGTTCGACGCCGAACACGTCGGCCAGCCAGCCCCACTGGTAGACCGCGACCAGGGCGCCCAGGGCCGCCATGACGCTCAGCACGAACCCGAGCGTGGCGGTGATGGGCACCATGACCGAGCGGAACACCAGCAGGAGGATCAGCGTCGCCAGTCCGACCACGACGAGCATGTACGGGACCAGGGCGTCGTTGAGGGTGTCGGAGACGTCGATGTTGATCGCGGTGCCTCCGGTGACCGCCCAGTCGGCGTCGCCGCTGTCGGCGAGCACGTCCCGGATGGAGTGCACCAGGTCGTTGGTGTCCTCGTCGGCCGGCCCGGTCTCGGGGATGAGGCTGACCAGGACGGTGTCGCCGGCCTCGTTCGGGAACGCCTGGCCGACCATGGCGACGCCGTCGACCGCGTTCAGCTCGGCGGTGACGTTCTGGGCCGCGGCCATCGGGTCGGCGCCGTCGGCGAGGTCGCCGACGATCAGGAGCCGCCCGTTGAAGCCCGGGCCGAAGCCTTCGCTGATGAGGTCGTAGGCGCGCCTGGCGGTGTTGTCCTCGGAGAACGACCCGGCGTCGGGCATCCCCAGCTCCAGGTCGGTGGCGGGGAACGCGATGGTGCCCAGGCCGATCACGCCGACCAGTCCGACCAGGATCGGGTGGCGGGCGACGAAGCCGCCCCAGCGGCGTCCGCGGTTCGGCTTGTCGTCGTGGCGGCCTTCGGCGATGCGGGCGCGCTGGCGGCGGGTGAAGACCCGCCTGCCGGTGAACCCGGCCAGCGCCGGCAGGAGCGTCACGGCGATGACCACCGCGATGAGGACGGTGATGGCGGCCGCGACGGCCATTTCGGTGAGGAACGGGATGTTGACCACCGACAGGCCCAGGAGGGCGACGATCACGGTCAGGCCGGCGAAGAACACCGCCGAGCCGGCGGTGCCGACGGCGCGTCCCATCGCGTCGGCGCGGGCCGACCGGTCGTCGAAGCGGCCGTCGGCGGCGAGCTCGTTGCGGTAGCGCGAGAGGATGAACAGGGCGTAGTCGATGCCGACGGCCAGGCCGATCATGGTGGCGAGGGTGCCGGTGTCCTCCGAGACGTCCATGAAGGACGTGGCCGCCACGATGCCGCCGGTGGTGAGCATGACGCCGAGGACGGCGGTCACGATCGGCAGACCGGCGGCCAGCAGCGCGCCGAAGGTGACGATGAGGACCAGCAGCGCCACGGCGATGCCGATGAGCTCGGTGGTGCCGCCGACTTCGAACTCTTGGAGGACGTCGCCGCCGACTTCGACGGTCAGACCGGCGTCGCGCGCCTCTTCGACCGCTTCCTCGAGGTATTCGACGGTGCCTTCGTCGAGTTCCATCGTCGGCTCGGTGTAGGTGACGTCGAGGACGCCGATGGTCTGGTCGGCCGAGATCATGCCGATCGGGTTGCCCTCGGGGTCGGTCGCGAAGGGACCGACCACGCCGCCTTCGCGGACCTGGGGGGAGTCCATCATGGTCGCGGTCATCGACTCGATGATCGCGGCGTTGCCTTCGTCGGCGAGGGTCTCGCCTTCGTCGGCGGCGAAGACGATCTGGGCGCCGGCGCCGTCGGCGCTCATCTCCGGGAAGCGTTCTTCGAGGAGGTCGAAGGCCTCCTGCGACTCGGTTCCGGGGAGGGTGAACTCGGGGTTGGTCTCCTGCTGCAGGGCGGCCGCGGCGGCGCCGACGACGCCGACGACGAGGACCCAGGCGACGAGGACGAGCCATCGCAGCCGGTAGGACCCTCTGCCGAGTCGGTAGAGGAAGTTTGCCACGCTCGGGTGCTCCAATCAGTGCTCCCACCCGGCCCCGCCGGGGATTGTGGGTGTGGCGGCGGAGCCGGGCGGGCCGGTGGTGTTTCGCCGACGTCTTCGGCGGCGGGTTTCCTGGTGTTTCGCTTATTCGGTTATAGGTCTGGTGACGCCGGCCTCGAACTGCGCGAAGGATCTGGTGATGACCGTTTCGAGCGGTTCGGCGTCCGGGTCGGCGAGCCAGTGCTGGTGGGCGACCTTCATCGCGATGAGCGCGCTGCCGAGCACGAGTCGGGGGTACAGGTCGCTCGGGTCGGTCCCGGTGGCTTCGGCCACGATGCCGAGGGCGTCGTTGAACAGTTCGAAGAACTGGCCGGCCTGGTGGGTGATCAGCGACGGGGAGTTCGCGATCAGTTCGTCCTTGCACCGCAGCAGTTCCACGTCCCAGTGCTCGCCGGTTTTGAGGCTCAGGCACGCGTCGCGCAGGGCGTCCCAGATCGGCTGGTGCTGGGAGCATTCCCGCAGCTCGGCGAGCATCTTGCGGGTGTGCTCGTTGAAGTCGTGGAGGAGCGCGTCCTCCTTGGAGTGGAAGTAGTTGTGAAAGGTGCGGGCGGAGACGCCCGCGGCGGCGGCGATCTCGTCGGCGCTGACCGCTTCGATGCCGCCCTTGGCGATCGCCAGACGGAGCGCGGCGTCGCCGAGGGCCGCCTTGGTGGCGGCCTTCTTGCGTTCGCGAAGGCCCGTCTGATCTGCCATGGCCGCAACCCTAACCGGGGTTGCCACCGTTTACAAGATTCGTTCGGAGAAATTTTGCAGAATCCGCAATATTCCTAGGTGAGAGGCCTCACGCAAGAGGCGCCGGGGCACTCCCAGACGGCGTGCGCCTCCGCTTCACCGGTCGGGTCGACGCGCGTGACGACCCCGCCGAACTGGCACGCCACCAGCAGGTTCCCATCGGACTCCAGCGCGGCGTCGCGCGGCCACGACGCCCCGACCGGGACCGAGCGCACCAGCGCCGGACGAGCCGGGTCGATGACCGTGACCTGGTCGGGTCCACGGACGGTGACGTAGCACAGGCCGCGTTCGGGGTCCGGTACCACCGCGCCAGGGTAGGGGCGCGGCACGTCCTCGGGCAGGCCGATGTCGGGCAGCGCGGCCAGGTCCGCCGGGTCGGTCCCCGGCAGCGGCAGGGTCGGGCCGAGCACGAACTGCGCCGAGTTCCCGTCGAAGGCGCCGGTGACCACCGCGTTGGCCAGCTCGCCGGCGATGACCGCGCGCTCGCCGACGAAGGCCAGGTGCCGGGGACCGAAGCCGGGCTCGAAGACGGTGAAGGCCACCGGATTCAGGCGACCGTCGCCGTCGAGGTCGAAGGTGTGGACGCGGTCGGAGCCGAGGTCGACCACGAGCACGCGGCCGGCGTGGCAGACGATCTGGTGGGCGTGGGGCCCGGTCTGCCGTTCGGGATCGGGACCGGAGCCGACGAGGTCGTACACGTCGGTCGGCTCCCCGAGCGAGCCGTCGGCCGCGATCGGCAGCACCGCCACCGAACCGCCGCCGGCACCGTCGCCGTAGTTGGCCGCCAGGAGCCACCTGCCGGAGGGGTGGACGACGGCGTGGCACGGGTTCGAACCGCCGGTGGGCCTGGCGGTGCCGACCGGGTCGAGTGAGAAGGTCTCGGCGACGCGCCAGGCGGCGGCCCACCCGGGCTCGGCCTCGCTGACGGTGTACACGACGCCGCCAGGTCCCCCGGTGGCCACCCAGGAGGGATTCTCGACCGATGCCGGTGACGCGAGCCCGTCCGGGCCGGCGACCACCAGACCGGGTCCGCCTTCGGTCGTGTAGTCGCCCAAGAGATACCGCATTCGCATCATCTTAGGGGCCGGCGGGAGTCCGGTGAGGGCGGCACGACTCGAAAGCCGTGATCGTTCGGTACGACCGCGAGGGACGACGGCGGCCTAGACTCGATCGCATGACCGACGACCAGTGGCGCGAGAAGCTGACCGAAGCCGAGTACCGCGTGCTGCGCGAGGGCGGCACCGAGGCCCCGTGGACCGGCGAGTACGTCGACGAGAAACGCAGCGGGGTCTACCGCTGCCGGGCCTGCGGGGCCGAGCTGTTCTCCTCGGAGACCAAGTTCGACTCCCGCTGCGGATGGCCCTCCTTCTGGACCCCGATGGCCGGAGACCGGGTCCGGCTGATCGAGGACCGGAGCATGGGCATGGAGCGGACCGAGGTGCGCTGCGCGAACTGCGATTCGCACCTGGGCCACGTGTTCTACGGTGAAGGCTGGGACAACCCCGAGGACGCCCGCTTCTGCATCAACTCCGTCAGCCTCACGCTCGAACCGGAGGCGTAGGCGCTGGAGCGGCCCTACTAAGCTCGGGTTCTCATCGTTCCCCCGAAGCTGAGGAGAGGGCCGAGGTGCACATCGGGACCCTGATCGCCGGCCGCTACCGCCTTGACGACCGACTCGCCGCCGGCGGCATGGGCGAGGTGTGGCGCGGCACCGACACGCGCCTGAGCCGCGTCGTCGCCGTCAAGCTGCTGCACTCCGGCCTGGCCGGCAACGACCGCTTCCGCGCCCGCTTCCAGCAGGAGGCCCGGGCGGTCGCGGCACTGCAGTCACCGGGCATCGTCGCGCTCTACGACTACGGCGAAGAGCCCGGGCCCGACGGCGTGATCTCGTATCTGATCATGGAGCTGGTCCGCGGCACCTCGCTCGACAAGGTCATCGCCCAGCGCGGGCGGCTCTCGCCTCCCGAGGTGTTGAAGATCGTGGCCACCGCCGCCGAAGCGCTCGATGTGGCGCACCGGGCCGGGATCGTCCACCGCGACATCAAACCGGGGAACCTCCTGGTCGACGAAGAGGGCGCGGTCAAGATCGTCGACTTCGGGATCGCCTCGGCCCGCGGCCAGGCCGGGCTCACCGAGACCGGCACCGTGATGGGGACGCTCCACTACGCCTCACCCGAGCAGCTCTCCGGCGGCGACCTCACCGGCGCGACCGACCAGTACTCGCTCGGGATCGTGGCCTACGAGTGCCTGGCCGGACGGGCCCCGTTCGGCGGAGGCGACCCGGCCGCGGTGATCACCCAGCACATGACCGGGCAGCCCGCGCCGCTGCCGCAGGACGTGCCGCCGCCGGTGGCGCAGATCGTGATGCGATGCCTGGTCAAGGACCCCCGCCAGCGGTTCGCCTCGGCGGGCGAACTGGCGCAGGCGGCCCGGGACGGGCGCATGGCCCCCGGCCAGGGGACGACGGCGATCCTGCCGCCGACCTCGCCGCCGAACCGGTCCACGCGGGCCATGGCTCAGGGCATGGTCCCGGCCGGTCAGCACACGCAGGCGATGGGCATGCAGGACCCCGGTTCTCCCCCGCCGGGCCGGGAGCTGCCGCCGCCGCGCGACTTCGAGGAACCCGAGCGCAGCAAGGTCGTGCCGGTCATCCTCACCGTCGCGGGCGTGCTCATCCTCCTCATAGCGCTCACCGTGTGGTGGCGGTCGGCCGGCGAAGAGACGCCGACCGCGGGCGACGGCCCGGAGAGCGGAGCGCCCGCGCAGTCGGAGGCGGCCGAGACCACCGAAGCCGCCGACGACGAAGCGGAGCAGCAGACCGAGGACGACCAGGAGGAGGACGACGCCTCAGACGACGACCAGCACGAAGAGGAGCCGACGACCGAGGCGCCCTCGGAGCCGACCGGTGAATCGGGAATGTTGACGATGGAGGACTACGTCGGCGACGACGTCGCCGACGCTAAGGCCGAACTCGAAGGAGAGGGCTTCAACAACGTGGTCGAAGAGGTCGCCGAGTCCGCTGACGAGGACGCCGACGAGTGCGAGGTCGTCGAGCAGCAGCCGTCGGAGGGCAGCGACGTCGGCTACGACACTCCGATCACGCTCTACTACGTCCCGGGCCTGCTCTGCACCACCTGACCGAGGCGGTCACGGCATCTCGGTGATGGCGTTGCCCTCGGCGTCGAGGACGTACCAGACGTTGTTGACGCCCTGCCCGTTGATGTCTCCGGGCGCGGCGTCGTCGACCCAGAAGTACAGCGGGTGCTCGTTGTAGGTGACCTGCATCGAGCCGTCTTCGCGTTCGACCCTGCCCACCAGTGACTCGTCGAGCCCGTCGCCGACCTCGACCTCGCCGTCGTCTTCGGCCAGGAGCGGCGGCCAGTTCTCGGCGCACTGCTCATAGCAGGTCGGCGTGCCGCCGGCGTCCTCGGTGAACAGGTAGACCGTCATCTCCTCGCCGTCGACGACCACCTCACCGAGGTCGGTCTCGGCGAGGCCGAGCTCGTCGACGGTGGAGCCCGCGCCTCCCGCGTCGTCCTCGGTCGTGGCCGCGTCGGTGGGCGTCTCGGTGTCGGTCTCGGGAGCGCCGTAGCGCGAACCTGGATCGGCGTCCTCATCGTCGCCGCCGCAAGCGGTCAGCGCGAGCGCGGCCGCCAGCGCGGCGCTGCCGGTCGCGGCGTGGAGCCGGTGCTTGGTGATCTTCTCTCCCATGGGTCCGACGCTATAACCGTCGGCGGCCCCTGTCCGCGGAACACGCCGGTCCCAGGGGCGACAATGGTCCGCATGCCCGCTCTTCCCGAACTGCCGATCCGTGATTCGCTTCCGCTGCTGCTGCGTGCCGTCGAGGAGACCGGCACGGCGGTGCTGGCCGCGCCTCCGGGCACCGGCAAGACCACGCTCGCTCCGCTGGCCCTCGCCGGGCTGCTGGACGCCGACGCCCCGCCGCGCAAGGTGCTGGTGGCCGAGCCGCGGCGGTTGGCGACTCGGGCGGCGGCGCGGCGCATGGCCTCGATCCTCGGCGAGTCGGCGGGCGAGCGTGTGGGCTATCAGATCCGGGGCGAGTCGCGCCGTTCGGCGGCGACCAGGGTGGAGGTGGTGACGACCGGGGTACTGCTCAATCGGCTGCTGGCCGATCCGGAGCTGCCCGGGGTCGACGCGGTGATGCTCGACGAGTGCCACGAGCGGCACCTGGAGACCGACACCGCCTGCGCGTTCCTCATCGAGACTCGTCAGGTGCTGCGTCCTGACCTGGCGGTCGTCGCCGCTTCGGCCACCGCCGACACCGGGTTGTGGCGGCGGCTGCTCGAGGGCGCTCCGCTGGTGGAGTCGGAGCCGATGCGTCACCCGGTGGACCTGCATTGGGCGCCGCCGCGGGAGCGGACGTCTCCGCCGGACGGGCTCAGGGTCGATCCGCGGCTGCTGTCGCATGTCGCGCACGTGGTCGACCGGGCGCTTCATGCCGACGACGGCGATGTCCTGTGCTTCCTGCCCGGCGCCGGTGAGATCCGGCGGGTCGCCGACCAACTGGACTACCTCGATGTCGATATACATCAATTGCACGGGTCGGTGTCGTCGGCCGCGCAGGACGCCGCCTTGCGGCCGGATCCGGACCGTCGCCGCGTGGTCCTCTCCACCGACATCGCCGAATCGAGCCTGACCGTGCCGGGGGTGCGGATCGTCGTCGACGCCGGACTGGCTCGACGTCCGGTCATCGACCACTCGCGGGGGCTGCCGGGGCTGACGACGGTCCCGGCTTCGCGGGCCTCGTGCGACCAGCGGGCCGGGCGCGCCGGGCGCGAGGCCCCCGGCGCGGTGTGGCGGTGCTGGAGCGAGGCCGAGCACGCGCGCCGCCCGGCGCAGCCGACTCCCGATATCGACTCCTCCGACCTGACCTCCTTCGCGCTGCAGGCGGCCTGCTGGGGCACGCCGGTCGAGGGCCTGGCGCTGCCGGGTCAGCCGGCGGCCGGGGCCTTGGAGGCCGCGCAGGCGACACTGCGGTCCCTCGGAGCCATCGCCGACGACGGATCGGCCACCGAACGGGGCCGGACGCTGGCGAAGGTCGGTTTGCATCCGCGCCTGGCACGGGCGCTCATCGACGGGTCGGAGCGGGTCGGCACCGAGCGGGCCGCCGAAGTCGCGGCGCTGCTCGGGCTCGACCGGCGCGGTAGGAGCGACGACCTCCTCGCCGAGTGGCGGCGGTTGCGGTCGAGCCGGGACCGCCAGTGGCAGAACGAGGTCCGGCGGCTGAGCCGCAGCGCCCCGGAGGTCCGGCGACGCGTCGGCGACGACGAGGCGGCCGCCACGGTGGTGGCCCTGGCGTTCCCCGAGCGGGTCGCCAAGCGCACCGGATCCCAGTGGCGGACCGTGGCCGGCACCGGTGCGGTCACCGCCGAGGGCTCCCCTCTGTCGGGCAGCGAATGGCTGGCCGTCGCGGACGCCGACCGCTCCCCCGGGCGCGCGGCCGCGATCGTCCGCGCGGCGGTGCCGATCGACGGCGAACTGGCCTGCGAGCTGGTCGGCGACGGCGTGTCGGATCGGGTGGCGTGGGATCCCGAGCGAGGCGACGTGACCGCCCGCCGCGTCCGGACCCTCGGCGCGATCGAGGTGTCGGCGAGGCCGCTGCGCGATCCCGACCCGGAGCTGGTCGGCGCGGCCCTGGCCGAAGGGCTGCGACTGGAAGGGCTCGAGCTGCTGCGCTGGTCGGAGGACGCGAAGCGGCTGCGGGAGCGGATGGACTTCTGCCACCGCGGCATCGGGGACCCGTGGCCGGACGTGAGCGATCGGGCGCTGCTGGCCGGCACCGACTGGCTGGAGCCGTGGTGGTCGCGAGCGCGCAGGCGCGGCGACGTGGAGTCGATCCCGGTCGGTCAGGCGCTGCGGAACCTGCTGCCGTGGCAGGCGGGCATCGACGAGGCCGCGCCCGAGGCGCTGCCGGTGCCCAGTGGACGCAGGGCGCGCGTGGACTATTCGGGCCCGACGCCGGTGCTGGCGGTCAAGCTCCAGGAGATGTTCGGCGCCGAGCGCACCCCTCGGATCGCCGGGACGCCGGTGACGCTGCACCTGCTGAGCCCGGCGGGGCGTCCGCTGGCGGTGACCGCGGACCTGACCTCATTCTGGGAGGGCCCGTACCAGCAGGTGCGCAAGGAGATGCGCGGCCGGTACCCCAAGCACCCCTGGCCCGAGGATCCGTACTCGGCGCCGCCGACCGCTAAGACGAAACGACGCCTCCGTTGAGCAGGTCCCACTCCTCGAACGGCAGGAGCAGCCAGGTGCCCCAGGCCGCGGCTGCGATGGTGATCAGCGTGAAGACGAAGATCCAGGCCCCTGCCGGGAGCGAAGTGATCCCGGCGAGCTGGTCGGCGTCGGAGGCTCCGGAGCCGCGGCGGCGCCTGCGGCGGGCGCCCAGTTCGATCACCGGCTTGACCGCGCCGAGCAGGAGCAGCCACGCCCCGAGGTAGGCGGCCACGGTCTGGACGATGGCGTTGCCGTACCAGGTCGCGGCGAAGACTCCGGCGCCGACCACGAGCAGGGCCAGCGCGCCGTACCAGTTGCGGATGAACGCGAGCATGATCGCCAGCAGGACCAGCGTGATCCACAGGAGCGCGACGATGTAGCCGGCGCCGGTCAGGGCGGCCGCGCCGAGGCCGAGGGCGGCCGGGGCGATGTATCCGGCCAGCAGGGTCATCGCCGCTCCGAAGCCGGTGGGTCTGCCGCGGGAGAAGGTCAGTCCCGACGTGTCGGCGTGGAGGCGGATGCCGGTGAGGCGGCGGCGCATCAGCACCGCCATGAGTGCGTGGCCGCCTTCGTGGGCGATGGTGACCAGGCCGCGGCTCCACCGCCACAGTGGCGTGTAGAGGACCATCACGGCCGCCGCGGCCAGGCACGCCAGCATGATGCCGGCCGGAGGGGTCTCCTGCGTCTGGGTGAGGCGGTCGATGAAGATGTCGATTGCTTCCACTGGTCCTCGTCTTTCAGGGGGATCTGACGCGCGGTGAACGGTACGGGGATGCTCAGCCGTATGGTAGAGGAGGAAGGCATCTGCTCCGCACGGAAGGACAGCCCAGATGGGCACTGACGATCGCCCCGATCCGCATCTGAACTTCCTCGAGCTCACCGACCAGATCGTCGAAGACCTGGCCATGCACAACCTCAAGGCCCGCGAGAAGCTCCGCGAGGGGATCGCCTGGCTGGAGGCGCGCCGGATGGACGCGACCACCGCCGAGAACGCCGACATCGAGATCCTGGTGGCCCAGTGCCATGACGCGATCAAGCGCATGGAGTCGCTGCGGGACACCTATCAGGATGTGCGGGCCATCAACGCGGCCGCGCACGCCGAGCACGTGGAGCAGCTGGAGAAGCGGATGCTCGGCGGCACCGAGTCGCCCGAGGAGATCCGGGAGCGGCAGAAGCGGCTCGACCGGCTCAGCGCCGAGCGGCGCGAGCGCCTCAACGACCTGCGCGAGCACACCCGGGAACGCCAGGAGCGCGACCCCGAGGCCGACGACACCGAACTTTGAGCCGGCTCCGCCGCCGCCACCGGCTTTGATCTGAAAACCGCCACCGGCTTTGGTCTGACTTGAAAAGCGAAGGGCCGCAAGGCTGATCGCGTTTGCCTTCGCGTCGGCGAAGGTAACGGTTCGGTCACGGCGCATTGACTTCTCTGGATTCATTGGGTAGGAATATCTTCGTAGCTCGATGAGAGAGCGCTCTCTGATTGTTTCTCTCAGCTGGAGAACCTGATAGAGAGCGATTTCTCCGTTTCCCGGCAATCCGGCAAAGGAGCCGTCATGACCACCCTCCCGACCTCCGAACCCGAGAATCGACACCGGCGGCGGCCTCTCGTCCGCGTCATCACCGCCGTCGCAGCGGCCGGCGCCGTCATCGCGGCCGCCGGCGTCACCATCGACACCGCAGGCGCGCAGACCGCCCCCGAGGCGGCCCAGGACTGGCAACTGGTCTGGGCCGACGAGTTCGACGGCGCCGCGGGCCGGCTCCCGTCGTCCGACAACTGGCAGTTCGACATCGGACACGCCTATCCGGGCGGCCCCGACAACTGGGGCACCGGCGAGATCGCCTACCACACCGACGACCCCGCGAACGTCTCCCTCGACGGCAACGGGAACCTCTCGATCACCGCGCTGCGCGACGGCGCCGGCAACTGGACCTCGGCGCGCATCGAGACCCACCGCGGCGACTTCCGCGCCCCCGAAGGCGGATCGATGCGCATCGAGGGCAGCCTGCGGCTGCCGCAGGTCTCCGGCGAGGCCGCGCTCGGCTACTGGCCGGCCTTCTGGGCCCTCGGCTCGCCCTACCGCGGCGACTACTGGAACTGGCCGGGCATCGGCGAGTACGACATCATGGAGAACGTCAACGGCCTGCCGGAAGTGCACGCCGTCCTCCACTGCGGCGTCGCGCCCGGCGGTCCCTGCAACGAGTTCAACGGCCTCGGCGGCACCACCGACTGCGGCGGCAGCTGCCAAGGCGGCTTCCACACCTACGCGTTCGAGTGGGACGACTCCGGTGCGGCCGGCCAACTGCGCTGGTACGTCGACGGACAGCTGTACCACACCGTCGACGAGGCGCAGGTCGGCGCCGACACGTGGGCGCAGATGACCGACCACGCCGGCTACTTCATCCTGCTCAACCTCGCCATGGGCGGGGCCTTCCCCGACGGCGTGGCCGGGCACGCGACCCCGGTCGCGGCCACCGAGCCGGGCCACAACCTGCTGGTCGACTACGTCCGCGTCTACACCCGCGGCGGCGGCGAGCCCGACCCGGACCCGACCACCTCCGAGCCCACCGACCCGGGCGAGCCCGGCGACGGCCACGACGCCTACACCACCATCGAGGCCGAGGCGTTCGACGCCCAGAACGGCCTCCAGGTCGAAGGCACCTCGGATTCGGGCGGCGGCGAGAACATCGGCTGGATCGGCGACGGCGACTGGGCCCGCTACGACAACGTCGACTTCGGCTCCGGCGGGCCGACCGACTTCGTCGCCAGAGTGGCCTCAGGCGCCGACGCCGGCGTGAGCGGCATGGTCGAAGTCCGCATCGACAGCCCGACCGCGTCGCCGATCGGCAGCTTCGCCGTCGGGAACACCGGCGGCTGGCAGAGCTGGACCACCGTGCCCGGCAACGTCGCATCGGTCACCGGCACCCACACCGTGTACCTCACGTTCACCAGTGGACAGCCGAACGACTTCGTCAACGTCAACTGGTTCCACTTCCGCAACTGACCCGGCCGCCGACCGGCGGCCCCGCCCCTCACGGCTCCCGCGCCCCGACGGCGCGGGAGCCGCCGATCCCTCACCACCGATTAGGAGAAACCCGACAATGATCACCAACCCCTTCCGCACCTCGCTGGCGGTCGTCTCGGCCGCGGCGCTGGTCGCAGCCGGGACCGCGGCCTGCGGCTCGGATTCCGAGGACGACGGCACCGTCACCCTCACCGTGGGCCTGTTCGGCGACTTCGGCTTCGGGCCGCTCTACGAGGAGTACATGGAGGCCCACCCGAACATCAAGATCGAGGAGCAGATCGCCGAGTTCGCCGACCACCACACCGGCCTCACCACCCACCTGGCCACCGGGTCGGGCGCGGCCGACATCGAGGCCGTCGAGGTCGGCTACATCAGCCAGTACACCGCCGAGCCCGACCGCTTCCACAACCTCCTCGACCTCGGCGCCGCCGACCTCGAGGACCAGTGGCTGGACTGGAAGTGGCAGCAGGCGCTCGCCGCCGACGGCGAGTCCCTCATCGGACTCGGCACCGACGTCGGCGGCATGGCCATGTGCTACCGGCGCGACCTGTTCGAGGCCGCCGGGCTCCCGGTCGAGCGCGACGAGGTGTCGGCGCTGTGGGCCGAGTCGTGGGAGGACTACGTCGCGGTCGGCCAGGAGTACATGGACGCCACCGACGGCGAGTACTTCTTCGAGTCCTCGGGCAACATGTTCCGCGCCATGGTCGAACAGGCCGACCAGGGCGTCTACGACCGCGAGAACAACATCGTCGTCGACTCCAACCCGGCCATCAAGGACGCCTGGGACCTGACCGTCGAGTCCATCGAGGCCGGCATGTCCAACGGCCTGGAGGCCTGGACTCCCGAGTGGAACGCCAGCTTCACCGAGGGCACCTTCGCGACCATCATCTGCCCCGCGTGGATGACCAGCTACATCGAGACCAACGCGCCCGACGCGGCCGGCCTGTGGGACGTCGCCACGGTGCCCGGCGGGGCCGGCAACATGGGCGGCTCCCACCTGGTGCTGCCCGCCCAGGGCGAGCACCCCGAGGAGGCCTACGAGCTCATCGAGTGGCTCACCGCGCCCGAGCAGCAGCTGAAGGTCTTCGAGCAGACCGGCAACTTCCCGTCCACGCCCGAGCTGTACGAAGACGAAGCGCTCACCGGCATGACCAAGGAGTACTTCAACGACGCGCCGGTCGGCGAGATCTTCACCGCCGCAGCCCAAGCGGTCGAACCGCAGTACCAGGGCCCGCTGCAGGGCGACGTCCTGGCGACGATCGGCCAAGGCCTCGGCCGCATCGAGGACGGCGCCCAAGCGCCCGACGAGGCCTGGCAGCAGGTACTGAGCGACCTCGAGTCGTTCTAGGGCCACCAGCCGGCGGCCGCTCGACTCCCCAACCCGAGCGGCCGCCACCTCCCGTCCGATCCACCGAACCTTGAAGGCGACCCCATGGCCATCGCTACCAAGGGGCGAGGCGCGTCCGTCGGCCGGCCGGCACCGGCCGGCGTCTTTCGCTACCGCCTCGACCTCCATGCCTCCCCGTACCTCTACATCGCCCCGTTCTTCGTACTCTTCGCGGCGTTCGGCCTCTTCCCGCTGGCCTTCACCGCGTGGGTCTCGATGCACGACTGGAGCCTGCTGTCCGACGAGCGGGTCTTCGTCGGCGTCGACAACTACACGACGCTGCTGGGCGACCCGTACTTCTGGAACTCCCTCACCAACACCCTCTCCATCCTGGCGCTGGCGACGGTGCCGCAGCTGCTGGCGGCGCTGTTCCTGGCGCACCTGCTGACCTTCCGCCTGCGTGGCCAGACGGTCTTCCGCATGGGCATGCTCCTGCCGAACGTCGCCTCCGTGGTGGCCGTGGCGGTCATCTTCAGCCAGCTGTTCGGCCGCGACTTCGGCCTGATCAACTGGGTCCTCGAGACCGTCGGGGCCGGACGCATCGACTGGAAGGCCGGGACCGCCTCCTCGCACGTGGCGATCGCGGTCATGGTGGCGTGGCGGTGGACCGGATACAACACGCTGATCTACCTGGCGGCCATGCAGGCCGTGCCGCGCGACGTCTACGAGGCCGCGCTCCTCGACGGCGCCTCGCGGTTCACGCAGCTGTTCCGCGTCACCGTCCCGATGATCCGCCCGACGATCATCTTCACCGTCATCGTCTCGACCATCTACGGCCTGCAGATCTTCGCCGAACCGCAGCTGTTCGACGGCGGCGGCGTCACCGGCGGCGCCTCCCGCCAGTTCCAGACGCTGACCCTGTACCTGTACGAGCACGGCTTCAACCGCGGCTTCGAGTTCGGCTACGCCTCGGCCGTCGCATGGACGATGTTCGCGATCATCGTCCTGATCGCGCTGCTCAACTACCTCTTCATCCGACGCATCCGGAGCGACTCATGACGACTGCGATCAGCCCCCGAAAGCGCCGGGCCTATCTGCGCATGATGCGCAACCGGCCGGGACGGCTCACCTACCTGACGCTGGTGGCGGTCCTGTTCTTCTCCGGCTTCCCGCTGTACTACAGCGCCGTGGTCGCCTCCAGGGACAACTCGGCGCTCGGGCAGGTGCCGCCGCCGGTCCTCCCCGGCCGGAACCTCCTGGAGAACATGCGGCGGGTCTTCGACACCGTGCCGTTCGACCTCGCCCTGGTGAACTCGGCGATCGTCAGCGTCAGCGTCACCGCCTCGGTGGTGTTCTTCTCGACCCTGGCCGGCTTCGCGTTCGCCAAGCTCGAGTTCAATGCCTCCAAGGTGCTGCTGGTGTCGGTGGTCGCGACGATGATGGTGCCGGTGCAGCTGGGCGTCATCCCGCTGTACATGCTCATGATCAACCTCGAGTGGACCGACACGCTGTGGGCGGTCATCGCGCCCGGCCTGGTCAACGCCTTCGGGGTGTTCTTCATGACCCAGTACCTGCGCGGCGCGCTGCCCGGCGAGCTCATCGAGGCCGCCCGCATGGACGGAGCCACCACGTTCCGGATCTTCTGGCAGGTCGTCATGCCGGCCGCGAGGCCGGCGGCCGTGGTCCTGGGGGTGCTGACGTTCCTGACCGCCTGGAACGACTACTTCTGGCCGCTCATCGTCCTCTCCAGCCCCGACCGTTACACGGTGCAGGTCGCCCTGTCGACGCTCAGCGGCGGGTACGTGACCGACCACTCCTTGGTGCTGACCGCGACGGTTCTGGCTACGCTTCCACTGCTGGCGGTGTTCGCGCTGCTGGGCAAGTACATGATCAGCGGGATCATGCAAGGTGCGGTCAAAGGTTGAGGCGGAGGACATGGGACGGACGGAACCGGGGACGAGCGACATGGCATCGCGCAGACTGCGCCGCGAGCGCAGGCCGACCCTCGAAGAGGTCGCCGAGCGCGCGGGAGTGTCGCGGGCGACGGTCTCACGGGTGGTCAACGGGCAGACGAGCGTGGCCGAGCACCTGCGCGTCGCCGTCGAGACCGCCGCGGCCGAGATGGGCTACGTCCCGCACGCGGCCGCGCGGAGCCTGGTGACCCACCGGACCGATTCGGTCGCGCTCATCGTGCCGGAGTCGCCGACCCGGGTGTTCTCGGACGACCAGTTCTTCCCCAGCGTCATCCGCGGCGTCGCCACCGAACTGGACGCGGCCGGAAAGCTCTTGGTGCTCATGACCACCGGAACCGCGGAGGGACGCACCAGGGTCGAGCGGTACGCCGTCGGGGGCCACGTCGACGGGGTCATGTTCGCCTCGCTCCACGACGCCGACCCGCTTCCCGAGCTCATGGAGCGGCGAGGGGTGCCGGTGGTGTGCAACGGGATGATGCCGCATTCGCGACTGCCGTGCATCGACGTCGACCACATCGGCGGCGTCCAGGCGGCCGTCGAGCACCTGCTGGCGAAGGGCCGGAGCCGGATCGCCACGATCGCCGGCCCGCAGGACATGGTCGCCGGCCGGGCGCGTCTCGAGGGCTACCGGCGGGCTCTGGCGGCCGCCGACCGGCGGGCCATCGTCGCCATCGGCGACTTCACCGCCGAGTCGGGGACCGACGCGATGCGGCAGCTCCTGGCCGACGAGCCGGAGCTGGACGCGGTGTTCGTGGGGTCGGATCTGATGGCGCACGGGGCGCTGGCGGCGCTGCGGGAGGCGGGCCGCCGAGTGCCCGACGACGTCGCGGTGGTGGGATTCGACGACATCGCGCTCGCCTCGTACTGCGAGCCGCCGCTGACCACGGTGCGCCAGCCGATCACCGAGATCGGCCGCACCCTGGCCAGGCACATGCTCGCACTGCTCGACGGGGAGGACGTCGAGCGGACGACGATCCTCCCCACCGAGCTGGTGGTCCGCGAATCCGCCTAAGTGAAGACCGAGACGCCGCCGGGGCCTACCAGGAGGCCCACGATGATGAACACGATGCCGAGCATGATCCTGCCGCGAAACAGCAGGAAAATGCCGTAGACGACCAGAATGACCGCGAGTATCCAAAGAATGAACTCCATGTCGGACGATTACCCGACGATACGGAAAGTATGTCCGATCCGCGCGGACGTTTCGGGCCCGTCGGAGTCACGGCGTTGTCACAGGCCTGTGCTTGTCTTGTGGTGTGACGGTCGCGCTGGTGCATGGCAGGGGCGCCGAGGGTTGGACGATGAGGCTCCCCGGCGGCCCGGTCGCCTATCACGAGGACCTGGCCGAGGCGGTCGCCCGTATCGAGGCCGAGTGCTCGCCGCGCTGGGTCCTGGCCGACGCCTCGCGCGACTATCCGCCGCTGCTCGATGCCGGTGCGCGGCTCGACCGATGCCGTGACCTGCGGTTGAGCGAGCGGATCCTCGCGCGGGTGGAGGGGCGCGAGGCGCCCGAGACGGTCGTGGAGACCGACCCGGACGCGGGGACGCTGTTCGAGCGTGAGCCCGATCCGGTAGACGGTCCGGGCCTGTTGACGCGTCTGCAGGCCGCGTGGCTGGACCAGCAGCGACGGGTCCGCGCGGCCGGGATCGAAGGACTGATCAGGCTCCTGGCGGCCGAGTCGGCCGGTGCTCTGGTGGCCGTGGAGATGTCCCGCACCGGCGTGCCGTTCGACCGCGAGGTGCACGACCGGCTGCTCCGCGAGCTGCTCGGGCCGCGCCCGGCCAAGGGCATGCGTCCGCGCAAGCTGCAGGCGCTGGCCGACCGGGTCGTCGAGGCGTTCGGGCACCAGCTCAACCCCGACTCGACCAAGCAGGTCCTCGGCGCCTTCCACGCCGCCGGGATCGACGTCAAGACCACCCACCACTGGGAGCTGGCCCGGATCGACCACCCGGCCGTCGAAGCGCTCAAGGTCTACCGCGAGCACGCCCGAGTCTGGTCGGCCTTCGGCTGGAACTGGGCTGACACATGGGTCAGCGTTCACTCCGGTTCGGGTGGTGGCGGGCCGGCGGGTGGGCGGGTCAGCGTTCACTCCGGTTCGGGTGGTGGCGGGCCGGCGGGAGCACAGGGCGGGGCCGTCGACGGGCGGTTCCGGCCGGTCTACACCGTCGGCGGGGCCGACACCGGGCGCTGGGGCACCGACGGCGGCGGGGCGCTGCAGCTGCCGCACGCCGTCCGGGAGGCGATCCGGCCGGTGCCCGGCTGGAAACTGGTCGCCGCCGACGCGGCGCAACTCGAGCCCCGCCTGCTGGCGGCCATCAGCGGCGACCGGGCCATGATCGCCGCGACCGCCGCCGACGACCTCTACACCGAGCTCGCGCCCGACCTCGGCGGCGAGCGTTCCAAGGCCAAGATCGCGCTCATCTCGGCGATGTACGGCGGCACCGCGGGCGACGCGGCGGCGCTGGTCGCGCTCATGCGCGAACGGTTCCCGGCCGCCTTCGATCGGGTCGAGAGCGCCGCCCGCATCGGCGAGAAGGGCGGCATCGTCCGCACCTGGCTCGGTCGCACCGTGCCCGCTCCTTCGGAGAAATGGTGGCGGGAGCTCAACTCCGAGCGAGGCACCCAGGTCGCCTCCAGGAGGGGCCGGTTCACCCGCAATTTCATCGTCCAGGGCACCGCCGCCGAGTGGGCGCTGGTGGTGCTGGCGCTGCTGCGCCGGGAACTGTTCCAAAGGGACCTGGGCGAGCTGGTGTTCTACCTGCACGACGAGGTGATGGTGCACTGCCCGGCCGAGCATGCCGAAGCCGTGTGCGAGGCGATCGAACGGACCGCCGAGGCGGCCACGGCCGTGCTCTTCGGCGATCTCCCTGTGCGGATACCGCTGCGCCCCAAGGTGGTCGACAGCTACGCCGAGGCGAAATAGGCGACGCCGGTAGTAGTACCGCGGTACCAGTGCGAGGCGCGAGGTTCCGGCCCGAGCCTGATGAAAGGTCGCGTTCGCGGCCGTAGCTTCGAGAACATGATCGAGATAGAACACCTCACCAAGCGTTACGGCAAGAAGACCGCCGTGGACGACCTGACCTTCACGGTCAAACCCGGGATCGTGACCGGCTTCCTCGGCCCCAACGGGGCCGGCAAGTCCACCACGATGCGCACCATCGTCGGCCTCGACGCCCCCACCGCCGGCACCGTCCGCGTAGGCGGCAAGGAGTACGCCCGCTTCCGGGCCCCCATGACCGAGGTCGGGGTCCTGCTGGAGGCCAAGTCCGTCCACGCCGGCCGCAGCGCCTACAAGCACCTGCTGGCCTTGGCGCACACCCACTCGATCCCCAAGCGCCGCGTCATGGAGGTCATCGACCTGGTCGGGCTCTCCGACGTCGCCGGCAAGCGCGCCGGCGGGTTCAGCCTCGGCATGGGCCAGCGCCTCGGCATCGCCGTAGCCCTGCTGGGCGACCCGGCGGTCCTCATCCTCGACGAGCCGGTCAACGGCCTCGACCCCGACGGTGTGCGTTGGATCCGGGAGCTGCTCAAGAGCCTGGCCGCCGAAGGTCGGACCGTGTTCCTGTCCTCGCACCTGATGAGCGAGCTGTCGCAGACCGCCGAGCACCTGGTCGTGGTCGGTCAGGGCCGGCTGCTGGCCGACACCACCGTGGAGGAGTTCGTCAACGGGCGCGGTGAGGGCTCGGTCAAGGTCGTCTCGCCCGACGCCGCGGCGCTGGCCGAGCGTCTGCAGGGGCCGGGGGTCTCCGTCACCAGCCCGAAGGCGAACATGCTCGAGATCAAGGGCGCCGACGCGGCGGCCGTCGGTGCGACCGCCGCGGCCCACGGGCTGGTGCTGCACGAGCTGCGCACCGAGCGGGCCTCGCTCGAAGAGGCGTTCATGGAGCTCACCGCGGACGCCGTCGAATTCCAACAGACCAAGGAAAGGGTGGCTGCGTGATGACGGCCGCGACCATGACCGAGAGCCCGGCGGTCTACGCTCCGCCGACGGAATACCGTCTGAGCGGCACCGGGCTGCTGCGTTCGGAGTGGACCAAGTTCTGGTCGCTCCGCTCGAGCTGGATCGTGCTGGTGTGCGCGGCCGTGTTCGGCGGCGGCATCGCCGTGGCCGCCGCGGCCGACTACAGCGGCGGCGCGGCCGATTTCGGCATGACCGCCGTCGACCTCTCGATGTTCGGGGTGGCGTTGAGCTCGGTGTTCATCGCCGTGCTGGGCGTGCTGTTCGTCACTGGCGAGTACTCGACCGGTTCGATCCGGTCGACGATGGCCGCCGCGCCTCGGCGGACCGGGGTGCTGTGGGCGAAGGGCGCGGTGTTCGCGGCGGTCGTCTTCGCGGTCTACGCCCCGCTGGTGTTCGCGACGTTCTTCGTGAGCCAGGCGCTGGTGTCGGGGACCGACCTGGGCGGTGCGAGCCTGTCGGATCCGGGCGTGTTCCGGGCGCTGTCGGGCTATGTGCTGACGACGGTCTACCTGGGTCTGCTGGGTGTGGCGATCGGCGCGGTGCTGCGCAACTCGGCCGGCGGGATCTCGTTCTACATCGGCGTGATCCTGATGCTGCCGGAGCTGGCGACGATGCTGCCGTGGGAGTGGGTCGCCGATGTGCTGCCGTACACGCCGGGCAATGCGCCGAACACGATCATGGCGGTCGACACGACCGCGGCGACGCTGTCGATCGGCGCTTCTTGGGCGTGGATGGGCGTGTGGATGCTCGTCTCCTTCGGCCTGGCGGCCTTCCTGCTGAAGCGCCGGGACGTGTGAGAATCCCGTAGTGGCCCAAACCGTGACCGCTCCGCGCAGGCGGGGACTGTGGCAGCGGATGTCGGAGTTCGACTCCCGGCATCCGCTGCTGTGGAATCTGGCGCCGCTGCTGGTGTACGCGCTGATGATGGCGGCGGGCCTGGCCACGTTCGGCGGCCAGCCGCGGTACGGGGGCCTGCAGCTGCTGCTGGCGGCCGCGTTGATGGTGCCGCTGGTGTGGCGGCGCCGGTATCCGTTCGCGGTGCTGCTGAGCCAATTGGTGCCGCTGCCGTTCATTCTGGCGCTGGACCTGACCGGTGCCGGGGCGGAGCTGACCGACGGGGCCGCGGCGATCGCGTTCACGCTGGCGCTGTACAACGTGACGCTGCGGGAGCGGCTGGTGCGGCTGTGGTGGGCGGCGCTCATCGCCTTCGTTCCGGCGATGGTGGACTTCGCGCTGCACTCGGCCGACCATTCGGTGGCGAGTCTGCTCGGCTATCTGTTCGAGACTGGTTTCGTCTTCGGTTTCATCGTCGCGGTGGCGATGCTGATCCGCACGAGGCGGAACTACCAGGCCTCGGAGCGGCATCTGGCCGCGCAGCAGGCGGTGCAGGAGGAGCGGGCGCGGATCGCGCGCGAGATGCACGACATCATCGGCCACAATCTGGCCGTGATCAACGCTTTGGCCGACGGCGGCGCCTATGCGGCGGCGGCCTCGCCCGAGCGGGCCAGGGACGCGCTGACGGCGATCGGTTCGACGAGCAGGCAGGCGCTCAGCGAGCTGCGTCGGGTGCTGTCGGTGCTCAAGGACGGGGAGTCGGCGGACGCGGAGTTGACGCCGCAGCCGGGGCTGTCGGAGCTGGGCGCGCTCATCGAGCGGGTGCGGGAGGCGGGGCTGCCGGTGACGGTGAAGGTCACCGGTGAGGCGTCGCGGCTGTCGGAGAACCAGCAGCTGGCGGTCTACCGCACCGTTCAGGAGGCGTTGACGAACGTGCTCAAGCACGCCACGGGTCCGCGCCGGGCGCAGGTGTCGATGGAGTACCGCGGCGGCGGCCTGCACGTGGCGATCGCCAACACCGGTCCGAGCGTGACCGATCCGGGCACCCGCAGAGGCCTGGCAGGGCTGAGCGAGCGCGCCGCGGCCTTCGGCGGCACAATGGTGGCCGGGCCGCAGCCGGCCGGCGGCTGGCGAGTGGCCCTGTGGCTGCCCGAGGACGCGCCGAGCGGCGCGAACGCTTCACCGAGTGAGGAACGCCCCCTGTGACGACACTGCTCATCGTCGACGACCATGCGCTACAGCGGATGGGTTTCCGGATGCTGGTCGAGAGCCAGCCCGATCTGACCGTGCTCGGGGAGGCCGACAACGGCGCCGAGGCGGTCCGCAAGGCCGCCGATCTGGCTCCCGACGTGGTGCTCATGGACGTGCGGATGCCCGGCATGGACGGGATCGAGGCGACCCGGCGGATCATCGCGTCCGGCGGGCGCAGCCGGGTGCTGGTGCTGACGACGTTCGACCTCGACGAGTACGCCTATGCCGCGCTCCGGGCCGGGGCCAGCGGGTTCCTGGTCAAGGACGCACAGCCCGAGGAGCTGCTGGCGGGGATCCGGGTGGTGGCCGACGGCGACGCGGTGGTGGCGCCGAAGCTGACCAGGCGGCTGCTCGACAGGTTCGCCGACCAGTTCCCGGTCGAGGGGGAGAGCGGCGGCGGCGAGCCGTCGCGGCAGCTGGCGTCGCTGACCGAGCGGGAGCGCGAGGTGCTGACGGCGATCGGCAAGGGCTGGAACAACACTGAGATCGCCGAGCGGTTCCATCTGGCGGAGTCGACGGTGAAGACGCATGTGGGCCGCATCCTGTCGAAGATCGAGGCGCGGGACCGGGTCCAGGCGGTGATCTTCGCGTACAACGCGGGTCTGGTCGCGCCCGACAATCACTCGTGAACTTCGGGCGCGGTCGTCATCGAGCGTTCGGCCGCGCTCGGCCGTCGGCCGCGTTGTCGGGTGTGGTGGGGACCCAGAAACGGAGCTTCTTGCCGCGCCGGTCTTCGAAGACGCCGCCGTTGCGTTCGATGACCTTGCGGGAGGCGATGTTGTCGTGGTCGCAGGTGACCAGGGCCTTCTCGATGCCGAGGTCCGCGGCGCGGGGCAGGGTGGCGGCGAGCATGGCGGTGGCGTGGCCGCGGCGGCGGGCGGTGGGCCGCACTTCGTAGCCGATGTGGCCGCCGATCTCGAACAGGCGGTCGTTGAGGCGGTGGCGCACGGAGATGCGGCCGAGGAACTCCTCGCCGTCGACCCACCAGTAGAGGGTCATGGGCACGAAGTACTGGGGCGGGTCGGTCTCCCAGCGGCGTTCGTGTTCGAGGAAGTCGATGAGCCAGTCGGTGCGCTCGGCGGGGAGGACGTGCTCGCGGATCATCTCGCCGACGAGGGTGTGGTCGTCCGGTCCCCCGCGGCCTTCCGCGATCCACTCGTCGACGGCCGCTGAGAAGGACTCGCCGAGGCGCTCGGTCGGCGCGATGAGTTCGGCCATGCCTCTGACGCTATGCGAAGTGGCGGTGCGGGGCAACCGTATTGGCGATTCGGTCCTCCGGCGTCAGGCGGCGGGCCGGGCGGCCTCCATGCTGGCGAGGCGGGCGGCGCGGAGGCGGCCGGCGAGGTCGCGGGTGGGGCCGCCGCGCAGCAGCAGGACGAGCCAGGGGTCTTCGTCCATTCTGGCGGCGCTGACCAGGGAGACGGCCATGATGTGGGAGCAGACTTCGCGGTTGTCGTCGCAGTCGCAGGAGGTGGTGATCCGGTTGTACGGCTCGGCGACGTACTTCTTCGGCAGCAGGCGCATCCCGGCCTCGGCGAGGACGTCGTCGATGCGTTTGGGCAGCCGTCCGGCGAGCAGTCCGGCCACGCAGGAGGGCGAGAGCGCCAGGGCGGTCATGCCGCGGGTCCAGGCGGCGCCGTCGTAGACCGGGATGCGGATGGCGGCCCGGTAGGTGCCGGCGGCGTCGGCGACGGTCCCGGAGACGACGCCGGGTTCGATGGCGAGATCCTGGACGGCGCCGTGGCCGGCGAGGGTGCGGCCCTTGACGATGCGCGGGTCGGGGTAGCCGAGGCCGATGGTCTCGAGCGCGCGCCACCATTTGCGGCCCCACCAGGTCCTGCCGTACGGGTCGCTCATCAGTAGTGGCCTCCCTCGTCGAGTTCGATCAGTTTGCGCAGCTGGGAGTCGTCGAGTTCGCCGAGCCAGTCCTCGCCGGTGCCGACGACGGCTTCGGCGATGGCGCGTTTGCGGGCCAGCAGTTCGTCGACGCGTTCTTCGAGAGTGCCGGCGGTGACGAGTTTGTGGACGTGGACGGTCTGGGTCTGGCCGATGCGGTGCGCCCGGTCGGTGGCCTGGTCTTCGACGGCGGGGTTCCACCACCGGTCGTAGTGGACGACGTGGGAGGCGCCGGTGAGGTTGAGGCCGGTGCCGCCGGCGCGCAGGGAGATGAGGAGGATGGCCGGTCCTTCGGTGGTCTGGAACTGGTCGACGAGGCGGTCGCGGGCGGCCTGGTCGAGACCGCCGTGGAGGAACGGCGCCTCGACGCCGGTCTCGGCGGCCAGGTGGGCCGACAGCAGCTCGCCCATCTGGCGGTACTGGGTGAAGACGAGGGCTTTGTCGCCTTCGTCGACCACTTCGGTGAGCATCTCGGTGACGCGGTCGAGTTTGCCGGAGCGTTCGGCCAGTTCGCCGTCGCCGATGCCGACGGCCTGGGCGGGGTGGTTGCAGACCTGCTTGAGTCTGGTGAGGAGTTTGAGGACGCGGCCGCGGCGGGTGATGCCGTCGCCGAGGCCCTCGTCGAAGGCCTCGCGGATGGCCTCTTTGTAGAGTCCGGCCTGTTCGTCGGTCATGGTGCAGGCGACGGTGGACTCGATCTTGGGCGGCAGGTCGGCGGCGACCTCCTCTTTGAGGCGGCGCAGGACGACCGGGTCGATGCGGGAGCGCAGGAGCGCGGCGGTCTCGGGGTCGCGGCCGATCTCGATGGGGTCGGCGAAGCGGCGTTTGAAGTCGGCTTGGCCGCCGAGGAGGCCGGGGTTGACGAACTCGGAGATCGACCACAGTTCGGCGAGGTGGTTCTCCACCGGGGTGCCGGTGAGGGCCACGCGGACGCGTCCGGTGAGGTCGCGGACGGCGCCGGCGGTTCGGGAGCGGTGGTTCTTGATGGCCTGGGCCTCGTCGATGACGATGGTGTCGAAGGCGATCGAGCGCATGAGTTTGATGTCGCGCAGCGCGATCGAGTACGAGGTGACGACGACGTCGGTTTCGAGGAAGACCTCGGCGCTCTTGGCGCGGGAGGGGCCGTGGTGGAGGTGCACGGTCAGTTGGGGGGCGAAGCGGGCGATCTCCCGCTGCCAGTTGCCGACCAGGGAGGTGGGGCAGACGACCAGGTGGGGGGCGGCTCCGGCGCGGCGCACGAGCAGGCCGATGGATTGGAGGGTCTTGCCCAGGCCCATGTCGTCGGCGAGGATGACCCCGGCGCCGCCTTCGGCGGCGGCTTCGAGCCAGGCGATGCCGTGGGACTGGTAGCGGCGCAGGTCGGCGTTGACGCGGACGTCGCCGGGGTCGGTGTGCTGGGCGGTGATGAGCCGCAGGTTCAGGCCGGAGTCGGAGCGCTGGAGTTCGGTGTAGGACTCGACGAAGGCGGCGACGGTGGCCTCCGGGGTCCAGATGTGGCCCTCGGAGTGGACGGCGGCGTGGCCTTCGGGGGGCAGTTCGGCGGCGATGCGGTCGAGGTCGTCGAATTTGTCGTCGTCGACCGCGCCGGCGACGCGGGCCCAGACGGCGACCGATTCGGTGATGTCGGGTCGGGAGGCGACGCGGGCGAGGGCGGTGATGACCGGGCGGACCGGTAGGGCGATGCCGTCGACGCTCTGGAGGCTTCCGTCGAGGTAGAGATCGGTGCTGACCGGGTCGCCGGGCGGCAGGCCGAGTTCGCTCGCGGCCGCCTCGGGGTGTTCGGAGCCGTAGAGGAGCAGCCGACCGTCGGCCGGTGAGGCGTGGTCGGGGACGAAGGTGGCGTGCAGTTGGCTGGGTGGCACCGAGGCTCCTACTGGTTCACGGTCGCGTCGACGCCTGGGAGCCGTGTGTCGGCACCTCGGCGACGCCTGCGGAGCCGCAAGCGGGCTAGGCAGACGAGCCATTTTGCCACAGGTCGACTCGCGATCCCAAACTCTCTCGGGCGCTTTGCGCCGCTTTGGGGCTTTGGTCACCAAGCGGGGCGGGTCGGCCGTGACGTGGCCGGCCCGCCCCGCGGCGGTGTGTCGCCTCGCTCGTCAGGCGCCGCCGGCGGGCTCGAGGAGCCACTGCTGGTCGGCGCTGCCGGTGGCCACGTCCTGGCTGATGCGCGAACCGGGTTCGGTGGCGCCGTCCCAGACGGTCATCGAGAGCGCGGAGAACCGGTTGAGCAGGGTGATCGCGCCGGACGAGGCCTGACCGACCTGCCACTGCTGGTTGACGCCGTTGAGGTCGTCCCACTGGGCGATGGTCGCCCCGGGCTGGTCGTTCCATTCCCAGATGTCGAGGGCCAGGCCGGAGTTGCGGTTCACCAGCCGGTAGAAGCCGTTGTCGGAGTAGACGAACTGCCACTGCTGGTGGGCCTCGCCGGTCGGCTCCTGCTGCACGAGGCGGGCGCCGCCGGCGGTGGAGGCGTCCTCGATGCCGAGGACCAGCCCGGAGTGGGCGCTGGTGATCTCGTACCAGGTTCCGGTGTCGACGGCCGGGCTCGGCTCGCCGCCGCCGGACGGGCCGGAGAGGACGGGCCAGCCGCGTTTCCACTCGACGCGTTCGATGCCGAAGGCGAAGCCGCCGGCCTGGTCGTAGGAGTGGTAGGCGATCAGGCCGTTGTCGAGGCTCTGGCCGCCGGTCGCGACGTTGGTCCCGTGCTCTTTGAGGATCACGGTGCCGCCGCCGTCGCGCATGTCGACGCCGTCCTTGTCGAGGAACGGGCCGGTCGGCGAGGTGGAGCGTCCGACGGCGATCTCGTAGGTCGAGTCGGCGCCGGCGCAGCAGACGCCGAGGGAGACGAACAGGTAGTAGTGCTTGCCGTGGCGGACGATGGTCGGGCCCTCGATCCCGTCGCCGCCCTGGCCGGCGATGTGGACCGGCTCGGCGCCTTCGGCGACCTTGCCGGAGGGCCAGTCGAGCTCGGTCACGTAGATGCCGGTCCACCAGGATCCGAAGACCATGTGGTGGGTGCCGCGGCGGTCGACCACGATCTCAGGGTCGATGGCGTTGTACGGGTCGCCTTCGAACGATGCGAAGACCTGGCCGTGGTCGACCCATTCGTAGTCGGGGTCGGACGGGTCCAGCGTGGTGTTGGTGGCCAGGCCGATGAGCGAGCGCTGGGAGCCGAACGTCGAGGCCGAGTAGTACACGTAGTAGGTGCCGGTCCGGCGGTCGAGGTGGACGGCGGGGGCCCAGAGGTTGTCGACGCCGGGGATGGCCTCCACGATCCAGTCGGGCTTGGTGTCGAAGACGCTGCCGACGGTGCGCCAGGACTGGCCGCCGTCGAGCGACTGGCGGATGGGGACGGTGCCGTCGTTGTAGCCGCCCCAGCCGGTCGCCAGCACGTACCAGGGCTCGCCTTCGCAGCCGGCGACGAGGGCCGGGTCGTGGGAGCCGAGTTCGCCGAGCATGGGCCCGGCGGGGGCCTCGGGGGTCTCGCAGTCGCCGGGCGCCTCCTGGTCGGCCAGAGCGCTCGGGGCGGCGGCCCACAGCGCTCCGGCGACGGCCAGCGCCAGGGCGGCGCCGAGCCGGGAGCGGGTCGAGGGACGCGCGCGATCGCGGCGTCCGGTGAGGGATCTCATGTCACTCCACAGTGGTTCGGTTTGGGGCCTATCAGGGGATAGGTGTTCGGTCCGGAGGATGTTAACGGTAAATTCGAGTGGTGTCAATGCATCGATTCACCCGAGGGCGCCGCTATTGGAGGGACATCATCGCGGCGGTGCAGCGCATCGACAGCTCGACCTCCACCAGGCCGCGGAACAGCCGGTAGTCCTCTTCGATCTGCTCGTCGTCCCCGGGGTCGGTGTAGCGCACCAGTTCCTCGGCCCTCGCCGCGAACGAATAGGTCATCTCCGCGAGCTCCGGATCGACGATCTCGGCGGCCATGATGTCGATCTGATCGACGACCTGGTCGACGTTCGCGTGGTCGAGTTCGCCCATGAGGTCGAGGGCCTCCCAGGAGCGCTGGCAGTCGGCTACGTACTGCTCGGCGTCCTGCTCGTACTGGTCGCGTTCGGGGTCGGTGGCGTAGTCGGGCCCGGCGAGGCACTGCGCCAGCAGCCACAGGAGACACAGGACCCCGATCGTCCACGCGAAGATCTTGGCCAGCTGCACACCGGTCATCGATCTCACCTTCGGCCTGAGTTCGGAGCCGCGGACAGGAGCTGCGGGCGGCGGGCCCGCGTACGAGTCTAACGCGGACACGGGCCGACGCCGGTTGGCAAGCGTTATCCCAAACCGGTACGCTAGGGATCCCACCGAGAGGAGCGCAAGTGGAAGTCCTCTGTCTCGGCGAGTCGATGATCGTGCTCGCCCCCGCGCCCGGCACGACACTGCGCCGCGCCCGCGACATGCGCGCCGGCATCGCCGGCGCCGAATCCAACGTCGCCATCAGCCTCGCCCTGCTCGGCGCCCGGACGGCCTGGCACGGCAAGGTCGGCGACGACCCGTTCGGACACCGCATCCTCGACGCCCTGCGCGAAGCCGGCGTCGACTGCGAAGGCGTCCAGACCGACCCCGGTGGCCGCACCGGCGTCTACTTCAAAGACCCCGCCCCCGGAGGCGGCACCGCCGTCCACTACTACCGCGCCGGATCGGCGGCCTCCGCCATGTGCCCCGGCCACCTGGACGGCGTGCAGACCCCCCGGATCCTCCACCTGACGGGCATCACCCCGGCGCTGTCCGACACCTGCGACCAGCTCGTCGACGAGCTCATCGTCGACCGCCCCCTCGAAGGGGCCGAAGTCAGCTTCGACGTCAACTACCGACCCGCGCTGTGGCCGGTCGAGCGGGCCGCACCCCGGCTCGCCGAGCTGGCCGACGCCGCCGACATCGTCTTCGTCGGCCTCGACGAGGCCGAGACGCTGTGGGGCTGCGCGACCGCCGACGACGTGCGGACCCGGATCCCGAAGGCCGCGACGCTCGTGGTCAAGGACGGCGGCGACGGCGTCACCTGCTACACCGGCGACGAACGCCACTACTCCCCCGCCGAAACGGTCGACATCGTCGAACCGGTCGGCGCCGGCGACGCCTTCGCCGCCGGATTCCTCTACGGCCGGCTCCGCGGCGCCGCGCCCGAAGCCTGCCTGCGGCTGGGCCACCGCCTCGCCGCCGGGGCCCTGCAGACCAGCGGCGACCTCGCCGCTCCGCCCGCACCGGCGACCGTCGCATCCATACTGGAGCTATGACCATGAGCAGCACCGACTTCGACGAACTCTTCGACGGACAGGCCGTCATGGCGATCCTGCGGGGACTGCCGCCGGCCGACACCGTCGCCATGGCCGAGACCGCCTGGGACGGCGGCGTCGGCCTGGTGGAGGTGCCGATCGGACGGCCGGGCCAGGAGCGGGCGCTCGCCGCGGCCGTCGAGGCCGGCGCGAAGCGCGGACAGGCCGTCGGCGCCGGCACCGTCGTCTCCCCCGGCCACGTCGACCGGGCCAGGAAGGCCGGAGCGGCCTACACCGTCGCCCCCGGACTCGACCCGGACGTGCTGGAGGCCTCGCGCAGCGCCGGCATCCCGCACCTGCCGGGGATCGCCACCGCCTCCGAGCTGCAGCACGCCATGCGACTGGGATGCCGCTGGGTGAAGGTCTTCCCGGCCTCGGCGCTCGGACCCGGATGGTTCAAGGCCATGGCCGGCCCGTTCCCCGAAGCGCGGTTCGTGGCCACCGGCGGCGTGGGCGTCGACGAGGTAGGAACGTACCGGAAGGCGGGGGCCTCGGTCGTCGGCATCGGCTCGGCGCTGGCGAACCCGGAGTCGCTGGCGGCGCTGGCCGATCTGCTCGACGGTGACTAGAGCGTTCCCGGCAGGGACCGACCCGCTCGACTGCGCTTGGCGGGGCCCCAGCGGGGCCCGAACCGCTCAACGGCGCTCAGAGCGGTCCCAGCAGAGAAATCAGTGGATAGCCGTCGATCCGGTCTCGGCCGGAGAGCGCCTTGATCTCCAGCAGGGCCGCGCAAGCGGCGACCTCGCCGCCAAGGCTCTCCACGAGGCGGATCCCGGCGGCCATGGACTCGCCGGTCGCGATGACGTCGTCGACCAGCAGCACCCGGTCGCCGGGCGCGACCGCGTCGGCGTGCATCTCCACGTGCACCTCGGCGTACTCGCCTCGGTAGGACTCGGCGGCGGCCGTGCGCGGGAGCTTCCCGGCCTTGCGGATCGGGAGCAGCGGCTTGGCGGTGCGGTCGGCCAGCGGCGCGGCCCACAGGAAGCCGCGGGCGTCGAAGGCGGCGATCGCGTCGAACGGGTGGGCCTCGGTGGCCGCCTCGAGCTGGTCGATCGAGGCGCGGAACGCCTCCGGTGAGGCCAGCAGCGGCGTGATGTCGCGGAACCCGACGCCCGGCTCGGGGAAGTCGGGGACCAAGGGCACGTATTCGGTCAAGTCCACTCGGCAAGCCTATCGGGTACTCGACGGCTCGAGCCCCCGGCCGAGGACGGCCGGGGGCTCGACGCGGTCGGTCGGTCCTCCGTGGGTAAGCCTTTCAGGCCGCTCTGGGTCACCCCTTGGACCAGGTAGCGCTGGAGGAACAGGAACACGAAGATCAGCGGGAGGATGCCGACCGCCGCGGCCGCGAACAGCTGCGGCAGGTTGATGTTCTGAGCGGTCAGGAAGGTCGACAGGGCGACCTGCACCGTCCACGAGTCGGGGCTCCTGCCGATCACCAGCGGCCACAGGAACGAGTTCCACGAGGTCACGAACGTGATCACGCCGATCGCCGCCAGGAACCCCTTGGAGTTGGGGATGACGATGCGCCAGAACGCGCCCCAGTAGCCGAGCCCGTCGACCCGCGCGGCCTCCTCCAGCTCCCGGGGGAAGCCGAGGAAGTACTGGCGGCACAGGAACGCCACGAAGCCGTTGAACAGAGTCGGGATGATCAGCCCTCGCAGGTCCGAGACCCAGCCGAGGCTGGAGACCATCACGAAGCTGGGCACGAAGGTGATCGCGCTGGGGATCATCAGCGTGGCCAGGATCGCGTAGAACACGTGGTTGGCGAACCGGTTGGGGATGCGCGCGAGTCCGTACCCGGCGGTGGTGCACAGGAACAGGGTGCCGGCGGTGGTGAGCACGCCGACCACCGTGGAGTTCCACAGGCTCCTCGCCATCGGCACCATCGGGTTGTCGAACAGATCGCCGAGGTTCGACCACTGCGGAGAGGAGGGGAACCACAGCCATTCGGGAGCCGTGATCTCCTGGGTGGTGGCCAGCGCGTTGCGCACGATCAGATAGAACGGGATCAGGAAGATCACCGCGAGCGCCATCAGGGCGACGAAGGTGAGCACTCGCGAGGCTCGCGAGCCGACCCCGGGGGTGTACCCGACCGGTTTGGAGCGGGGCTTGGTGTCCAGCATCTAGCTCACCGTCCTTCCGATTTGCCGAAGCCGAGGAACTTGCCCTGCAGCAGGGTCACTATCGCTATCAGGAGTGCCAGCAGCAGCGCTCCGGCCGATCCCTTGCCGAGGTCCTGGCCGGTGCCGAGCGCGGTGTTGAACAGGTAGATCAGCGGAGTGCGCGCATACGGCACGTTGCCGTTGTTGGGCAGCAGGTTGTAGAACTCGTCGAACGCCTGGTAGGCCTGGATGACGATGAGCATCAGCACCGCCACCGAGGTCGCGCGCAGTTGCGGGAGCGTGATGTGCCAGAACGTCTGCGGGCCGGGCTTGGCGCCGTCGACGTAAGCGGCCTCGTAGAGCTGCTCGGGGATCTGCTGGAGCGCGGCGATGAAGAGGATCATGTAGAAGCCGCACTGGATCCACAGTCGCAAGGAGACGATGACCAGCCAGAACCAGGGCGGGTCGTTGCCGTTGAGCCAGGCGATCTGGTCGATGCCCAGGGTGTCCAGGACGGTGTTCATCAGCCCGAACCGCACGCCGTTGAAGATCGACATCTTCCACACCAGCGAGGCCACCACGTAGGAGCAGGCGAAGGGGAGGAAGAACACCGACCGGAAGAAGGCCCGCATGATGCGGACCCGGTTGACCGCCATCGCCAGTCCGAGGGAGGAGGCGAAGGTCAGCGGCACCACGAAGAGGGCGAAGACGGTGAAGGTGATGAGGCTGCGGCGGAAGTTCTCGTCGGCGAGCATCGTGACGTAGTTGTCGAGCCCGACGAAGTCCTCCGCAGCCGGTGAGACGGTGTTGCGGGCGTCGAACAGGGACAGGTAGGCCGACCATCCCACGGGGATGTAGGTGAAGACCAGCAGGCCGATCAGGAACGGGCCTACGAAGTACCAGAAGGCGAGGTTGCGGCCGCCGAACCGCCGGCGGCGGGGGCGCCAGGGCGCCCCCGCTGCCGGCGATGCCGGTTCGGCCGTCTTTTCGGTGACGGCCACGCGGCTCTCCTTATCCGAAGATGCCATCGAGTTCGGTGTTGACCGTCTCGACGGCCTTCGCGAGCTCGTCCTCGGGGTCGTTGCCCTCGATGACGATGTTGCTCATCATGTCGTTGACCGCGGTGTTCATCGTGGGGGTCCAGTCGGGGTTCTCGGCCCAGCCGTACTCCTCGGACATGGCCACGACCTCCGCGGACGGGCCGGTGGTGAGTTCGTCGGCTTTGGCCCGCAGCGACTTCCGCGACGGGATGTGGAAGCCGTAGCTCAGGCACCAGTCGAGGATGTTCTCCTCGTGGTCGACCCACAGCCACTTCGTGAAGGCCTTGGCCTCCTCCACGTGGGGGCTGTTGGCGTTGACGAAGGCCGACCAGCCGCCGTTGAAGACCGTCGGCGAGCCGTCGACGAAGCCCGGGCAGGGGAAGACGCCGATGTCGTCGCCGAGGTTCTCCAGCAGCACCGGCATGGTCCACAGTCCGGTCCAGGACATCGCGCACAGCCCCTGGCTCATCGAGGACGGGTCCCACCAGGCGGTGGGCGCGCCCAGCAGCAGCGCGTCGGTCTCGCTGAGGCGGCGGACGGCCGCGGCGCCCTCGGCCATGCGGGGGTCGTCGAAGCCGGCCTGCATGTCGTCGCCGATGAAGGACAGGCCGAGGCTGTGGATCATGTGCTGGCCGAGGCGGTCGGCGCCCTGGGCCTCACCGAAGTCGATGCCCTTGACGTCGTTGGTGGTCAGTTCGACGGCGATGTCGACCAGCTCGTCGAAGGTGGTGGGCGGCGCGGTGATGCCGGCGGCCTCGAACATGCTGGGCCGGTAGACGATGTACTGCGGATCGTCGATCATCCGGATGCCGTAGACCTTGCCGTCGATGGTGTTGCGGGCCAGGTCTCCCTCGGGGATGTCATCGATCACATCGGCGATGATGTCGTCCAGTGGCTCGACCTGGCCGGCCTCGACCATCGCGCGGTTGAGGTGGCTCTCGAACACGTCGGGGGCGTCGTCGGTCAGCAGGGCCGAGGACAGCGCCGCGTCGTAGTCGCCCGGGATCCATTCGACGTTGACCGTCGCCTCGGTGTATCCCTCGGCGTACCGGATGGCCGCTTCCTGCGTGCCGGCCTCGCCGTACTCGTGGTACCACTGCGCCAGCGTCACGCCGTCGCCGTCGCCACCGTCGTCGCGTCCGGTGTTGCCGCCGCAGGCGGCCAGCGCCCCGGCTCCGGCGGTCATCCCGCCGAGGGCGAGCATGCGCCGCCGGTTCATCGCGGCGCGCGCCAGCGGGTTCGTGAATGGGCTGTTGCCTGAAGCAACCATGTCCTGCTCCTCGCTACTTTGAGAGGTCGGAAGGGCTCTCGAGGGGCCCCCGGATCCGAGTGGATGCCGCTGCGGAGAGTTGCCTTCCGTCGTTTCGTGTTCAGTCTTGCGTGACGGAACTCCCTTTGTCAATGGGTTGAATTAAGGTTTCTCGCCAGACGCGCTCCCACGCGCCCGTCAGGCGGCGGACTCATCGACGCGAACGGGCGCCCACCGTGTTGATCCGGCTCAGATGGCCCTCCAGGGCGAGCGCGGCCGCCCCGAGGTTCACCATGTTCCGGCGCTGCATGTCACGCTTGAGCTCGAGGACTCTGAGCGGCTCCTCCAGGACCCGGGCCGGCAGGCGCCGCTCCAGTTCGGGCAGGAGCGCCTCGCCGAGAGTGGTCGCGACCCAGCCGGTGATCACCACCAGCTCGGGGTTGATCAGGTTCACCAGGTTCGCCATGCCGAGCGCCAGCTCGTCGGCGACGGCCGCGACGGCGCGGACGGCGGCCTCGTCCCCGGACCGCCAGGCATCGGCCAGCGCCTCCATCGTCCGCTCCTGGGACTCCAGCTCCACCGGCCCGCCGGCGAACTCCGCCCAGGTCCGAAAGATCGCCGGGGCCCCGACGTAGGCTTCGACGCAGCCGTCCCGGCCGCAGCGGCACCGCCGCCCGTCGGGGTGGATGGTGGTGTGCCCCCACTCCCCCGCCGAGTTGGTCGCGCCGCGGTAGAGCTTGCCGTCCAGCGCCAGGCCCACGCCGACGCCGGTGCCCAGGACCACCACGGCGAAACGGTCGACGCCGCGGCCGTCGCCGAACCACAGCTCGCCCACGGCGGCGGTCTTCAGGGAGTTGTCGAGGTAGACCGGGACCTCGGGCCGGAGCAGTTCGTGCAGCAGATCCTTGAAGGCGACGTCGTGCCAGTCCCAGTTCGGGGCGAAGACCGAGACGCCGCCGGCCACGTCGACCTGGCCCGGCAGGCTCAGGCCGATGCCGATGACCTCGCGGTCGCCGAAGTTCTCGCGGACGGCCTCCATCCCGGACACGATGTGGGCGATGACCTGTTTGGGCGTGTTCTCGTCCGGTTCGAGGCGCTCTTCGAGGCGGACCAGCAGTGTCAGGGCCAGGTCGTAGACTTCGAACTTCGCGTAGGTGGTGGCGACGTCGATGCCGATGAGGATGCCGCCGGAGGTGTTGGGGGCCAGCAGGGCCCGGGGGCGGCCGCCTCCGGAGTCCTCGCGTCCGACCTCGACGACGACGCCGAGCTCGATGAGGTCGGTCACCAGGTTGGAGACGGTGGCGACGCTCAGGTCGGTCTCGCGGGCCAGCAACTGCCGGGAGGTCGGATTGTCCGCTATGAGGTGCCTGAGCACCGAGAAGCAGTTGCGAATGCGGATATCGCGCGAGGTCGACTTCATGAGAGGAAGCGTACGTCGGACGCGCCCCTTTGTAAATGGGTTAGATGAAGGCACGCGCTCGCCGAACGGCTCCCGAATCCGAGATCCGGGCGTTTCAGATGAGGCGATTGGACGATACCCGCTCGCGGCTATGCTCGCGGCATGGAACAACGGATACTCGGCAGAACCCGCACCCCCGTCGGCGTCGTCGGCTTCGGGGCCTGGCAGATCGGCGCGGCCTGGGGCGAGGTGTCGGACGAGGACGCCGACGCCGCCCTCGAGGCGGCGATCGGGGCGGGAGTGAACTTCTTCGACACCGCCGACGTCTACGGCGACGGCCGCTCCGAGCGCTTCATCGGCGAGCTGCTCGAGCGCCACGAGGGCCTGACCGTGGCCACCAAGATGGGGCGCCGCGCGGCGCAGGACCCGGAGAACTACAACCCGGACAACTTCCGGACCTGGAACGACGACTCCCGCTCGAACCTCGGCGTCGACACCGTCGACCTGGTGCAGCTGCACTGCCCGCCGACGCCCGTCCTCCACTCCGACGCGGTCTTCGACGCGCTCGACCGGATGGTCGAACAGGGCCGGATGCGGGCCTACGGGGTGAGCGTGGAGACCTGCGACCAGGCCCTCGCCGCGATCGAGCGGCCGAACGTGGCCACGGTGCAGATCATCCTCAACCCGTTCCGGCAGAAGCCGCTCGACGCGGTCCTGCCCGCCGCCGAGAAGGCCGGTGTCGGCATCATCGCGCGGGTCCCGCTGGCGTCGGGGCTGCTGTCGGGCAAGTACACCGCCGAGACCGCGTTCTCCGAGGACGACCACCGGAGTTTCAACCGGCGGGGCGAGGCCTTCGACGTCGGCGAGACGTTCGCGGGCGTGGACTTCGAGACCGGGCTGGCCGCTGTGGAGCGGTTGCGCCCGCTGGTGCCCGAGGGCATGACCATGGCGCAGTTCGCGCTGCGCTGGATTCTCGACCAGCGCGGGGTTTCGGTGGTCATTCCGGGCGCCCGCAACGCCTCCCAGGCCGAGGCGAACGCCGCGGCGGCGGACTTCGCTCCCTTGTCGAGCGAGGTGCACGCCGAGGTCGCGGCCGTCTACGACGAGTTCATCCGGCCGCAGGTACACGACCGCTGGTAGGTCCCGTGCGGGGCCGCGGACGTCGGCACGGGTCAAATCGGGCGCCCGGACCCGCCGGGACCAGTCGCATGTTTCAATGCCGGTATGGCCCTATCGATCATCAGCGGCGACATCACCCAGCAGCGCGTCGACGCGATCGTCAACGCCGCCAATTCGTCTCTGATGGGCGGCGGAGGCGTGGACGGGGCGATCCACCGCCGCGGCGGCCCGGCGATCCTCGAGGAGTGCCGGCAGTTGCGCTCCTCGCAGTTCCCCGACGGGCTCCCGACCGGGCAGGCCGTGGCCACGACCGCCGGAAAGCTCCCGGCGCGCTGGGTGATCCACACCGTCGGACCGGTCTACTCGGCCGGGGAGGACCGCTCGGAGGAGCTGGCGTCCTGCTACCGCGAATCGCTGCGGGTGGCCGACAACCTGGGGGCGGACTCGATCGCGTTCCCGGCGGTGTCGGCCGGGGTCTACGGGTGGCCGGCCGATTCGGCCGCCCGGATCGCCATCGACACGGTGACCTCGGCCGACACCGCCGTAGTGAACATTCGCTTCGTGCTGATGGACCCCGAGGTCCTGGCCGCCTTCGAGAACTACGAGCCGAGGGAGTGAGCGGCCGGTGTCGGACCCGGCCGCTATCGTCGGGCGCACCGACACCGACCGAAGGGGCAAGCATGAAACGACTGGACGCGGCGGCATTCGCCGCCGCGGAGCGGTACCTGGTCCGCAGCGCGAGGATCATCGAGCGGCGCCGCTACGAGCACCTCTTCTACGGAGCCGATCCCGGTCCGGTGCGCGACGCGCTCCGCGCCTATCGGACCGACGACGGCGGCTTCGGGCACGCGCTCGAACCGGACTTGCGCGGGGCGGCGGCACAGCCGCAGCAGATCGAGATCGCCTTCTGGATCCTCGATGAGATCGGGGGCTTCGACGACCCGATGGTGCGCCCGGCCTGCGACTGGCTCGTGACGCACACGACCGAGGAGGGCGGGGTGCCGTGGGTCCTGGCGAACGTGGTCGAGAGCGAGCGCGCACCGTGGTGGCAGCCGCAGGGGGAGAGCGTCGCCGCGCCGCCGGCCGCGCTCAACCCGACCGCCCCGATCGCCGGACTGCTGCACCGGCACGGCGTCGAGCATCCGTGGCTGGAACGCGCGACCGAGTTCTGCTGGAAGCAGATAGCCGGGATGACCGAGATCGGCGCCTATGACGCGCTCTGCCTCCTGGCGTTCCTGGAACGGGTCCCCGACCGCGAGCGAGCCGAAGCGGAACTGGTGCGCCTCGGCGATTCGCTGCGGGCGGCCGCCGCGATCGACCCGCATGCGCCCGGCCACGTCCACTCGCCGCTCGATCTGGCGCCGGACCCGGGCTCGGCGGCTCGGCGGCTGTTCACCGACGCCGAGATCGATCTGCACTTGGACGCGCTCGTGGACGCTCAGCGGCATGACGGCGCCTGGGGGCCGAACTTCGAGATGTGGACGCCCGCGGTCGCGCACGAATGGGGCGGCTATCTGACCTTGGCGCGGCTCAAGACGCTGCGGGCGTACGGCAGGATCGCCTAGGCCGGTTTGCGGGCGGTCCCCACCACGTGCGGGCTGAGCGACAGCGGGAACGGCATCCCGGGGACCCGCCCGACTTCGAGGCCGCCGGTGTCGAAACCGGCGCCCTCGATGGCCGCTTCGGTGTCGCGGGCCAGGTGGCAGCCGCCGAACAGGTGGGACCACAGGACCGTGTCGAAGACCCGCTCGGCGAGTCGGACGCGGCTGCTCGAGGCGCCCACGTGCTCGAAGCACCGCAGCTGACCGCCCGGCTTGAGGACTCTCGCGACCTCGGCCAGCGCTCGGGCCTGGTCGTCGACCGAGCAGAGCACCAGCGTGGCGACCGCGGTGTCGAATTCGGCGTCGGCCGACGGGAGCGCTTCGGCGGTGGCGTCCAGGACGGTCGCCGGCAGCCCGAGGTCGCGGGCGCGGTCGCCAGCCAGGCGGCGCATGTGCGGCTCCGGTTCGACGGCGACGACCTCGTCGGCCCGGCCTACGTAGTGCGGGAAGTTGGCGCCGTGGCCGCAGCCGATCTCGAGGACGCGCCCGTGCACGCCGGAAAGGAGCGAGTCGCGCTGGCGGTCGAACCCGCCTTCGTCCATGGATTCCGATACGCGGGGGTAGAGCCGGGCGAAGAGTCGGTGCCGTCGGTGGCCCATGCGCCTATTGTCCCTCGTCGCCTCGCGTCGCGTTCGAGTTCGGGCGGCTCATTCTTCTTCGCCGCCTTCGCTGGGTCGGGCCAGTCCCACGACCAGCAGGACGGTGACCAGCAGCAGGGCGGCGGCCACGTACATCGGCTCGATCGAGAGCAGTGCGCCCAGGCCCTGCGCGAGGAACGGCGAGGCCATGGCGACGACCACGAGCAGCGCGATCCACCGCGAGTACCGCTGCATGAGCTGCATCAGCCGCATTCGACTCCTTCCAAGGTGCCTCCCCGAGCCTATCGAGCCGGCTCGGTGATGGCGAGGCGAGGAGCCGCAGCGGCGTTTCAGCAGCGCATGAGGTAGAACCGCCAGAAATCGTTCTCGATCGGGGCGATGCGGAACTCGGCGAAGCCCGCCTCGCCCGCCCAGCGCTCGACGGTGGAGGACCGGAGCATGGTGCCGTTGGCCTCGACCGGCGCTTCGGCGAGCGTCGCCGGAAGGCAGTGCAGGACGCTCCAGCCGAACTGGAAGCGTTCGAGCAGTTCGCCCGGGGCCGCCAGGTCGTCGGCGACCCGCTCGTCGGCGACGAGCACGCTGCCGCCTTCGGCGAGCCGCTCCCTGGCGGTGCGCAGGACGCCCGCCGGGTCTCCCATGTCGTGAAGGGCCTCGAAGACGGTGATGAGGTCGAACGGCTCCTCGGGGTCGAGGGCCGCGGCGTCCGCGTCGAGGAATGCGACCCGGTCGGCGAGGGCGGCCTCGTCGGCGGCGGCGCGGGCTTCGGCGACCGACTCCTCGTCGAGGTCGACGCCGAGCACCGCTGCGTTCGGATAGGCGCGGGCGAGCGCGAGCGTCGAGTGGCCGCAGCCGCAGCCGAGGTCGAGGATGCGCGGGGCGCGGTACTCGCGCAGCCGCCGGTCGACTTCGGGCACGGCGGCGAGCCAGTCGCGCAGCTCGTGGAGGAACATCGGCCGGTTGAGCGTGGCGATGCCGCGCCGGATGTCCTCGCCGTAGTCGGCGTAGGGGACGCCCGCGCCGCTGCGGTAGGCGTCGAGCAGCTGCGGCAGCACGCCGGTGACGCCGCCGTACATGAGCACGGCGGGCATGGTGTGGAACGGGCTGTCGCCGTCGGTGAGGACCTCGGCGTGGGTCGGCGGCAGGCGGTAGCGTCGCTCGTCGGCCGACGCGGCCGTGTCGTCGCAGGCGAGGTAGTCGGCGGTGGTCTGGTGCTCGAGCCATTCGCGGGCGTAGCGGGGGTCGATGCCGGCCGCGGCGGCCAGTTCGGCGGCGTCGGCGTCGCCGAGTTCGGCGAGGCGGCGGTAGAGGCCGAGTTTCGCGCCGAGGTAGACGCTGAGCGTCTCCAGTGCGCGGGTGACGTCTTCGATGAGGCGTTCGCCGAACGCTTCGCGGGGGTCGGTCGCTCCGGTGTCCATGATGCGCTCCGTACGGGGATGCTCGAGGGCCGCGGCAGGTCTGCCGATCACGTTACGCGCATTCGGCGTTCCCCAGGGTGATTCACCGGCGGCGCGGGCGGAGGGCGGGTCGCTCAGTTCGTGCGGGTGTTGGGGAGGTGGTCGCCGAGGTAGCCGACCCAGATCTTGCCGGTGGAGCCGCCGGCGTCGTCGAGGAAGTGCATGCGCGGCGCGGGCGAGCCGACGCGCCGGAGCTTGATGTGGGACGGCATGTAGACGCGGCCGGAGGGCTCGACTTCGGTGGGGACGCGGAAGGTGCGGGCCTCGCGGAACTTGGGCCTGCCGGTCACGCTGTCGGATTCCTTCATGGACACCATGGTGGGGGTGATGGCCGGCTCGCCGGGCAGGGGCCGGCCGCACCAGTCGTAGAATCCGCCGGTGAACTTGCCCTCGGCGCGGGCGGCGGCGTAGGCGTCGAGTGCGCGCAGCGCGTCCCAGGCCTTCCCGGTCCATCGTCGGCACATGCGCGGGTAGGTGATGTCGAGCTTGGCGACCTCGGGGTCGAGCGTCTCGGGCAGGTCGACGTGGTCGAGGTTCGCGCGGGCGCGCAGGATGACGGCCATGAGGCTGTCGGCCTCGGCGGGAGGATCGGCCGTCTCGGCGGGGGCGTCGACGCCGTAGACCGGGTCGGCGCGCTCGGCCAATCGGCTCTCGAGCCAGCGGATGCGCTCCTGGGCGCGGCGCTCGTCCTCCAGCAGCAGCTCGTAGTCGAGTTCGAGCTGGCTGTAGTCCTTGCGGAGTCGCTCCAGGTCGCGTTTGCGCCGATCGTGGTCGCCGGTGCGTTCGTCGAGCAGGCCGGTGTCCTCGACGGCGCGGGTGAGTGCGGCCAGGTGCGCGGACATGGAGCGGATGAGCCCGGTCGTCTCCGAGTCTCCGCCGCGGGCCATGTCGACCAGTGCTTCGAGGATGCCGTCGGCGAGGTTGTCGGTGACCCGTTCGGAGACGCGCTCGGCGATGTGGGAGACGGAGTCGGGTTCGGCCATCGGGGTCGCGGGCGGGGCGACCCGCGGCTCGTCCGTCGGTTCGGGCTCGACCGGTTCCGGATCCCGGGCGGTGCGGGCGCGCGCGAGTTCGGCGGGTGTGGGGACGGCGGCATGGAGATGCTCGGGTCCGGCGCGGCCGGCGAGGATGGCGGTGACGCGGGCGTCGGCGTGTCGGACGTCGGCGGGAAGGGGGCGGCGGACGGCCAGCTCGATGACGCCGTCGATGACGACTTCGAGGGCTCGGACGCCTTGGTCCCGGATGGCTCCTCCCCCGCGGACGGGATGGCGTCCGGGGTAGGGCTCGTCGCCGGGCTTGAGGCCGGGGAGGTAGGTGCGCAGGCCGCCGCCGAAGACGGTGAGGTCCTCGCCCAGGCGCCGGTTGAGGACGTCTTGGGTGCGGACGTCGAACAGTCGCACCACGATCGCGATGCCGGCGAGGTTCTCGGCGAGATGGCGGGCGTGGGCGTCGACGGTGTCGGGGTCGGCGCGGTCGACGGTGAGGACGATGACGGGCACGCTGCGTTTGGCGTGTGCGAGCCAGGAGGTGAGGAGGCCGACCTCGTCGGGGCCGACGACATGGGGCGCGGCTTCGACGGGGACGGCGCCGTCGGTGGCGCGAGTGGTCTCGAGGAACCTGGTGATCAGCGAAGGGGCGCGCACCGGTTCGGCGTCCGGGGACAGCTCGCCTTCGACGGTGAAGGCGGTCCAGCTGTCGGCGGGGCGTCTGCCTCGGGCCCAGGTGGCGGTGGTGCGGAGTCGGCCCGCGCCGGTGGGGATGTCCTTGGTGTAGCGTCCGCATGATTCGTTGTCGGCCAAGATGACGCGGGTGCGGCCGCGGGAGCGCTCGAGGTGTGAGGCGCCGTCGTCGTCGATGTCGGCCCAGGCGGCGAAGCATCGTCGCAGCCGGGGGCCGAGCCGGTCGCCGGAGTCGCGGAGGACGGCCTGGAAGTACTGCGTCATGGTGCCTCCGCTGTGTCCGTTCGACGTTGAGGCAACATGCTACTGCAAGACTTCTCGCGTTCCTTCCCTCAAGTTCTATAGGGACAGTCTGGCGAACCGGTGTCACGGCGACCGCGTTGTCGCTTGCACGCCAGGCGAAGGCGTCGCCGCGAGGGACGGAGCGCACCACTTGTGCATCGATATCAGTCGATGTATACTTCGAGGACCCTCACTGAAACTTTCAATGGAATTTTCGGAACGAGTGGTCCGACCGTTGACGCCGGTCCGCGCGGTGAATCCGCCGCGACCCCCTTCACCGTCGATGATGGACTGTCACCGCTGGCCAGACAAGGACCTCGCCATGGCGCCATCGAGCAGACCCCGGCCCTCGCGCCCCGTTGGAGCGCTCCCTCAGCTTCGACCCGCCGTGCCGAGGACGACCGTCCGCGCCGTGTCCCCTCTGGCGTGACCTCGCGCGGCGTCGACCAGGCGCCGTGCCGCCGACCGCCGCCCAAGTCGCCGGCCGGTGATCCCGCACCGACGACCTCGGGTGGTGTTGCCGATTCACTGAAAATCGCTCGATCACGAACACTCTCTATCGAGACCTCATCCCTAACCGAAAGGAGCCCAAAGTGAATACCAGATTGGGCCGCTCGAAATTCCGTTTCGCGCTTGTCGTGTCGGCGGCGTTGGCGGTGGCGGGGGCGGTGTCGTTGGCCCCTCGTGTCATGACCGCGCAGGCCGCCGACTCCCACGCCCCGACAGCGCTGGCGCAGGTCAGCTCTTCTTCCGAGTTCGACGGCGCGCACTGCGACGTGAACCTCCCCGGCTCGACCCCGTCGAATGCGCAACTGCCCGACCCGTTCACCCGCCTCGACGGCTCCCGCGTGTCGACCACCGGCCAATGGGAATGCCGCCGCGCCGAAATCAAGGAACTGGCCGAACGCGCCGTCTACGGCGACAAACCCGCACCCCCGGCCAGCGTCTCGGGCACCGTGACCTCCTCGAACATCACCGTGAACGTGTCCGACCAAGGACGCTCGACCAGCTTCTCGGCCTCGGTCGACCTCCCCGGCGGTTCGGGGCCGTTCCCGGCGGTCATCGTCTACGGCGGCTTCGGCGCCGACACCGCCGCCATCCAGAACGCCGGCGCCGCGGTCATCAACTTCGACCCCGGCACCGTCGGCGCCGAAACCTCCCGCTCCAACAAACAAGGCGCCTTCTACGACCTCTACGGGTCCGGCTCCTCGACCGGGATCCTCATGGCCCAGGCCTGGGGCGTCTCGCGCATCATCGACGTCATCGAACAATCCGGCGGCGACATCCTCACCAGCGGCACCGGCGTGACCGGCTGCTCGCGCTACGGCAAAGGCGCCTTCGTCGCCGGCGCGTTCGACCAGCGCATCGACCTGACCATGCCCATCGAATCCGGTACCGGCGGCGTCCCGGCCTTCCGCGCCGTCGCCCAGGAAAGCGGTGCCCAAGGCCTGTCCAGCGCTTACGGCGAACAACCCTGGCTCGGCGACGCCTTCGGCGACTACACCTCCAACCCCAACGGCCTGCCGGTCGACACCCACCAGATCGTGGGCATGATCGCCCCCCGCGGCCTGCTGGTCATGGAGAACCCCCACGTCGACTGGCTCGGCGCGCAATCGGGTTCGGTCGCTTCCCTGGGCGGGGCCGAGGTCTACCGCGCCCTGGGCGCCGAGGACAACATCTCCTACCACTCCAACGTCTCCGACGGCACCCACTGCGCCAACCGCACGGCCTGGTCCACCCTGATCGGCCAATCGATCCAGGCGTTCCTCCACTGCGACGGCAACCCGCCCGGGGTCTACAACGCCCACTCCAGCAACGCCGGCAACCTCGGACAATGGCGCAACTGGACCACCCCCGCCCTCACCGACGACAACCCCGACGACCCCACCACGCCGGACGACCCGACCACACCGCCAGACGACCCGACCACACCCGACGACCCCACCACGCCGGACGACCCGACCACACCGCCAGACGACCCCACCACACCCCCGACCGGCTCGGGATGCACGGCTGAGATCGATGTGGTCAACGACTGGGGCTCGGGCTGGCAGGGCAACGTCAACATCACCGCCGGCAGCGGCTCGGTGAACGGTTGGACGCTCACCTGGACCTGGCCGGGAGGCCAGTCCATCTCCAGTTCCTGGAACGCGCAAGTCAGCACCAGCGGTTCGACGGTGACGGCGAGCGACGTGGGCTGGAACGGCAATATCGCCGCGGGGCAGACCATCAACGCCTGGGGCTTCATCGGCTCCGGGTCGGCGACGTCGCCGACGGTGACCTGCACCTCCGGATAACGACCCATCGATGAGCGGGCCCGGCACCGGTCGACCGGTGCCGGGCCCGTCCGTCATGTCGAGGAATGGCCGAATCGGTCGCACCGCCGCGCGTTGAACGGCGGAGGCGTCGGCGTCACGAGAGTCGAAGCGCCCGGCGGCTCAGGACTTCCAGAACTTCGTGGCGCGGGCGATCAGGGAATCGCGCTCGGCGCGGGTCAGGCGCTTCTCGAACTCGAAATTGAGGTAGGAGGACGGCGATCTGGCGTCCATGCGGATCACGTTGCCGAACCATCGACTGGGCTCGCCGTCGACCAGCTCCCACACCTCGACGATCTTCTCTCCCGGAGCGGCCGTCAATCTTATGTGGAATCCAGAGAACTCCAGGTCCTCGGTGCGGACCCATCCGGAGTTCGTCGGGTCGGGGTAGCCTTTCGGCGCCGTCGATCGTGTAGGTCGGCTCATGTCCGGGCCAGCCAATCCTTGCATTGATGACATTCCGGTCTCCATCATCGCAGACCACCGTATGCACGCAAGTGACGCACAGCGTGATACCGGACTGCGCAATAACAGCATAAACGTCCCGATCGGCTTGTGGTACCCGGATACGCGTCCGATCCGTACCCCCGCGCAAAGGCGCGGGGAGGGCCGGATACTGGAAGCATGAAGCTCAGTCGTCCGATCTCCTGGTTCCTGCTCGCCTTCGGCGCCTGGTCCTGGTTCATATGGACCACGTTCGTGAAGAACCTCTTCGAAGACGCGAGCGGACTCGCGTTCGACCGGGCCGGCGACCCGACCGCCTACTTCTGGGTGCACCTGGCCCTGGCGGTGACCTCGTTCGCGCTGGGTACTGCGATCGGCGCCATCGGACTGCGCGGGCTCCTGGCGATTCGCCGCGCCGACGAGAACTGAGGCCGGGCGGGCCCGCTCACTCCACCTCGTCGTCGGCCAGGGCGTCGACGGCCTCGTCGATGTCCTTCTCGCCGTTCACCAGTTCGAGGGTGCGGCACGTCAGCATCGGCGTCTCCAGGGCTTTGGCGATGACGGCGGCGACGTCCGCGCGCGTGACCGCGGACCGCTCCACCGGTTCGTCGGAGAGCGTGACCCGGCCGGTCGGCGGATCGTCGGTGAGCCGGCCCGGACGGACGATCAGCCAGTCGAGGTCGCGTGAGCGAAGGTCCTCTTCGGCGCGCGTCTTGGCCTCGATGTAGGCGACCCAGACGTCACCGCGGGAAGGGTCGGGATCGGACCCGGCGCCCATGCTCGAGATCTGGACGAACCGGCCGACTCCGGCGCGTTCGGCCGCGTCGGCCATGAGCACCGAGGCGGCGCGGTCGACGGTGTCCTTTCTGGCCGCGCCGCTGCCCGGGCCGGCCCCGGCGGCGAACACGACCGCGTCGACCTCCCGCAGCAGACCGGAGACATGCTCGACGTCGGCCTGCTCGAGGTCGCACACGACGGCCCGGCCGCCGACGGCCGCCATGTCCTCGACGTGGTCGGGATTGCGGACCAGACCGGTGACGGCGTGGCCGCGTCCGGCCATGATCTCGGTCAGGTGCAGCGCGATCTTTCCGTGGCCTCCGGCGATGACAACGTTCATCCTTCGCAGCCTAGTCGTACCGCCGACCCGGCGAACCGATGCGCCGGAATTCCGTCCTCAGTCGAGCCCCATTCCAGTGCCCGCGCCGGCGAGTTCGGTGTGCCGCTCGATCGAGCGCGGGGCGCGGACGGTCACGGCGACGACGAGGACACCGCGTTCGCGGGCGGCCGTCAGGGCCTTCTGAGAGCGCTGCGACAGTCGACCTCGGCTTGTCGAGCAGAGTGCCGTCGAGATCGGTGGCGATGACTTCGAGGGGTCGCATGCCCGCAGTATCGGGGTCGCCGGGCCGGGAGAGAGCAAACCGTCTCCCTACCGAGAGCCACCGAAAGTTCGCGGAAATTTCGGTCTTTACCTTGGGTGTCATCAGTGTTAGTCTGTGCTTCTCGCTGGTAGATGAGCCGGTTAAGGATCGAAACTTCCGGAATTTCTTTCAGCGGACACCCCCTGGACTGTGCCGGTATGGTCTGAGTCCCAACCCTTGGGCGGTGCCGGCACAGCGACAATTCACCAACGGGCGGCGGACCCCGGTCCCTGCCATGTCGGGGTCCGCCGTCCCGCGTTGGTCCCGTCTCCTCGCGGTCGTCTCAGCGTCCGGTGACCCGGCGGACCACCGCCAAGAGGTACTGCTCGCGGTCGAGGGGGTTGTGATCGGTGCGCGGGCGGGTCGGCACGGCGCCGGTGACCGGCTCGTAGCGCTCGAATCGGCATTCGACCGTCCCCTCTCCGCCGGTGAGCGACGGCATCCGCCGCTCTAGAGCGTGGACCGAGCCCGCGGGGACCGTGCCCTCCAGTACGCAGGCGCCGCCATGTGCGCTCGGCGCTTCCGGGACGGCGCGGAGTTTCGACAGCGCGGCCAGGACCGCTCCGAGACTGGAGGCGGGCAGTTCGATCCGGAAGCGGTGGATCGGTTCGAGGACCACCGTCCCGGCGAGACGCAGCGCGTCCATGAGCACCAGCGCGGTGAGGCCCCGGAAGTCGCCCGCGGTGCTCGACATGCTCTTGTCGAAGCCGCCGTGAGCGCTGCTCTGGCGGGCCCAGTAGCCCGAATGCGTCATCGTGACGGTGCAGTCGGCGACCTGCCAGCCTCGCAGGCCTTCGCGAAGGGTCCGGTGGACGGTCTCCTCGACGGCGGCGAAGAACGCCGGCGGCATCGATCCGAGCTCCACTTCGAGCCGGAACTCGATGCCCGAACCGATCGGCGCGGGGTCCACTCGCAGGCCGACGGTCGCCAGGAACGGGTTGGAGTCTCCCGCGATGAATTCCACGGCCGCTCCCGAGCCGGCGGGCCGCTCGATGCAGATGGTGGTGCTCTCGCGGAAGTCGACCTCGAGACCGTACTCCTCGGCGAGCGTCGCGCCGATGACCTCTTTCTGGACCTCGCCGTAGAGCGAGACCGACAGTTCGGAGCGGGTCGCGTCATGGCGCAGGTCGATCAGCGGGTCCTGCTCGGCCAGCTGCGTGAGCGCGGCGTGCAGCCTTCCCCGCTGGGACGGCGTGGAAGGGACGACGATCGTCTCGAGGGTCGGCGGCGCGAAGTGTCCGCCGCCGGCGGGCTTCGCGACTCCGACGGCGTCGCCGACCCGCACCTCGCTCAGTCCCCAGAGTTTCGCGATGCGTCCGGCCGCGACCGTCGAGCGACGAACGTCCGCGCCGTCCTCGAAGACGCTGATAGCGGTCACCTTGCCTTCGTCGCCGTCGCCGTACGGCAGGCGGTCGCGCACGCGGACGGTGCCGGAGAACAGGCGGACGTAGGCGATCTTCTCACCCGCCGGTCCGCGCTCGATCTTGAAGACCGTGCCCGACACCGGGCCGTCGGCATCGCGTTCGGAGGCCGGCAGCAGGTGCGGGAGGTCTTCGATGAGGCCGTCCACGCCCGCCCCGGTGATGGCCGATCCGAAGTAGACCGGGTGGATCAGTCCGGCGCGGGTCTGGGTGATGAGTCCGGTGCGGAGTCGCTCGAGATCGACCGCGCGCTCGTCGCTCACGTAGTCCTCGAGGAGGGACTCGTCGTGGTCGGCGAGCAGTTCGGTCAGTTCGGCGGCGAATTCGTCGCCGGTTCGGGGCGTGGAACGGACGCCGGCGCGCAGGCCGTGGATTCGCTGGACGGTGTCCATCGCGATCGCCGCGGGCTCCAGCCTCCGGGCGATCTCGTCCAGGAGGTCGTCGTAGCGGGCGCCGGCGCGGTCGATCTTGTTGACGAACAGGAGCGTGGGGATGTTCAGGCGCCGCAGGGTCCGCATCAGGATCCGGGTCTGCGCCTGGACGCCTTCGACGGCGGAGACGACCAGGATCGCGCCGTCGAGCACGCCGAGTACCCGTTCGACCTCGGCGATGAAGTCGGGGTGGCCGGGCGTGTCGACGAGGTTGACGGTGAGGTCGTCCAGGGCGAAGGAGACCACCGCCGATTTGATGGTGATGCCGCGCCGGCGTTCGAGCGCCAGCGAGTCGGTCTGCGTACTGCCGCGGTCGACGCTGCCGATCTGCTCGATGACTCCCGCCTCGTGCAGGAGCCGCTCGGTCAGGCTGGTCTTACCGGCGTCGACATGGGCGAGGATTCCCAGGTTGAGCGTGCGGGCCAACAGTCATGTCCTTCGTGTAGACGACGATTCCTTCCGGGATGGACATGAACTGTTCCCGCATGATGGTGTCTCCTTCGACGAGTGGGCGCTGCGGCCGAGTAGATCAGAGGCGCTGCGGGGCCGCAAGCGAATATCGCCGCCTCAGATCGGTTCCCCGCGCTCCGCGAGGAGCCGCTCGACCACGAGGGCGACGCCGTCGTCGACGTTGGCGGCGGTGACGCCGCGGGCCGCGGCCAGCGCGTCGGGGTGGGCGCCCTCGACCGCGTAGGAGCGGCCGGCCCAGGCGAGCATGGGCACGTCGTTGACCATGTCGCCGAAGGCGACGACCTGGTCGGGGCCGACGCCGCGTTCGGCGCACCAGCGCTCGAGCCCGGAGGCCTTGTTGACTCCGGGGGCGTTGAACTCGAGTACGCCGAAGTCGCCCCAGTGGCACATGTCGAGGCCGTCGAGTTCGGTGCCGGCGATGGCTTCGAGCATCTCGTAGGAGGTCCGGGCCGGGTCGAAGGCCTTGATCTTGACGATCGTCTCGGCGCGGTCGAGCATGTCCTCGGTCGAGTCGATGAACTCCCAGTGGCGGGTGCTGGCGACGATGTCGACGAAGTGGCGGCGGTGGCCGATCTGGCCGGTCGGGGTCTCCAGGGCGATCGCGGCTTCGGGGAGGAGGCGTTGCATCGCGGCGCAGACGGCGCGGGCGGCGGCGTGCTCGATCAGGCCCCAGACCGTCTTCTTCTCGTCGGCGGGGACGTATTCGATCGCTCCGTTCGCGCAGATGGCGGCGTCGATGAGGGGCACGAGGTCCTCGAGTCGGTCGACGCCGTAGGTGGTGCGGGCGGTGACGGCGACGACCGCCAGGCCCCGGTCGCGTGCCGCTGTGAGGGCGTGGCGGGTCCGCTCGGAGACCCGGCCGTCGCCGTCGAGAAGAGTGCCGTCCAAATCGGAGGCTATGACCGCTGGTGGTTGCACGGCTTCAGTATCGCGCCTTGGGACCGGCGGGGCAACCGCGTATGCGTCGGGGCGGTGTCGGTCCCGGTCGGTACCGTGGCCGACGCCCGGACTGGTCGAGTGGAGGGGGCGGTCATGACCGCGTACGACATCAAATGCGCATACGCGGCGCTCTATGCGCCGAAGCGTGCCGGATGGGAGGTCCTGGAGGTTCCCGAGCTGCGTTTCATCGCCGTCGACGGCAGGGGCGACCCGAACACGGCCGACGAGTATCGGCGGGCGGTCGAGGCGCTCTATGCCGTCGCGTACACGATGAAGTTCGCTTCCAAGCGCGCCGGCCGCGACTTCGTGGTGGGACCGCTCGAAGGGTTGTGGTGGTCGGAGGATTGGCGGGCCTTCGCCTCCGGGCAGAAGGACCGGTGGGAGTGGACGATGATGATCAGCCTGCCGGAATGGATCGGCGGCGACGCGGTCGAGGAGGCCAAGGCGGCCGCGTCGGCGAAGAAGGGGCTTCCGGCGATCGCATCGGTGTACCGAAAGGACCTCGCGGAGGGACTGTGCGCGCAGGTGCTCCACATCGGGCCCTATGACGACGAGGCCCCGGTGCTCGAGGAGCTGCATGAGCGCTTCCTGCCGGACGGCGGACTCGAGCCGACCGGGACGCACCACGAGGTCTATCTCGGCGATCCGCGCAAGGCCGCCCCTGAGCGGCTGCGAACGGTGCTGCGGCAGCCGGTCCGCAAGCGGGAGTGAAGGATCGCGGGAGGCCGCTCAGCGGTGGTGCGCGGCGAAGGCGGCCGGCACCCGCACTTCGTGGCCTCTGAAGAAGTCGATGTCCTCTACTTCCGAACGGTCGATCCAGCGGGCCTCCGAGGCCTCGAGTTCAGCGAGGTCCAGAGGCTGACCGGAGTCCTTCATACGGCCCGCGAAGCTCATGATGATGGGGAATCGCGAGTCCCCGTAGTGCGAGTCCCGCTTGTCGAAGGCACTGACCAGGCCGGTCAGCGCGATGTCGAGGCCGGTCTCCTCGAGGGCCTCGCGCACCGCGGCGACGCCGACGGTCTCGCCGACCTCGGCGCCGCCTCCGGGCATCGCCCACTGGCCGGTGTCGGTGCGGCGGATGAGGAGCATGCGGTCGCGGTCGTCGAAGATCGCGGTGTCGGCGCCGGTCGCGAGGAAGTCGACGGCGATGTCGCCGCAGTCGATGCGCGGGTAGGCGATCGGGGACTCGACGGTGTCCTGGCTCAGTGCGACCACGCGGGCGTGGCGTTCGGAGGCGTAGAAGTTCTCATTGGCCGCCAGCCCTTCGCGGCCGAGCTCGGCGACCTCGCCGAGGATCGCCGCGGCCGCGGGCGAGACCGGCAGCGGGCCGCGATGGGCGGCGACCGCGCTCGCCTCCGGCGCGAGGCTCGGTATCGGGCCGGCGAGATCGGGGTCGCTCGGGTCCAGTCGCTCGCGGACCTCGACGGCGGTCAGGTCGGTCTCCATCTCGTAGACGAGCAGGTAGGTGTGGGGACAGGGCAGCCCGGCCAGATCGGTGTCGGCGATGCCGACCGCTCGCGTGGGGGCCGGGGCGTGCAGCGCCGCGGCGAGGCTCTCCAGGGTTCGCGGGAGCGTGGGTCCGCCGAGGTGCAGGCGGCGGCGCTGGACGACCTTTTCGCCGCGGGCGCACCGGATGCGCAGCTCGGTCCCCGGCATGGGAGTGCGCAGCCCCTCGTCGGCCTCGAAGACCGACGCGATGAACGGCCGCGGCCGCGGATCGACCTCGGCCAGCAGGGCGGCGGCGTGGCGCCGCAGCCGCCGCAGGCGCGCCGCCTCCTCGTCGTCGCCGCCCCAGAACAGGCCGTTGGCGGCCTCGGCTCGCAGCATCTGCGCCAGTCTCGCCAGACCGATAGCCGCTTCGTGGTGGTCCATCGCGCTCCTTCGCTCGCCGGCTCCGGGCTCAGACCCTACCGGCGAGCGCGGCCCAGCGGCCTCGGGCTCCTTTCACACCCGTCGGCGCCCGACGGCGGCGCGGGCGAGGTTGAGCGCATCGCGGGTCGAGGCGATGAGGGCCTTGTCGCCGAGCTTCTGGCGCATCTTGAGGACCGCTTCGAGCACCTCGGCGGCGCGTCTGGGCTTGCGGGCGTCGATCAGGTGCTTGCCGTAGTGCTGCATCGCGACGTGGAGCACTTCGGGGCACGACGACCGGGCCACCTCGACGGCCTTGGTGTACTTCGGTTCGGCTCCCTTAAGGTCGCCGCCGTACCGGTGGGCGTCGCCCAGGTTGATGAGCGCCGCGACGGTCTCGAGAGGTGACCGGGCCTGGGACAGGGCGTTGCCCAGGATGCGCTGAGCGCGTTGATAGTCGCCGAGGACGATCAGTCCCACGCCGACTTGGCGCAGGGCGGGCTGGACCAGCCCGGACTCGCGGGCGAGCGCCGACTCGACGAGCCGCCGCAGTTTCTCGGGCTCGGTGGCGTACATGCGTCCGTCGTTGCCGGTCGCGATCAGCTCCGCTATTTGATATTGAACTGCCGACATCACTCTTCCTCGATTTCGGTCGAGTCGCCGCCGGGCCGTCGGCGGGGGCGCCGCCGCCCGGCTGTCGGAAGTGTAACTTCCGACACGCCGGTGGCGCTCGACTGATCGAGTCGGAGCGGTTCAGCGTCGCCGCAGCACCAGGCTGGTGAAGTCGAGTTCGGTGTAATCCGGTTCGCGGACACGCCGATCGAGGATCTCGAAGCGCTCGGCCGCCGTCCGCTCCATCGTCTCGGCGGTCATCAGCGAGAACAGCCGCTTCGGGTCGCAGCGGTCGTCGGACCAGACGCGTTCGGTGTCCTGGCCCCCATACTGTCCCCAATAGAACAGGCCGCCGGGCGCCAGGACCCGCTCCACTTGGTCGAGCGCGGTTCCGAGATGGGCGCGCGGCACGTGCAGCAGGCAGTTCATGGCGAACACGGCCTCGAAGGCGCCGTCGGGAAAGCGCAGGTCGCAGAAGTCCATGACCTCGGCCTCCAGCCCCTTGGCCCGGCAGCGGGCGACCAGTTCGGGCGAGAGGTCGACACAGGTGACCGTCAGGGCCTGGTCGGCGAAGTAGCGGCCGCTGACGCCGTGTCCGGCGCCGATCTCCAGCAGACGAGCGGCGCCCGACTCGCGAAGCCGGCCCAGGAAGCCGACGCGTTCCTCCCGCTTCCAGGGCGCGTCCGCCATGTTGTCGCGCTCCTCGGCCGCGGCGTCGTAGGCGCGGCGAAGATCGCGTTTGATCGCTTCGTATTCCATGCCCGGAATGATGGCACCGGGTTCGGCGGGCCGGTTCGGACCCGATCACGGTGTGCGAGACTGAGGCACGTTCGTACCCTCAGCCCTGGAGAGGACCTCCGGTATGCGACGCATCGCCCTTTGGGTCCGCCCGGTGAACGCCGTGGCCTCGCCCGCGCTCAAGCGGGCCGTCAGCGATCCGGACCGCGCGTTCGAACGCCTCTTGCGCAAGGCCGAGGTACATGGTGGCGCGCCGGCGGACGAGGACGCGGCGTTCGTCGAGGACTTCAGGGGACTGCTGCGCCGCTTCGCGGAAACCGACTCGATCTCGTACCTCGGCTGGACGGCCACGACCGCCGAGCTGCGGGTGCGCCTGGAGAACCGGTTGCGCATCAGGCGGCTGATCGACGAGACGCCGGAGATCGCCGACGAGCCGATCGACCGGCCGATCGTGGTCGTGGGCCTGCCGCGGACGGCGACCACGCTGGCGCACAAGGTGCTCGCCGCGTCCGAGGGGAACCGCGCTCCGATGTTGTGGGAGTTCCGCTCGACCGACCGAGCCGACGCCGACCCGAAGCTGCGCGCGCGTCGCATCAAGGAGGCCGACCGGATCTCCAAGGCGGTCAAGTACATCGCACCGGTGTGGCCGATCATCCACCCCAACAGTGCCGACACGCCCGAAGAATGCGTGCTGGCCCTCCCCCACGGGCTGCACTGGCTGACGCGGTTCGACCTGCCCGGCTACCGCGACTGGCTCGATCAGCGCGACTTCGTGCCGGACTACGCCTACCTGAAACAGTTCCTCCAGGTCCTCCAGCACGGCGACCGGCCGTGCCGCTGGGTGCTCAAATCCCCGTTCCACCTGCACAACCTCGACGCGCTCTTGAAGGTCTTCCCCGACGCGTCGATCCTGTGGACGCACCGGGACCCGCAGACGGTGATGGCCTCGTGGTGCTCGCTGGTCGAGACCGGCACGGCGATGTGCAACCGGGCGTACGACCCGTTCCAGATCGGCCGGCGGTGGCTGGACACGCTGTCGTGGATGGTCGAGCAGGGACGCCGGGCCCGCACCGGCATCCCGCCGGAGCAGATGATCGACCTGTCGTACCACCAGTTGACGGCGGACCCGTTCGGCATGCTGCCGAAGATCTTCGCGACCCTGGATCTCCCCTGGACCGACGAGCAGGGCGACCTCGCGGGAGTGCTGCGGCGGCCGGGCATGCGGCGGGTCCACGAGTACTCGCTGGCCCGCTACGGGTTGGACCACGACATGGTCGAGCGCGCCTTCGGCGACTACTCGAGACTGGTCGGCGCGATGCGCTGAGCCGAAGCGGGCTTCGTGATCATGCCGGGCGCCGTGTCGGACCGGCCTGCGAGACTGCGGGGATGATCGGTAGCTGGCATGTGATGATCTTCGACTGCCCCGAACCGCGGGCGCTGGCCGCTTTCTACGGGGAGCTGCTCGGCATGGTCGAGACGCCCTCGGAGTACGGCGACATGGTGTTCATCGGCGAGCCGGGCGGACGGCCCGGGTTCGCCTTCCAACGGGTCGACGACTTCGCGCCGCCGACCTGGCCGGACCGGGCGGTGCCGCAGCAGGTCCACATCGACGTGCGGGTCGAGGACCTCGACGAGGGCGAGCGGCGGGTGCTGGCGCCCGGCGCCTCACCGGCGGCGAGGAGTTCCGGGTCTTCGCCGACCCGGCCGGACACCCCTTCTGCCTCGTCCTGGTCTAGTCGCAATGCCGTTCGGTTAAGGGTCTGCGAAGACGACGATGTCGAGGGTGGCCTTGTAAGTTCGCCGGTCGATGCCGTTGGTTCTGGCGTGGTATTTC
>NZ_BAAGXZ010000018.1:0-108143 GCF_054779575.1 Glycomyces halotolerans
CATCCTGTGCAGGCCAACCGACCGTCCAGATCCCGAACGAGAACTTGTCCTCGGGAGTCGGTGCGAACTCATCACTCATATCGCTACGTCCTTTGCTTATTCGGAGATCTGTGCGCCGGTGACCATGACGCGTTCGCCGTCGAGCTTCCGCACAGAGCCGGTGATGCGGAAGCGTTCGGTCAGCGGCAGGTCGAGGCTGGAGTGGCCGACGGCGACGGAGAAGTCGCCGGGTTCGACGATGCGGTCACCGTCGCGGCCGGTGAACGAGGTCCGGTCGGCGTGGAGCCGGAAGACCACGCGTTTGGACTCGCCGGCGTCGAGGGCGACTCGGGCGTAGCCGACCAGTTCCTTGACCGGGCGGGTCACTTGGGCGACCTCGTCGGACAGGTACAGCTGGACGACGTCGTCCCCGGCGCGGTCGCCGGTGTTGGCGACGGTCACGGCGACTTCGAGTTCGCCGTCGGCCGCGATCGAGTCCGCGCTCAAGGCGAGGTCGGTGTACTCGAACTCGGTGTACGAGGTCCCGTGGCCGAAGGGGAACTGGGGCGTGGGGTCGATGTTGGACACGCCTTCGCTGTACTGGCCCAGCGGCGGGGCCAGGTAGGTGCCGGGTCCGCCGCCGGGGATGCGGGGGACGCCGACCGGCAGGTGCCCGGACGGGTTGATCCGTCCCGACAGCACGCCGCTGATGGCTTCGCCGCCTTCCTCGCCCGGCAGGAACGCCTGCACGATGGCCGCGGCCCGGTCGGCGAACGCGCCGAGCGCGTAGGGCCGTCCGGAGACGACCACGAGCACGGTCGGCGTGCCGGTCGCCAGTACCGCTTCGACCAGGTCGACTTGCGCGCCGGGCAGGGACAGGTCGGCGGCGTCGCATCCTTCACCGGAGGTGCCGCGCCCGAACAGCGAGGCGAGGTCGCCGACGGCGACGACGGCGACCTGGGCGTCGACGGCCGCGGCGACGGCCGCTTCGATTCCGGAGCGGTCGATCTCGCGGACGGGAACGCCCTGCTCGTAGGCGATGGTGGCGGACGGGAACTCGTTCCCGAGCGCCTCGAACAGGGATTTGACCTCGATGCCGGTGCCGTGCTCGCCGTAGCGGGACAGGACGTGGTTGGGGAAGGAGTAGCAGCCCATGAACGTGCGCGGGTCGTCGGCCGTCGGGCCGATCAACGCGATGTCGGTCGCGTCCGCCGCGAGCGGGAGGAGCCCGTTGTTGTCGCACAGCACGATCGACTTCTCGGCGACCTCGGCGGCGAGGGCTCGGCCCTCGGCGCTGTCGAGATCGACTCCCGCGTTCTCAGGCTCCAGGCGCGGCCGGGCGTCGAGGAGGCCGAGTTCGGCCTTCTGCCGCAGGACTCGGCGCACGGCGGTGTCGACGACGGCTTCGTCGAGTTCCCCGGAGGCGATCTTCTCGCCCAGGCGGGCGTAGGCGTCGGTGTTCGGCAGTTCGACGTCGATGCCGGCGGTCAGGGCCGCGACGCCGGACGCGGCGCGGTCGGGGGTGAGGCGGTGCATCATGTCGAGGAACGCGACCGACCAGTAGTCGGAGACCACGGTGCCGTTGAAGCCCCATCGGCCGCGCAGGATGTCGGTCAGCAGTTCCCGGTTGGCCGCGGCGGGGAGGCCGTCGACGTCGGAGTAGGAGTTCATCACCGAGCGGGCGCCGCCGTAGCGGACGGCCATCTCGAACGGGGGCAGGATGGCGTCGGCGAACTCGCGCGGTCCCATGGGGACCGGGGCGTGGTTGCGGGCCCCGCGTGAGGCCGAGTATCCGGCGAAGTGTTTCAGCGTGGCGATGATCCCGGCCCGCTCGAGGCTCCTGACATAGGCGGTGCCGATGGTGCCGACGAGGTAGGGGTCCTCCCCCATCGTCTCTTCGACGCGGCCCCACCGGTAGTCGCGGACGACGTCCATGACCGGGGACAGGCCCTGGTGGACGCCGACGGCGCGCATGTCGGCGCCGATCCGGCCGGCCATCCGCCCGATCAGGTCCGGATCGAACGTCGCCGCCCACGCCAGCGACGTCGGGTAGACCGTCGCGCCGAGGGTGGTGAATCCGGTCAGGCATTCCTCGTGCGCGATCGCCGGGATGCCGAGCCGGGAGTGTTCGACCAGGCGGCGCTGCATCCCCTCGAGGGCCGCCGCGCCTTCGGCGGCGGCGATGGGCCTGCTGCCGAAGGCGCGGGTCAGATGGCCGAGACCGTGGACGGCGGCCTCTTCGATGGTCTTGGCGCCGACCTGCATCGCGTCTTCCATCGGCGCGACTTCGCCGTCGGCCTCCTCGTCGTGGTGCGGGGGCCAGAAGCTGCCGAGCTGGGCGAGTTTCTCTTCGACGGTCATGGCCCCCAGCAGGGCCTCGACGCGTTCGTCGACCGGGAGCGCTGGGTCGCGCCAGTCGGTGGTCTCTGCCATGATGCGGCTCTCTCTTTCGTTACTTGCCGAATCCGGCGGTCAGGCCGGACACGAGTTGGCGCCTGGCGATGATGTAGGCCGCCAGCATCGGCAGCACCGACAGGACCACCGCGGCGAGCACCGCGGGGACGTCGACGCCGAACTGGCCCTGGAAGTTCCACAGCGACAGCGGGATGACGCGCGTCTCGGCGCTCTGGGTGAGCACCAGTGGGAACAGGAAGCCGTTCCAGACCTGCAGGGCCTGGTAGACGCCGACCGTGGCCAGGGCCGGGCGGGACAGGGGGAGCGCCAGTTTCCGCAGGATCGTCCATTCGGTGGCCCCGTCCATCCGCATCGATTCGAACAGCGCCTCGGGCACTTCCCGGAGGAAGTTCGTGAGGATCAGCAGCGTCAGCGGGATCGCGAACGCGGTCGACGGGAGGATCAGCGCCCACAGCGTGTCGTACAGTCCGAGCTGGACGATCAGATAGTAGACCGGGATGATCGCGGCCTGGATCGGGATCGCGATGCCCAGCAGCGCCACCCGGAACAGACCGGAACCGAACCGGTCGCGCCGCCGCACTACGACGTAGGCGGCCATGAGCGACGCCGCGAGGGTGACCGTCACCGACGCGGTGGTGACGATGACGCTGTTGAGGAAGAAGCGGATGAAGTCGTTCTCGATCACCCGCTGGTAGGCCGCGAGGGTGGCGTTGGAGGGCCAGCTCAGCGGGTTCTCGGAGTAGTAGTCCTCGCGGGGCCGCAAGCTGGTGATGAAGATGTAGTAGATCGGCAGGATGATGATGGCCAGCCAGATCCAGGCGCCGATGGTGCCCAGAACGTTGGGGCGGCGGCGTTGCGTCGTGGTCATCAGATGCCTTCCCCTCGTCCGCCCATCCGCGAGGTGCCGGTGATCCGGTTCAGGCCCAGGGCGATGGCCAGCCCGACTACGACCAGGACGAGTGCCAGGACGCTGGCCCGGCCCATGTCGTAGGAGCGGAACCCGGTGAGGTACATGTCCAGCGGCAGCACGCGGGTGGCGTTGCCGGGTCCACCGCCGGTCAGCACGAAGATCAGGTCGAAGTAGGTCAGCGACCCGACCGTCATCAGCGTCGTGGAGGTGACGATCGTGTATTTGAGCATCGGCAGGGTGATCCTGAAGAACTGGTCGAGCGGTCCGGCCCCGTCGATGCGGGCCGCCTCGTACAGCTCCTTGGGGATCTGGCGGGTGCCGGCCTGGTACAGCAGGGTGTGGAACGGGATGAAGGACCAGCCGATCACGAACACCACCACGAACAGCGCCAGGTCCGGGTCTCCCAGCCAGTTCTGAGACAGCAGCGCCACGTTCAGCGCGGATCCGGCCCCGAAGTTGGGGTCGAGCAGGGCGGTGAACGTGATGGCCACGGCGGCCGAGCTGAACAGCAGCGGCAGGAAGAACAGCATGCCCAGGAAGGCCCGGTGGCGCTGCCGGCCGGCCAGGAACACGCCGAGCAGGAGGCTGACCGGGGCCTGGAAGGCCACGCACAGGATCGTCAGCTGGACGGTCAACCAGAGCGCGTTCTGCGAGACCGGGTCGGTCGCGGCGGCCTTCCAGTTGTCGAGGCCGGCCCAGGTGATCGCGCCGAGTCCGTCCCAATTGACGAAGGACAGCGCGGCGACGCCGAAGAGCGGAATGAGGGCGAAGACGCCGAAGAGCAGCAGGGCCGGCGCGGCCATCCAGGCCGAGGGGCCCGCCGAGCGCGCGCCTTTGTGGCGCGCGCTCCGGCGGTGTCGAGCGGTGACGGTGGTGCTCACAGGGTGGCGTCCATCGATTCGGCGAACTGCTCGGCGGTCTGCTCCCCCAGGAACAGTTGGCTCAGGTTCTCCAGGAGCGACTGGGCCTGGCCGGCGGGCAGCGCCTGGTCCCACGAGAGCTGGAAGTGCCCGGCGTCGCGGACCATCTCGTAGGTGAACAGCAGGTACTCGCCCATGTCGGACTGGCTGATGCGGTCCTCGATGTCGACGATCGGCGGGACGGTGCCGATCTCGATGAGCGATTCGATGTGCTCGTCGTTGAAGACCATCTCGGACAGGTAGTCCTGCGCGATCTGCTGGGCCTCCTCGGAGTCGTTGGCCGAGACCGACCAGAAGTTGGCCGGGTTGCCGACGATGTTCGACAGGTCGCCCGCGCCGCCCTCGATGGACGGGAAGATGGAGTAGCCGACCCCGCCCCTTTCGACCAGGTCAGGGGCGTTGGAGACGACATCGGGGTAGATCCAGCTGCCCTGGAGGAGCATGCCGGCTTCCCCGGTGTACATCAGGGCCTGGTCGGCCCCGGCGTCGGCGCTCACGGAAGCGAACGCGTCGCCGAACGCGCCGGCGTCGACCAGCTCGGTGATGCGCTCGCAGGCGGCGACCATGTCCGGATGGGTCCAGGCGCCGGACTCGCCGGCCAGGACCCGGTTGAACGCTTCGGGCCCGCCGATCCGGTCGGACAGGTACTGGATCCACATCAGCTCGGGCCAGACGCTCTGCCCGGCCAGCGCGATCGGGGTCCTCCCGGCCGACTGGAGCTGGTCGATCGCGTTCATGAGGTCGTCCCAGGTCTCCGGGATCTGCGTCCCGGCTTCCTCGAGGACCTCGAGGTTGTGGTAGAAGACGATCGGCTGCGACTGGTTGTTCGGGACCGCGTAGACGCGGCCGTCGATGGTGCCGGCGTCCGCGACCGACGGGAGGACCCGGCTCATGAGGTCCTGGGTCCCCTCGGTCAGGTCGACCACGTAGTCGTTGGCGACGTAGTCGGCCAGCGTGGAGCCGGTCCAGTTGAAGATCAGTGTCGGCGCGTTGCCCGATCCGACCGCGGTGCGGATCCGCTCCTTGTAGGCGTCGTTGGCGAAGTACTCGTCCGAGATCTGCCTGTCGGGATTGGCTTCGTTCCAGGCGTCGAACGAGGCGCGCATGGCCTCTTCGGATCCTCCGGTCAGCCCCCAGGCGGTGGCGCCCTCACCGTTGGATCCCCCGGGAGTGTTGCCGCATGCCCCCGCGGCGATGAGCGGCGACGCGGCGCCGAAGGCGAGGAGGGTGCGGCGGCGAGTTCCAAGCTCCATTGCTGGATTTCCTTTCTTCGGTCTCCGGGACGGAACCCGAAGACGCTATAGTCAGAAACAGTTTCACGATTGTTTCCTGGCGTTTCGAACGTACGCGCAGTTCATCGGTGCGTCAAGTCACAGCTAGATAAACTTTATGTGATCGCCCGAGGCGATCCCGGCGCATCCGGACCATGCTGATAGAAAAAGTTTCGTAAATTGGTTAGAATGGCAGACCCCACATAGAGCACGAGGTGTACCCGATGAGCAGAGCGCCGAATCCCCGGCCGACGCTGGCGGCCGTCGCCGCGCGGGCCGGCGTCTCCAAAGCCACGGCCTCCAAAGTGCTCAACGGCCGTCCCGGCGTGTCCGAGGAGACCAGACACCAAGTGCAGGAAGCGATCGCCGAGCTCGGTTACCGGCCCAGCACGGGCCCGCGCGAACCCGCCGCCCGCGGCGCCATCCACGTCGTCTTCGACCGCATCATCAACATGTACTCCCTCTACGTCCTCGACGGCGTCATCAGCGGCGGCCGGGACTTCGACGTCGACGTGGTCACCAGCGCGCTGGCCTCCGGCGGGGCCGTCCCGCGGGCGACGCTCGGGACCGACCGGGTCAAGGAGGTCGCCTCCCGCGGGCACGCGGGCCTGATCGTGGTCACCACCGAGTTGACCGGCGAGGAGATCGCCGCCTGCGAGAACGCCGGGCTGCCACTGGTGGTCATCGACCCGGTCAACCCGCTCGACGACCGCGTGACCAGCGTCGGCGCCACCAACTGGGCCGGCGGCGTCCAGGCCACCAGGCACCTGCTCGACCTCGGTCACCGACGCATCGCCTTCGCCGGCGGGCCGGAGCACTCGGTGCCCGGCCGCGAGCGGCTCCACGGCTACCGCGAGGCGCTCGAGACCGCCGGGATCGCCCCCGACCCCGAGCTGGTCCGCCGCGGCGAGTTCGCCGCCGAGACCGGCGCCGACATCGCCGAGGCGCTGCTGGACATGGACGACCCGCCGACGGCGATCGTGGCCGCCAGCGACGTGATCGCCATGGGCGTCATCAGGATCGCCAAGGTCCGGGGACTCTCGGTCCCCGGCGACGTCAGCATCGTGGGCTTCGACGACACCTACGGAGCGATGTGGACCGAGCCGGCGCTGACGACGGTGCACCAGCCGCTGCGCCAGATGGGGCGCGTCGCGGCCCGCACGGTCCTGGAGATCGCGGGCGGCCGAGTGCCGGATTCGCACCACGTGCAGCTGGCCACCTCGCTGGTGGTCCGCGAATCGACCGCCGCGCCTCGCCGGAACGGCCGCCGCTGAGGGCCCGAGCGGTTTAGGCTCGATCCACCGGCGGTCCTCGCATCATGCGAAACGCTTGACAGCGGGTGCCTCCGCGTCTAACGTACAACTAAATGGTTGTAGATAATGAGACCGCGGACCGGGTCTTCCACGCACTGGCCGACGCCACGCGCCGCGACATCGTCAAGCGCTGCGCCGGCGCCGAGGTGTCGGTGTCGCGACTGGCCGAGGCCTACCCGATGAGCTTCGCCGCCGTGCAGAAGCACGTAGCGGTGCTGGAGCGCGCCGGGCTGGTCACCAAACGCCGCAGCGGGCGCGAGCAGCTCGTGAGCACCGACCGCGAGGCCCTCCGCCGAGTGCGGCGGGCCCTCGACGAACTCGAGACGACGTGGCGCGGGCGGGTCGACCGGATGTCCGGCCTGCTCGAGCAGCAATCCGCACCGATCGAACACCGTCCACCGAAAGGAATGGAACCATGACCGTCACCAGCGTCGACAAGGATTTCGACAGCCTGACACTGACCTTGGTCGCCGACTTCGACTCACCGGTCGAGGAGGTCTGGCGGCTGTGGGCCGACCCGCGCCGCCTGGAGGGCTGGTGGGGCCCGCCCGGATACCCGGCGACCTTCGAGCGCCACCGGCTCGAGGCCGGCGGCGAGATGAGCTACTTCATGACCGGTCCGGAGGGCGACAAGCACTACGGCTGGTGGAAGGTCACCGCCGTCGACCCGCCGAACTCGCTGGCGTTCACCGACGGCTTCTCCGACGAGCAGGGCAACCCGTCCGGCGAGATGCCGGTGACCACCGCGAAGGTGCGCCTCACCGAACGCGACGGGGGCACCCGCATGGAGCTGCGCTCGTTCTTCGAGTCGCGCGAGGAGATGGAGCGGCTCGACGAGATGGGCATGGCCGAAGGGCTCCGTCAGGCGGTCGGCCAGATGGACGGCCTGCTCGCCGAGTTACCCGCTCAGAGCCTCAGGGTGGCCGGGCCCCGATATTTCGGGGGCCCGGCCGTTGCCATATGGAGACGGCGTGTATATGCTGAGTCGGTCGATTATATCGATTCAATTCGATATTTCGATGGAAGCGCCGCCCGGCACTCAACGTTCCGCACAGGCGCCACCGCGCTCCCCCGATGGGAGCGCTCCACAAATCAGAAGACGCCTCTTCTCGAACGGAGTGACCACTGATGACCGTTCACCCTCACGAACCGGTCTCGGCCCGACCGCCGAACCGGCGCTTCCGGCGCCGGTACCTCGCGGTCACCGGCCTGGCCGCAGCCGCGCTGGGCGCCACCGCCCTGACGATCACCTCGCCGAACCCGGCCCTCGCCGAAGCCGGCTGCGAAGTCGACTACACCATCGTCAACGAATGGGGCTCGGGCTTCCAGGCCAACGTCACCATCACCGCCGACGAACCGATCGACGGCTGGCAGCTCGAATGGGACTTCCCCTCCGGCACCACCGTCAGCAGCGCCTGGAACGTCGACTGGAGCCAGAGCGGCACCACCTTCACCGGCACCGACGTCGGCTGGAACGCCACGATCGCTTCCGGGGAAAGCCGCGAAGTCTTCGGCTTCGCCGCCGGCGGCAGCAGCGCCACACCCGACCGGTTCACCGTCAACGGCGACGTCTGCAACGGCGCCGAGGAACCCACCGGTGATCCGACCACGGAACCTACCGACGAGGAGACCGACGAGCCCAGCCGGGAATACGCCCGGTACGAAGCCGAAACCGCCCCGGCCACCTGCGAAGGCACGATCGACTCCAACCACGCCGGATACTCCGGCAGCGGATTCTGCAACACCGACAACACCACCGGATCGGCCGCCCAGTTCACCGTCGACGCCGCCTCCTCCGGCACGGCCACTCTGGATATCGGCTACGCCAACGGCTCGATCGGCCGGCCCGCCGACGTGATCGTGAACGGCTCGACGGTCGACTCGGCCGCCTTCGCCGACACCGGCGCCTGGGCGACCTGGGCGACCGAGACGGTCACCGTCCAACTCAACGCCGGATCCAACACCGTCCGCCTGGCCGCGACCGGCCCCGACGGACTGGCCAACATCGACTACCTCGACGTCACGGTCGGCGGCTCGGACGATCCGACAGACCCGCCGACCGACCCGCCGACCGACCCGCCGGGCGGCGGCGACGGACGATACGAAGCCGAGGCGCTCACCCGCGGGGTCTCGGTGGTGCCCTCGGGCGGCGGGAACCTCGTCAGCTGGCGGCTGCTGGGCACCGACGCCGAGAACACCGCCTTCAACGTCTACCGGGACGGCCAACTGCTCAACTCCTCGCCGCTGACCGGAGCTACGAACTACCTCGACTCCGGCGGCTCCTCCGGCTCGCAGTACACCGTCGCGGCCGTCACCGGCGGCACCGAAGGCACCGCCTCGAGCACCGAGGCGCGGTTCAACTCCAGCGGCTACCTCGACATCCCGATCCAGCGGCCCTCCAGCAGCCACTCGGCGAACGACGCGAGCGTCGGCGACCTGGACGGCGACGGCGACTACGAGTACATCGTCAAGTGGTACCCCGACAACGCCAAGGACAACTCGCAGTCCGGCCACACCGACAACACCATCATCGACGCCTACCGGCTCGACGGCACCCGGCTGTGGCGCATCGACCTGGGCCGCAATATCCGCTCCGGCGCGCACTACACCCAGTACCAGGTCTACGACTACGACGGCGACGGCGACGCCGAGATCGCGATGAAGACCGCCGACGCCACCGTCGACGGCCAAGGCAACGTCATCGGCAACGCGGGCGCCGACCACCGCAACGGCGACGGCTACGTCCTGTCCGGACCCGAATACCTGACGGTCTTCGACGGGCGGACCGGCGCCGCGGTAGACACCGTCGACTACCGGCCGGGCCGCGGCGACGTCTGCTCCTGGGGCGACTGCTACGGCAACCGCGTCGACCGCTTCCTGGCCGGCACCGCCTACCTGGACGGGCAGACCCCGTCGATGATCTTCGCGCGCGGCTACTACACCCGCTCGGTGATCTGGGCGGTCGACTTCGACGGCCAGAACCTCACCACCCGCTGGATCTTCGACTCCGACCAGGCCGGCTCGCAGTACGCGGGCCAAGGCGCGCACAGCCTCTCGATCGCCGACCTCGACGGCGACGGCCGCCAGGACGTGGTCTACGGGGCGATGGCCATCGGCTCGAACGGGCAGCCGCTCTGGCGGACCGGGTTCGGCCACGGCGACGCCCAGCACGTCGGCGACCTCGTGCCCGACCGGGCCGGCCAAGAGGTGTTCATGGTCCACGAGAGCGGCAGCCAGCCGTCCTCCAGCCTCGTCGGCTCCAACGGCCAGGTGCTGTTCCAGACCAGCCCCGACGGCGACAACGGCCGCGGCGTGGCCGCGAACGTCGACGCCGGCAACTTCGGCGCCGAATACTGGTCCTCGAACGTCAGCGGACTGCGCAACGCGAACGGCGACCAGATCGGGTCCAAGCCCAGCTCGGCGAACTTCGTGATCTGGTGGGACGGCGACGGCGAGCGCGAGCTGCTGGACGGCACCCACATCGACGACTACCGCGACGGACGGCAGCTGACCGGCTCGGGCGTGGCCTCGAACAACGGCACCAAGTCGAACCCGGCCCTGTCGGCCGACCTGTTCGGCGACTGGCGTGAAGAGGTCGTCTGGCGCACCAGCGACAGCTCGGCGCTGCGGATCTACGCCACGGCGCACGAGACCGACCTGCGGATCGCCACGCTCATGCACGACGTGCAGTACCGGGTCGCGATCGCCTGGCAGAACACCGCCTACAACCAGCCGCCGCACCCGAGCTTCTACATCGGAAGCGACATGTCCACGGCCCCCTGGCCGGACATCCACACCCCGTAGCAGCTCGGCACTCCGAGATGCGATGAGGCGGACCCGGACGGGTCCGCCTCAGACGACATTGTCGCCGCGGCGCCCGAAGCGCCGCGGCGACAACTCTGGAGGAAGGCTTCTATTCGGCGGCGCCTCGGCGTCGCGTCAGGTAGAGCGCCCCGATACCGGCGGCGACGAGCGCCACCGCGGCCAGCGCGAACGTGGCGACACTGAGACCCGTGGTCGTCAGGCCACCGCCGCCACCGACCTTGCCGACCGGCGTGGTCGACTCGGTCTCGGGGGGCGAGCTCTGCGTGTCAGGAGAGGTGGTCTCCTCGTCCGGTGAAGTGGTCTCCTCGTCGGGAGGGGTCGTCGTCTCCTCGTCCGGCGGAGTGGTCTCCTCATCGGGCGGGGTCGTCGTCTCCTCGTCGGGAGGCGTGGTCGTCTCCTCAGGCGGAGTCGTCGTCTCCTGGTCCGGAGGGGTCGTGGTCTCCTCGGGCGGAGTCGTCGTCTCTTCAGGCGGCGACGTGGTCTCCTGCGGCGGCGTGGTCGTCTCTTCGGGGGGCGGGGTCGTCTCCTGGTCCGGCGGCGGCACTTCGCCCGGGCAGGCGTGCGTCAGGTTGAACTTGTCCCGGTTGGTGCCGTCGACCTCGGCGGTCGCGCCGGTGAGCGTCCAGCCGGCGGGCGTGATGATGAACGCTTTGCTGGTGCCCTTGCCTCCGTCGATGCCGCCGCTGTCTCCGGTGGTCGCCGTACGCGTGTCGCCGTCGAGGTCGGTGAACGTCGCGGTGACGGAGACGAAGACGCCATTGTTCCCCGGCAGGACGAACACCCAGCCGTCTTCGTTCGCTCCGATGTCGTCCGGGACCTGGGCGCAGTCCCGGTCCTCGAATCCGGCGGCGGTCGTCGGGACGTTGCCGGGATTGATGTCGATCGTCGTGTCGTCGGCGTACGCCACGACCGGCACGGCCACGAGGACCGCGACTCCCAGCGGCAGGCTTATGCGCCGCAATAGCTTCTTAACAGACAATTGGTCTCCCTGATCAAAGGAATCCGGTAAGTGTGTGGAAGAGGGCCGACTCCGGTGTCGCACTCATCGCGGTGAAGACGGGACGGATTGAGAAAAGCGCTCGAGGGCGGGCGCCTGCATTGGTCCCGACCGGCGGGTCGACGCCCGTCGGCGGCCGCGCCCTTTCGGATCGATCGACCGGCGAGAGGTACGTGGGCCGGTCGACGCAAGGCAGTGAGCGGGCACTACTACCAGCGGGACTTGCTCGTGCTCATCCCGCGGACATCGCCTCAGAGGCTGTAGGCCGGACGGCGGCGCGCGCTCATTGAGCGAATCCAAGCAAAATAGACCCCCGTATTCACTTTCACTGGGCAAGAAATCAGTTGTTCCGGACGCAGCATAAGCACGCCTCGCAACACCGCAATATCGGCTTACCCGGTGGAACCGTCGACCGAAAGTACGATCCGGCACTCCGCGGCGCCGGTCCATTCCGAACGGTGATATTAGCGCCGAGTCGGAGCTGTTGGAGGTCGGCGAGTCGATCGTGAACGAGGCCGACGAAGTGCAGCCGACCGTGCTGGCCGACGGGCGCCTCGAGTACGACGGCGTGGCCTACGATGCTCCGGCCGCCGCCGCGCGGGCGGCGTCCGGAGCGGCGCGCGACGGGTGGACGTACTGGTCGGTCGAGTCGCCCGGCGACGGCTCGCAGACCCTCGCCTCACTGGCAGAGAGAAGCTGAACTGCGCGTGGGCGAGTGGTCCCGGGCATGTCGGTACCCGGGGTTATGGTCGGGAGATGGCGGACTTCATCGACGAAGATCTGACCGGCTCGACGTTCGAGCGGGTCTCGCTCTCGGGCGCGCGGTTCTCGCGCGTGAGCCTGCGCGGCGCGGAGGTCCGCGCCGGCGAAGTCGTCGACACCAGTTTGCGCGGCGTGTCCCTGTCCGGCGTGGTGATGCGCGGCGTCGAACTGGTCGATGTCGACATCTACGGCGAGATCGGCGGCCTGACGGTCAACGGCGTCGATGTCGGGCCGCTCATCGAGGCGGAGCTCGACCGTCGGTATCCCGACCGCGCCAAGATGCGCCCGAGCGACGCGGCCGGATTCCGCGAGGCGTGGTCCGTGCTCGAGCGGCTCTGGGCCCGCACCGAGCAGCGAGCTCGCGGGATGGACTCGGCACTGCTGCACGTGTCGGTCGACGGCGAGTGGTCGTTCATCGAGACCCTGCGGCACCTGGTGTTCGCCACCGACTCGTGGATCAAGCGGGCGGTAATCGGCGAGCCGTCGCCCTGGCATCCGCTGGCCCTGCCGTGGGACGAGATGCCGGACATGCCCGGCGTCATCCCGCGCGACCGCGAAGCGCGGCCCTCGCTGAACGAGGTGCTGGCCCTGCGGCACGACCGCATGGCGACGGTTCGGGACGTGCTCGAGGGCCTCACCGACGAGCGGCTCGACGCCGACACCGAACCGGTGACCGCCCCGGGATGGCCGGAGCCGCGCGCCTATCCGGTCCGTGAGTGCCTGTCGATCGTCCTCAACGAGGAGTGGGAGCACCGGCTCTACGCCGAACGCGATCTCGATGCGCTGGAGGCGCGCAAGTCGTAGACGGACGCGAACCGGTTAAGGTGCTTCATATGTCTCCGGCCGAACCCGCCCCGCCCCGAGAACCGGACGGCGTCGCGGTATCGGCCACCGTCGCCGCCGCACTCGTCACCGACCCCGAAGGTCGCTTGCTGCTCGTCAAACCGGCGTCTCGCGACGAAGGGGGTTCGTCGGCGGCTGGGTCGACGAGGGCGAATGGCCCCACGAAGGCTCCGCCCGCGAGATCAAAGAGGCGATCGGGCTCGAACTGACGGTCGGCGACCTGCTGGTCCTCGACTGGATTCCGGCGAGCAGGTTCGTGACCGAGCCATTGACGTTCTACGTCTTCGACGGCGGTGTCGTCAACGATCCCGAAGCGGTCCAGCCGAGACCGGGGAGAACTCGAGGCGTTCGGCTCACCAACTGATGCGAACGGATCGTGAGCGGCGCAACGGCTCGACCCGGGGCCCGCTGGCGCGGGCCTCGGCTCAAGTCCGGACCACCGGCCGACTGCACCTGAGCGCACCGCCTACAAGCAGCGAATCGCCCGGAGCGACCCGGCCGATGCCGGAGCCGTTCAGTCACTGAGTGCTACGTTCTGCCGATGAACTACAGCCTGGAGCCCGAGCGGGGCATCGGTACGGCCGAGCACACGCACAAGATGGCGCGCAAGCGCGCCGCCGCCACCGTTCTCTTCACCGACGGCGCCGGCCGGGTGCTGCTGTGCGAACCGACGTACAAGCAGGTGTGGGAGGCGCCGGGCGGCGCCGTGGAGGCAGGCGAGTCACCTCGTCGTGCGGCCGCCCGCGAAGTCGGCGAGGAGCTGGGGCTCACGATAGAGCCGGGCCGGCTCGTCGCGGTCGACTGGGTGCCGCCGATGGCCGGACGGACCGAGGGCATGGTCTACGTCTTCGACGGCGGCCGACTCGACTGCCGAGCGACCTCATCGATCACACTCGCTCAGAAGGAGCTGCGCACCTGGGAATGGTGCACCATCCCGGAGGCGCACCGGAGAATGCGCCCGCTGGTGGCCCGCCGTATCCAGTCCGCGCTCGCGGCGGTCGCGACCGGGTCGACGGCGTACCTGGAGGCCGGCTACCCGATCGGATAGCCGGCCTCGTTCCCCATCAGTGCGCCGCACGGCCGTCGCCGATCGGTTCGCGGACTCCGCCGAGCAGCTCCTTCCCAGCGGACCGGTAAAGGCTGTCGTGGATGCCGTCGGCGTACTGCAATGCCGCCAGGTCGGACCTGGCCTTCGCAATCGGATGCGAACGCTGGAAACCGACCGCGCCTATCAAGGGCGCCAGGCGGTTCACCGCCTCGAGAGCAACGTCGACGCCGTGCGCCTTGCCCGCCCTCGATGCCAGGTCGGCCGACGTGGGTCCGGCGGCGGTCCGGGCCGCGTGGCAGGCCAGCAGGGTCGCGGCGTTGATCGCGGCCCAGGACTGTCCGATGGCGATCATGGCGTTGTCGCGGACACGGGGCACGACACCGGACGCGGACCTGGTCGCCAGCGCGGCACGCACCCGATCGCAGACCCCGGCCGCGGCGCCGAGGGCGCAGGCGGTGACCAGCGGGCGGAAACGCTCGAAGTGGGAGCGGAAGATCGCCGTGCCCTGCCCGGCGCGTCCGAGCAAGTGCGTCCGGGGATCGACTGCCACCTGGTCGAGGTCGAGCAGACCCCAGCTCCAACCGCCGAGCCCGGCCGGTTCGACTGGCCGCCTCGCCAGGCCTTTGGAGTCGGCGTCGACGACCACTGCGGCGATGCCGCCGTCCGGGTCGCGCGAGAAGACGACGAAGGCTTCGGCCTCTGCCAGGCGGGAGACCCAGCGCTTGGAACCGTTGATCCTCCACCGGCCGTCCGCGTCGTGGACGGCGGCGGTGGTGATCTCTCGGAGGCGGGATCCGCCGTGGGCCTCCGTGGCGGCGATGCCGACCAGTGCCCCGCCGGCCAAGCGCTCGCGCCAGTATTCGGCGAGGTCGGGGCGGGCATGGTGGAGAATCATCTGCCCGTGCCCGGTTCCAGTGGCCTCTCGCAGGTCGAGGTCGTGGTATCCGGCGATGAACTGCGCCGCGACTTGCCACTGTGCGCCCTCGGGGCCTTCGGGCGCACGGTGTTCGGCGAGCCTGCCGCGGAGCCGCAGCAGCCACGCCGATCGGGCGACCGGGTCTGCGGTGCCGGGGCCGGTGGGAGCCAGCACGGCGAGGTCGGCGTTGAGCGCCTCCAAGGTGCCCCACTGCCGGGAGTCGAATCCCGGGCGCAGCGTGTCGAGCCAGTCCAGCGGGTTCACGGCTTGTCTCCGTTCTTGACTCGGGCGGGGCCGCCGTAGACGACGGTCTCGGCTTCGACGTCGCGCGTGACCACTGAGCCGGCCCCGACCAGGGCGCGGGCGCCGATGACGACGCCGGCGAGGAGCACGGCGCCGGTGCCGATCTTCGCGCCGGTCTCGATGCGCGGAGGGGCGAGCGGCTGTTCGCGTGACGGGTCACGCCAGATGAGACGCTTGTCGTTGATGGTGCGCACGCCCGCGCCGATGAACGCGCCGTCGCCGACGCGCGTCTCGGCGGTGAGGTGCGATCCGGGCGAGCAGCGCACGCCCGAGCCGATGCGGACGCCGCGCTCGACGGTGAGGTGGTGTCCGAGCTGGCTGTCGGCGCCTACATAGGTGTCGGTGCGCAGCAGAGTGTGGTGGCCGACGGTGGTGCGCGGCCCGATCTCGACTCCGGCGTACGCAACCGCTCCGGACCGGAGGACGGCGCCGGCCGCGATCCGGGTCTTGCGGCCGACTCCCGGGTGGTGCGCGCGGAGGGCGTAGCCGCTCTCCGGTTCGCCGACGACGCAGCCGTGGCCGATCTCGGCCTCGGCGCCGAGCTGGGTGCCGCCGTGGAGGACGGCGAAGGCGCCGATGCGGCATCGGGGGCCGATGACGATGCGGCGCTTACGGCCGACTCGGTCGGCGGGGATGAGTTGCGCGGTGGTGTGGATGTGCGCATCGGCGGCGACCACGGCCAGTCCTTCGGCCACGGCCGCGGCCCATGCGGGCGGCAATTGCGGTGACATTCGCGGTTCCTTCGGATCAGGGCGGGCCTCCGCTGCCCGCCTGAATCGAGTGCACCCCGAATCAAGTTGATCTTCAATGGACTGTTCACTGTCGGCAAGCTGATTGCATGACCTGCAAACCGTGTGCACGCTGGATGCGGAGGCGATTCCCCCATGACCAAACCTCCACACTGGCATCGGCCGCCGCAGATCAGCGACGCCGAGATCGGCCGTGTCCTGAAAGCCGCCCGGTATTCGCTCGGACTTGATCAAGTCGGCGCCGGAGCGAAATGCGGATTCTCGGCCGCGACGGTCTCGCGTTGGGAGCAGGGCAAACGCAATTGGACCGTGGGCGACCTGGCACGCGTGGCGGCGGCCTTGAACGTGCCCGCATATCTGGTCGGACTCACCGATTCGAGGTCGGGAAATGCCGTGGCGCAGGTTTCGCAACCGGTCTCAGTGCGGGATGATGAGCACATGAGACGCCGCACGTTCATCGCCGCAGGCCTGACCGCCGTTTCCGCCGCCATCGGCGGGTCCGCGGCCGACCGTGGCATCGAGCAGGCCCTGTTCGGCGATGCCACCGCCCAGCCGGTGAGTCTGCGGCTTCTCGGCGCGCAAGTGTCGGCCGCCGAACGCACGCTGGAGGCGGCCGGGCTCGGCGAGCTCAACCGGCGTCTTCCGGGGCTGCTCAGCACGGCGAGGGCCACTTGGGAATCGCTCACCGGGAGCACTCGGGAGCGGGCCGCCTCGCTGTTCTCCCGGACGTTGAGCGTGACCGCGCAGCAGCAGATACGCATGTCCCGCGAGACGATAGCCTCGGTGGCGGCCGACCGGGCCGCGCGCTACGCCGAACTCGCCGGCGATCCGGTGGCGGTCGCCGAGGCATCCCGGAATCAGGCGGTGGTGCTGCGCCGGGCGGGAAGCCCGCTGGCCGACAAGGTGATGATCGACGCCGCCGAGCTCCTTCGAACCGACACTTCGCTGCAGGACGCGTCTTCGGCGGGGATGTACGGCAAGATTCTCGCCTCGGCGGCCTACACCGCAGCGGGTCACGATGACCGTGATGCTTCGGCCGAATATCTCTCGGCCGCACGAGGCGCGCTTGCGCCGTTCGGCCACACGCCGCATCTGGCGCGGGCCGATCTCGACGTCTTCGCCGTGTCCTGCGACCGCGTGCTCGGCGACTTCGGAGCGGCGCTCCACCATGCGCAGTCGGTGGACCTCGACACCGTGCCCGACCTGCATGAGCGCGGCCGGTATTGGCAGGAGGTCGGCATCGCGGCCTACGGGCGAGGACGGTTCGATCTCGCCATCGAAGCCCTCGCCGAACTCGACGAGACCGCGCCGCAGTACCTGCACCACCGGCCGTGGGCGCGTCAACTGGTAGCCGATCTGCTGCACACTCGCGCCGGCGGGGCCTCCCCGCTGCTGCATCGTCTGGGAGAGCGATTCAGGCTCTGAGCGATTCTGGCGGGAATCCCTGCCTTGTCGCACTCTATTTGCGTTGGGCGGTTACAGGAGTGCTCTCTGCGGACTGGCGTGCGCTCGGCTTTGCGGTCGCTTTGGGCTCGGCTTTGCGGTCGCTTTGGGCTCGGCTTCAGGCGGCGGCGACGAAAAGGTGAGCGGGAACTGAGGTCGCATGCCGGAGCCAGGCCGAACGGGGCCGGGGTGGGGCGGGGCGAGGGGCCGGTTCGGTGCGGGGCCTTGTTGCCGTTGCCGGGCAGTCGGGTGTCAGCCCTGTGAGTGGAGCGCCTGGTGGTTTGGGAAGACGGTGGTGCCTGGGACGCAAGGAAACGTGAGTCTTCTATAACCCATCGAGGGATTGTTTCTCCTGTTATACCACCTATCATAGAGATATAGCACGAAACAACGAAAACAGCAGGACTGTTTGATCCACATGGAGGGAGGCAGGCATGAGCGGCGACAACCTCACCGGCACCGACCGCGACGCACAAGCCTCCCAGCTGCGCTCCCGCATCGAAACGGCCGCAGCCGTACTCCAAGCCGCCCAAGCCGAAGCACTCGCCGCCGCCATCGAATACACCCGACAGCACCTCCACCGCGAAGTCGACGGCTTCTCCTCCATCCGCGACTGGCTGTGCGAGACGTTCAACCTCCACCGCAACGTCGCCCGCAACATCGCCTCCATCGCCCGCCTCGCCCCCAAATTCAAGACCCTCGCCGCCGCAGCCCTTGACGGCACAGCCCGCATCGACGCGGTCGCCTACGCCATGTGCCGCCTGGACACCACCGGCCTTCGGGTCGTCGCCAGGCTCCCCTACCCCGACGGCCCGCAGGAATCCCCCTACGACCAGGCCGTCGAGTGCCCCACCCCGGAGACGATGATCCGGGAGTACTGCATCCACGCCTCCCATGACGAACTGCGCGAGGAGATCAACCGCCTGGTCGCACTCCTGGAGACCGCCGCCTTGGACAATGATCTGTCCCAGCAGTCCCTGGCGTGGGTGGAGGTGTACGAGCGCGGCGACGGCCTTTGGGATCTTTCCGGCCTGCTGAGCGACGACACCGGGCGGCTGCTCTACAACTACCTGCAGACCGCCACGCCCCCGCCTCGCCAAGACGAGACCGACACCGAAGGCGTCCTGCCGGCCAAGCCGAACCGGGACGCCGAAGCCCTCCACCAGCTCCTCGCTACCGCCGGCACCGACCCCCACGCGCCCAAGCGGCACGGCCACACCGCCACCCTCAACGTCACCTGCGACCTTGAAACTCTCCAGGGCCAGGACACCGGCCGGGTCGGCACCATCGACGGCCGCCCCGCCCCGCTCGAGAAGATCCGTTTTCTCGCCTGCGAGGCGGCCATCATCCCCTCGATCTACGACTACGAGCGCGGCGAAGTGGTCGAGCTCGGTCGGGAGCTGCGGCTGCCGAATGTCGCCCTGCGACGCAAGCTCGAGCTCGAACAGCCGACCGGATGCGCCTGGAACGGCTGCACCCGCCCCGTCTCCTGGTGCGAGGCCCACCACCTGGTCCCCTGGTATGACGGCGGACCCACCTCAGCGGACAACCTGATCCTGGTGTGCCGCTTCCACCACGGCCGCCTCCACACCGGCCGGTGGACGGCCACCAAGACCGGCCCCGGCACCGCCGACCTCCGCCGCCACGGCTGCAGCGACAACCGGCCCTGCCGCGACTGCCCCACCTGTGAGGTTCGGGGACTGGCAAGGAGGCCGGTGATCGGGCGCGACCTGTTCGATGTCTTCCCCACCGGGCTCGAAGACCAGGAGTGGGCGCCCGCACTCAAGACCATGCTCGGCGACTACCAGCGATGGGCCGGCAACGAGACCACCACCAGCGGCCGGACCACTCACCGGAGCGAACCCGCACCGGTCACCGAGGACTTCACCGCCCCGGTCACCAACCCACCGGCCGACATCTACGGCGAGCAGCACTCCGAAGGTGAACCGATTCCGTTTTTAAGCCGCCCTCAGCGCTGGAGCGTTGAGGGGGAGAGCGAATACAGGCTCCAAGCTCAGGACCCGACAGGGACTGAGCCCCTCACCATGTCCGGACCCGGTCAGGGCCGCAGGACCGCCGCAAAACCCCGCCCTCAGGCTGCCTCTTCGTCGTTGATGCAACGGCCGGAGCCGACCTACCCGCAGGACGTCTCTGACCCGCACCTCCACGAGGGCGTTCGTGCCATTCAGGACATGTGGCGCCTTCGTGGCATCCTGTAGACACGGCACCCGAATCCCCGGGCGAACTTCGAAGGGGAGTTCTCCGTTGATCGCCACCATGAGCAACCTCGCTTGGAGGCCCCAGTGAGCGACAAGATCACCTACGACCCCGCGCTCATCGAGGAGGTCGGGCAGACCGCCTGCCCCGACATAGCGAACTTCTACGACGACATCGCCTCGAAGGCCGCCGACGCGGGGCGAGGCAGGAACGGCGCCTTCGGGGACCACGACCTCGCCGTGGTCTGGAACGACATGTTCAACCTGTTCTACGAGGTCATCCACGAGACCGGGGAGAACGTGCGGGCCCTCGGGCCGACGCTCATCGAAATCGCGAGCGACCAGGAGATCCTCGAAGGCGAGCTCGTCCAGACCTTCGACGGCATGGAATCGGAGATCGAGGGCGGCTACACCTCATCCCCCTCGACGAATTACGACGCCGCGCCGGCCGCACCTCCAGACCCCGAGGAGAAGGACGAGAACCCGTACGCGGATCAGCTCGGCGGTGGCGTGGGGCCGTTCTAGCGGCATGCGAACAGCACCGGTGACGGAACTCGCCCACGCGCTTGATTGGAAGGCGATTTGACCTACTACGAAGGCATCGACTTCGGCTCGCTGCCGAACACCTACGGCGACATCAGGGACAAGATCAACGACCTCCACCCGGCATTCGTGGAGATATACCAGCGGGAACACGCCCTCGAAGCGTGGCCCGACTACGCATTCATCATAAAGCTATCGCTGGACGAGGCCCGGGACAGATCCAACGGCAACAACAACTCCATTCTCGGCAACACCAGCCCGCGCGACATGCAGCATCCGAGCCGGAATCCGTACATCCTGCCGTTCCGGGTGCCCCAAGAGTCCACGCAGGCAGACGAGGAGGTCATCGACGGCGCGGCGAAGTCGGACGCGGACACTGCGATAGAAGAGGTCAACAGCGCGTTCAGGGAGGTGCTCGACGACGGCTCGCTCTCGGGGATCGACTCGCTGCTGCGGCAGGCGGCATCGGCGGCGGAGAAGATCGACTCGCTCATCGATGCGCACGAGAACGGCGGCTTCAAGCAGATCCGCGAACTGTTCGAAGCCTGGGAGGGCAAGGACTCCGATGCGGGCATGGAGAAATACGGCAACCGGCTTCGTCCCGCCGCCGGCATCCACCGCGTGATCGCGTCCGGTCTGCTGGCAGGCGCCGCCGCCGAGTGCGCCGCCAAGCTCACCGCCCAACTGCAGTTGGGCGCGGCGCTCGACAAGGTCCACGGCCAAATCGAAGAGCTCAAGACCGGCTCCAGCCCCAGCCTGACGATCAGCGTCCGAACCGCGTTCAACGCGATCCCGCACTCGGGTGTGCTCGTCAGCCTGGGCGACGGCATCGCCGAAGTCATCGGCCAGGACGACTCTGCGGTCAGCGACTGGGTGAACGGCTTCTTCGAGGCGCTCGAACTCGAATACGAGATGGGGCTGACCCCGCAGCAGGGATCGAAGCTCAAGTCCGAACTGCTGGAGACCGCCTCGTCGACCAGAGAGCAGCTGCGATCGGCCCGCGACGAAGCGAAGGGCAATCTCGAGACCGACCACGGAACCTGGGAGGGGCTCTACCGGTCCGACCCGCAGGTGCTCATCCCCGGAGAGAAGGACTTATGGCCGCTACCGCGATCCGCGCCCTCCGACCGCTCGCGGCCGCCACCGGTGCGGCCCTCTTCGTGGCGGTCAGCGCCTGTACCGGTGAGGAAGGAGACGCCACCTCGACCGAGTCGCCCGATACCCGGCCCGCCTACTACACCATCCCGACCGACCCGTGCTCCGCGTTCGACCCGGACGACTTCGAACCGCTGCTCGGCCCGGTCGAATCGTCCGGTCCCGACTACGGCGACGAAAGCGAGACGATATCGGTCTCAGGCGACACCTATTGCGACGTCAGGTACAACGACGGCGCCAACGAGACCTGGATGTACGTCTCCATCGAACTGCTCCGAGACCCCGCCGGCGCCGCCGCCGAACAGGACCCGGATCACGAATTCGGATACTGGTGGGCCTACACCGGCGACCATGCCGACGGCGAGCTGGAATCCGTGCCGGAGCCGATCACCATACCGGTTGAGTCCACATGGGAGTCCTCGCAGGCACTGCACTTCACCGGCGTCAGCGACGACCGCCTGACATGGGACCCGGACGGCCGCGGGCTCGCGCTCGTCGGCACCTTCACCGAAAGCAATGTGGCCCTGACGGTGGCGCTCACGCGGGAAGGCTTCGAGCGATCGGCCGCTCCCGATCCGGAGGCTCACGCTGAGGCGATCGCCGACGTGGCCGAGCAGATCCGACCGCATCTCGGCCCGGTGCCCTAAGCGCCGTCCTCCCCGACGAATCCGAAGCGCTGACGCAGACGGCTCAGGACCGGTCGGTTGACGAGGGGCCATCGGCTCAGTCGAGATTCGCCTCGGCGACCGACTTGAGAAACCGGTCGGCGAACCGCTTCTTCCTCGCCAGATCACCGAGACGCTCCGTCGGACCTTCGGAGGCCCAGAGGCGCTCCAAATGCGGCACCATCGAACTGATGAGCCGCTCGATCAAGTCGCGGTTCCAGACGAGGTCGAGCAGTCTCTCGCAGAAGGCCTCGGCCTTACGGTGGCTTCGCGGCAGCGTCCGGCCGTCCGCCAGGCGCCGCATCACCGCGGCCATCAGGAGGAAGCGCGCCGGCTTCCATCTCCGGTCGACGCGGTTGTTCCGCAACAGCCAGTCGACCTGGTACCAGAGCGACGCCGCCGTGTAGTACGCGATCGGCGGATCCTCCTCATGATAGATGCGGAGCTTCTCGTCCTTCACGAGCTTCGCCGTCCGGGTCGCTTCGTGCGCGCTGCCCCTGAAGACCGCCGCGAACGACTGAGTGAGCTGGCTCTGTTTGAGCACCCGGGTCTTGCTGATCGAGCGGTCCGCGTCGAACTGTCCACTGCGCCGCTCGTAGTACAGCTTCCGGGGCGGCTTTCGCGTAGCGAAGTACGCCTCGATGTCGCGGTGGATCTGGCGGTCGGCGGTCAGGCTCTCCTTGGGGATCTCGGTCTGCCGGTTGGTCGCCCTGGTGACCTGCCTCGCGATGTCCTCGTCCTCGGGCTGGATCACCGTCAGCTTGACGTGGACGTCGTCGGTGAGCTTCTCGCGGTGTTCGAAGAGCACATTGCCGGTCTGGCAGCCGTTGACGATCTGAAAGTTGCTCATGTGGCATTCATGGCCGGAGTTGTCGAAGCTCCTGGCGATCACCGTGATGCCGTTGTTCAGCACGGCGAAGCGCTTCCGCGTGGTCTCGTCGGTCAGCGTCCGCGCGATGTCGTCGTTGACCTCATTGGCCTGGCCGAGGAACTCCCGCAGATTGTCCTCGAACAGGAACCGGCGAATACTGCCGCCGTCGTCGACCAGCAGCTTCTCGACGAACTCGGAGGCCGGGAGCGTCCCCGTCCACGCCTGCTTCACCCCGTCCATCCGCGGCATCGTCAACTTCATCGGCCAATCGAACGACACCCGGACCTTCCGGTTCGCCAACTTGTACAGCCGCTGAAGCCGATGTGAGCCGACCGCCTCGAACCGCACCGAATCGAACCGCCCCAGACGCCCGACCGTCTTCTCGGCCGAACGGCACTTCGCGAGCATGTCGGGGTTCGGCCCACCACCGCAGTGAACGTACCTGACCTCCAGGCGAGGACTGTTGACCGCGTTGAGATGGTGATGGTCGTACAGCACCTGGAGCGCGCCGTGCAGTTCGCGAATCTCCGGCGAAGCGGAGTAGGCGATCGGCCCGCGCCCGCAGATCTGCCCCAAGTTGTCGGCCAGGTCGGCGATCACCTTGCCCTCGTAACTCGAGCTGGTCTTGGCCTGGACCACGACGACCACCACATTCACCTCACGGAGGTTCTCGACGGCGCCCTTGACGCCGTCCAGGTCGTGGTAGAGCTCGCCGTTCACGACGATCCCCCAGGCATCGACACCGAGGTCGTTCCCACCGCCGGTGCGGTGCGCGTCGGGCGCGAACCCCTCCTCATGGAACTGATGCAGCACGCAGAAGGCCGCGAACGCCTCGAACAGCTCGGACTCACCGAGGTCGGGCAGCTCCTGGTCGGAGCGGAACGTCGAGAGCAGCTCCCTGATGATCTCGTTCACGCCGGGCGCCCTCCCTCACTCGTCGCCCCGCGCCGCGGCCAGGACCTCTTCGGCCGTCGGAGCGGTCGGCGGATGATGGCTCAGGCACATGGGCACGTCCACGCGCTCGGTCGCACCGCGATCGGCCACCAGATAGAACTGCCCGGCCGACAGGTGCGCCAGATCGACCTCCGACGCGCCCTTCTGCGCGGCGATCTCCGCCGCCGCCGCGATCTGCGACGGGGCATTGATGCGCCCGTACCAGTGGGTGGCGCAGTTCCCGACGATCCGGTTATGGATCCCCTTGGGAGCCTGCGTCGCGAACACCATTCCCAGTCCGTACTTACGCGCCTGCGAGACCAGCGCGAGCGTCGAATCGAGGCAGACCGTCGAGCCGGAGGACGGCGCCAGCGTCTGCGCCTCGTCGAGCACGAACAGCCCCGACAACGGCTTGTCCACGGCGGGATTGCGCTTGGCCCAAGAGAACAGGGCGAGCTCCAGCTGATTGACGAACCCCTGGCGCTGCTCCTCGGTCGGCAGACCCAAGAAGTTGATCACCGACACTCGGGCGCGCTTGCCGCCCTCCGGCCGCAAGAGAACGCCCGGGTCGAGGGCTTCCCCGCCCCCGGCGAAGACGCGGTCGTTGATCATGACCGCGCGCAGCGTCGCCGCGACCTTCGCGGCCGCGTCCGCGGCCTTGGGAACCGAACTCGCCTCCTCCGGCAGCTCGTCCATGAAGTCGAGGAAGCCCGGGAAGTCCGAGCGGCCGGTGCGCGCGTAGGCGACCAGGGACTCGCGAAGGACCGCGCGCGCCTCGGCGTGTTTCGGCGTCGTCCGGTTGACCATGGCCCGCGGCGCCAGCGAGGCGACCGCCGTGTCCACCGCGCTGGCGAACTCGTCGACGTCGTCGATGACCGCGGCGAAGTCCGGGAGCGGCTGGAACGTCAGCGGCCGGCCGCCGGTGCGGCCGGGAGTCCAGATCAGCACCTCGACCGAATCGAGGTATTCGGCTGCCGCCGCATCGTCGCCCTCGAGCCACGTGTCCGGCGGATCCGGCCAGGCCCGTCCGAGCCGTGAGAGGTCATTGTTGGGGTCGAGCACGATCGCCGAGACCCCTCGCAGGGCGCAGGTTTCGATGATGCGGCGCAGCAGCACCGTCTTGCCCGAGCCCGAGCCGGCGAACACGCCGATGTGCTTCGCCGTCGTCGACAGGTCGAGGCGCACTTCGTCGCCGGTCTCGCGGCGCCCGATCGGCGGACCGCCCTCGGGGACCTCGGCGACCGGGACGTCGATGACGGTGCGGCCCTGAGCCGAACCGGCCCCCGCGCTGCCCGCGTCGCTCGGACCAGATTGCTTCGCTCCGGGCCCGTTCAGCGGAATCTCGATGAACCTGCCGGTCGGGCCGCCGGTCGGCTCGGGATCCGGCGGGTCGCCGTCTCCGCCGCCTGGGGGACCGAACACGGCCTGCAACAATGCTGAGTGGGAGGCCGGTCGCCGCCGCCGGAGCCACTCCTCATAGCCGGGAAGCCGTTCCGACCGCATCCGGTGAAGGGCGTCGAACGTGCGGAGGTCGTCGTCCGAGGCCATGATCACCAAGCCGTCGCGGGCGAACTGCTCGACAGCGGCGGCCACTTTGCTGCCCGGTCCCCAGGTGCCCCATTCCCGCTGCGGGGCGAGCACCCAGAGGACGCCGTGGTTCTCGGAGATCGGATTGTTCTGGTCGAGCGCGGCCCATTTGTACAGACCCCGGACGCGCGGACCCACATAGTTGCCGTGAGACCCCGCGATGCCCTTGAAGACCCACCGCCGCTTGGGATCGGTCTGATGATCGTGGACTTCGGCGTGGAAGTGCTGCCGGGGCCCGACCGGAGACTTGACTTGGAAGGAGTCGGGGCCCCGGCCCTGCTCCAGCCGAAAGGCCTCCAAGGCGGCGGACAGCAGCTCGGGCACGCGGAGGTACTCGTTGTCCTTCGTGATCGCCGGAGCGACCTCGGCGTCATCCCTGTACCGCTCGAAGGCCCGGTCGAGATCCGCGCTCAGCGGCGTCACCCGTTCGGGCGCCCGATCCGGTGCCGGTTCGGTGTCGAGACGGTCGGGTTCGGTGACCTTCTCCGACTCGACGCAGTGCCGGAGGTGGTTCGCCGCGGCGAGAAGGAACCTCCGTGGGCTGAAGTGGACGGCCTCGCGGAGGCACTCGGGCCCGAACGGGTACGAAGGGTACGGCGGGTCGAACCCGGCCTCTTGGTACACCGGCCCGAGGACCGCCGCAAGGAGCTCGGCCGCCGCCTCCGGGTTCGGCAGGGTCGCGTCGAGATGTGCGGGCGCCTCGAAGCGCTGCAGGACCGTCGATTGGGAGGTGTCCCTGAACTCGAGCCAGGTCCCGACCAGACAAGCGAGAAGGACGGTGGTGCGGCGGGTGGTGTCGCGAAGCTCCATGAGCCCGGCGCCGATCATCTCCAGCAGCTCTCCCGCGCCGTCGCGCTCTCCGGACTCGGTGTCGCGTTTCGAGGCCCGGACGATCTCGTCGACCTGGTCGACGGCGATGACCGTCGCCCCGCACAGCGACATGAGCTGCGAGAGGTCTCGGACGACCTCCTTGGGCGGCTTGGGAGCCGGACGCGGAAACCCGGGTGCGGCCTCGGGATCGATCACTCCGCCGTTGAGGTACACGTCGCCCGCTTCGGCCCGCAGCTCGTCCTTGGAGTGCAGGAGGAGCAGCGCGCGAAGCGTGTGCCGCGTGCCCGCCAGCGCGGGCTCGAGGCCGCGGACGCATTCGAAGAACTGCGCGGTGGCTCCCGGGTCCGGCAGTCGCGAGCGCAGCAGGCGCTCGCGCAGATCCGAGGGGACGTCGGCTCGCTCGGCGAGCGACTCCAGCAGGAACGCCAGCCCGGTCGGCCCGGAGCGGTGCGGCATGTTCAGGGCGTACAGGTAACTGGCGACGAGGTTCGACCAGAAGTCGTCGACGTTCAGCAGGTTGAACCGAACGAAGAAGCCGCCGCGGTCCTGGACGAGCTTCCTCGCCTGTCCGAGGGAGTGGGATTTGCCGCGACCGCCCTCGCCGACGATCGGGAGCCCGAGGACGCTCGATCGGCGACTGCGCTCGGCGGCGTCGATCCGCCCTTCGATGGCTTTCATGACCGAGTCGTTGATGCCCGGCACGTGCGGCCGCGCGTGGTCGTCCCAGATGTCGTCCGGGGTGACGGCGAAATCCGTCGGGGCACGCCGCAACGCCTCCAAGGCGCTGCTCATAGCGCCTCGATCGCGATGAGGTGCAGGTACTCACCACCGAGCCACAGGGCGGCCTCGCGGTCCTCGCGGGTGAGCGTCTTCTGGTTCGATTCGGGGATGAGTCGGATGGCATGGGAGCCGACCAGTTCGATCAGCGCCTTGTCGAGGGTGGCCCGGTCGATGCCGTCGAGGTGCTTGCGCAGTCGCTTCAGGGAGACCCAGCCCGAGGTGCCTTCGACGAGCTCTCGGTACGCGTCGCGGATGGCGTCGCGGGGATCGGTGGGGGCCGGCGGCGGGTAGATGTCGGCGAGCTCGGTCCCGGCTCGGTCCATGTAAGTGGCGAAGTCGCCCATGATCGCCCAGAGGATGCGCGCGGTCCGGTTGCTGATGCCCTTCGGCGCTGGCTGGGACAGCAGCTGCCGTGCGGTCAGCCAGCCGGCGTCGGTGAGTTCGTAGACATACGGTCGGACGCCGCGGTCGATAGCGATGAGGCCGCGATCGAGCAGCGGGTCACGGGCGTCTTTTTTCACGTCCTTGAAACCGAACGCTGCTTCGAAGTCGGTGGTCGTGCCGCTGCCGCGCCGGTGGACCAGTGCGAGCAGCAGATTGAATGCGGGGACGGAGAACTCGAGATCAGACATGGGGGGTTCCGTTTCATGGCGGCGGTCGGCGCGATCGAACCGGACTTCGGAACGATACCGCTTCAATCACGCGCTGTCAGCCCGCAAAGTTGCCGTCGGCGCTCAAGCGTCGGATCCCCGACAGTCCGCTCGGGGACGGCCGGCGCCGGTGCCGATACGGCGCACGTCGACTAATCGCAGACTCGCGACAGGACTAGGTCGATCGATTCGACGCCGATTACCGGGATGCCGTATTGGCGAGCCTTGGCGGCTTTGCCGGACATGGTGTCGGCGTCGGCGGCCACTACGAGGGCGGTCTTCTTGGTGACGTTCGGGGCGACGTTGAGTCCGGCGGTTTCGAGTCGGTCGGCCCAGTACTGCTTCGATTCGGCGAATGAGCCGGTCAGCACCACGATGTCCCCTGTGCTCAGTGCGAACGGCTTGGGCGCCTCGGCGATCGCCTCGCTGGTGGCGAGGGCCGTCTCGAGTGCGGTCTCCACGTCGTCCGGCGTGAGTGAGAGCAGGGCCGCCACCTCGTAGAGGTCGTCGAGCTCCTCTTCGGTGACTTCGCCGTCCTCGAGGGCGACCGAGGCCAGGGCGCGGAGGTAGTCGCCGTGGAGCTTCAGCGCCGCCGGGCGGGTGATGCCGTGGCGCGCGGCGAGGCTGACCAATTCGTCTGCTTCGCTGGCGGAGACGTGCCGGTCCACCAGGGCTCGATCGAGGAGCGCCAGGTACATGTCCGCTTGGGGCGGGTCCGGCACTCGCGGGAGGTGGTCGACCAGGCGGGTCAGGAAGTCCTTGCCCGCTCCCGCTCCCTGGCCGCGCTGGACCGGGACGGCCACGCCGGTGGGCAGCGCCGGCCATTGCAGGCGCTGCACGATCTGGCGCAGGCCGTCCCATGGAGGGACCACGGAGGTGCTGCCGAGGTAGAAGGTCAGCAGCTCGGCGGTGGCGCGGACGTCGGAGAGCGCCTCGTGCGGTCGGTCGTTGCTGATGCCCGCGGCCTCGCAGCAGTCGCCGAGGGTCCGTCTGACGCCGGGGAGGAAATGCGACGCCCATGACATGGTGCACAGACCGAACTCGTCGAGGCTCGGGATGTCGATGCCGAGGCGCCGGTACTCGTTGCGGATCATGCGCCCGTCGAAGGAGATGTTGTGCGCGACCGGGATCTTCCCGTTCAGGAACTGCAGGAGGTCGCCCGCGATCTGTTCGAAGGTCGGCGCGCGCATGACGTCGGCCGCTCGGATGCCGTGGAGGTGCTGGGGTCCGACGTCCCGCCGGGGATTGACCAGAGTGGCCCAGTGGTCGGTGATCCGGCCGTCCGAGTCGACATGGGCCACGGCGACCTCGACGATTCGGTCCTTATTGAACAGACCGGTGGTCTCCACATCGATTACCGCATACATGACACTCCGCATCGCCGTTGAAACCGTGAGCGATTCCACGTTACCGACTCGCCCGGTCACGGTCGTAGTCCAGTGGCGCGACCGTCTATGCGACGCGGTCGGGGCGGGCGTAGAGGTTGACCGTCTCGCCCCGCAGGAAGCCCGCCAGGGTCAGGCCCGACTCGGCGGCCAGCTCCGCCGCGAGGGACGACGGGGCCGAGACCGCGGCGAGCACCGGGACGCCGGCCATCACGGCCTTCTGCACCAGCTCGAACGACGCGCGGCCCGACACCATGAGAGCAGTGCCGCGCAGCGGCAGCCGGTCCTCGCGGACGGCCCAGCCGATCAGCTTGTCGACCGCGTTGTGGCGGCCGACGTCCTCGCGTGCGGCGAGGAGTTCCCCGTCGGCGGTGAAGAGTCCGGCCGCGTGGAGGCCGCCGGTGCGGTCGAAGACGCGCTGGGCCGCTCGGAGGCGGTCCGGCAAGGCGGTGAGGGTCTCAGGGCTGATCCGGAGCGGATCCTCCTCGACCGTCCAGGCGGCCTTGGTACGGACGTCGTCCAGGGATTCCTTGCCGCAGATCCCGCAGGCGGCGGTGGTCGCGAACTGGCGCTTGACCGAGGGGTCCGGCGGCGCGATGCCGGGGGCGAGCTGGAGGTCGAGGAGGTTGTAGGTGTTCTGGCCGCTCTCGTCGGTGCCGGCGCAGAACCGCATCGTCGCCAGGTCGCCCGATTCGGTGATGACGCCTTCGGAGACGAGGAACCCGGCCGCGAGGTCGAAGTCGTCGCCGGGCGTGCGCATGGTGACCATGAGCGATTCGCCGCCGACGCGCAGCTCGAGGGGTTCCTCGACCACGAGGGTCTCGACCCGTTCGGTCCGTCCGCCGCCGGTCAGGCGCACGACCTTCTGCCTGGTGGTCACTCGTCCCATGGGCTCATGCTCCGTTGTCCGGCTCGAAGCGCACGACGATGGACTTCGAGGTCGGGGTGTTGCTCACATCCGCGACCGAGTCGAGAGGGACCAGCACGTTCGTCTCCGGGTAGTACGCGGCCGCGCAGCCTCGGGCGGTCGGGTAGTGGACGATCTTGAAGTGCTTCGCGCGCCGGTCGGTCCCGTCCCATTCGCTCACCAGGTCGCAGTAGGCGCCGTCGGCCAGGCCGAGTTCGGCCGCGTCGTCGGGGTGGACCAGGACCACGCGCCTGCCGCCGTGGATGCCGCGGTAGCGGTCGTCGAGGCCGTAGACGGTGGTGTTGAACTGGTCGTGGCTGCGGAGGGTCTGCAGCAGCAGTCGACCCGGACCGGCCTCGGGCGCGGTGACCTCGTTGACGGTGAAGTTGGCCTTGCCGGTGGCGGTCGGGAAGGACCGCCGGTCGCGCGGAGCGTGCGGCAGCGCGAAGCCGCCGGGTCTGCGGGCGCGCTCGTTGTAGTCCTCGAAGCCGGGAACGACGCGTTCGATGCGGTCGCGGATCAGGTCGTAGTCGGCGGCGAACTGCTCCCACGGGGTGCCGTCGTCCTCGCCGAAGACGCGGCGGGCCAGGCCGCAGACGATGGCGACTTCGGATCGCATCCGGTCGCTCAGCGGCTCGACGCGGCCGGTGGAGGCGTGGACGACGCCCATCGAGTCCTCGACGGTGACCAGCTGCTCGCCGCCGGCCCGCCGGTCCAGGTCGGTGCGGCCGAGGGCGGGCAGGATGAGCGCGCGGGCGCCGGTGACGACGTGCGAGCGGTTCAGCTTCGTCGAGACGTGGACGGTCAGGCGGCAGCGGCGCATCGCCGCCTCGGTGGCCTCGGTGTCGGGACTCGCGGAGACGAAGTTGCCGCCCATCGCGAAGAAGACCTTGACCCTGCCGTCGCGCATCACCCGGATCGTGTCCACTGTGTCGTATCCGGGCTCGCGGGGCGGCTCGAAGCCGAACTCGGCTCCGAGCGCGTCGAGGAAGCGGGCCGGCATCCGCTCCGAGATGCCCATCGTGCGGTCGCCTTGGACGTTGGAGTGGCCGCGCACCGGGCACACGCCGGCGCCTGGCCTGCCGATGTTGCCGCGCAGGAGCAGGAAGTTCACGATCTCGCGGATCGTGGGCACCGCGTGCTTGTGCTGGGTCAGGCCCATCGCCCAGCAGACGACGATCTTCTCGGCGCCGCGGACCATCGCCAGCAGCTGTTCGATCCGCTCCCTGGCCAGGCCGGCGTGCCGTTCGGCCTCGGCCAGCGCCTCGTCGGCGGTGCCGGCCGCGTGGTGGGCGGCGAAGGCGTCGAATCCGTGGGTGTGCTCGTCGATGAAGTCGCGGTCGATCGCCTCGTCGCCGGCGCCCAAGAGAAGGCGGTTGAGGGCGCTGAAGAGGGCCAGGTCGCCGCCGACCTTGATCTGGAGGAACAGGTCGGTCAGGTCGGTGCCGCGTCCGGCGAGGCCGCGGGCGGTCTGCGGGTTCTTGAACCGCCGCATCCCGGCCTCGGGCAGCGGGTTGACCGTGGCGATCTTCGCACCGGCGCGTTTGGCCTTCTCGAGGGCGGTGAGCATGCGGGGGTGGTTCGTGCCGGGGTTCTGGCCGGCGACGATGATGAGGTCGGCGGCCCACAGGTCTTCGAGCTTGACGCTGCCTTTGCCGATGCCGATGGTCTCCGAGAGCGCGGCGCCGGAGGACTCGTGGCAGAGGTTGGAGCAGTCGGGGAGGTTGTTGGTGCCGAGCCTGCGGGCGAACAGCTGGTAGAGGAAGGCGGCCTCGTTGCCGGTCCGGCCGGAGGTGTAGAACGCGGCCTCGTTCGGGTCGTCGAGGGCGGCGAGTTCGTCGGCGATGAGGTCGAGGGCCCGGTCCCATTCGATCGGGACGTAGTGGTCGGCGCCTTCGGCGAGGTACATCGGGTGCGTCAGGCGCCCCTGCTGTCCGAGCCAGTACCCGGATCTGTCGGCGAGGCCGGTCACGGGGTTGGCGGCGAAGAAGTCGGGGCCCACGGTCAGGCGGGTGGCCTCTTCTGCGACGGCTTTGGCGCCGTTCTCGCAGAACTCGGCGCTGTGGCGGTGCTCGGGCTCGGGCCAGGCGCAGCCGGGGCAGTCGAAGCCGTCGGTCTGGTTGACCGAGCGGAGGAGCGGCAAGCCTCGTTTGACGCCGGCCTGACGGCCGACGAACCGGACCGAACCGGCGACGGCTCTCATCCCGGCCGCGTGGGACTTGGGGCGCCGGGTCCGCGGCGCGTCCTGGTCGGGGTCGTCTTGAGGAGCCTTGGTCACAGGCCAAGTGTAGGGCCCGGTCAGACGGTGCGGCTGCGGCCGACGTCGTATTCGACGCCCATACCGCGCAGTGAGACGGCGCGGCTGATGTCGCTGGGCGAGACGATGCCGACCAGGTGGCCGTCGCTGAAGACCAGGGCGCGGCCGTCGGCGCAGCCGCCGATGCGCGGCAGCAGGTCGGCCAGCGGCTCCTCGGGCGTGGAGTGCGGAACCTCGTCGGGCGGGCAGGCGATGTCGCGGAGCCTGGTGGTGGTGCGGTTCTCGGGCTGGACGCCTTTGATCCGGCCGAGGGTGATGAGCCCTTCGAGCCGTCCGGCGTCGTCGAGCAGCGGGAACGTCGAGTGGCGGCGCAGCAGCGCGGTCTGGTGGAGGAACTGCTCGACGTTGGCGTCGCCGGGGGCGGTGTCGGGGTCCTGGGACATCACGTCCTGGACGCGCAGGCCCTCGACGGCCGAGCCGACCTGGACCTGGCGCTCCTCGGCGCCGGCCACGACGATGATGAACAGGCCCAGCAGCACCCACCACAGGCCGCCGCCGTATCCGAAGAGGAACGACAGGATGCCGAAGGTCAGCAGGACCATGCCGAAGCCGCGGCCGACGCGGGCGGACCAGACCGCGGCGCTGGTGCGGTCGCCGCGCCAGGCCCACAGGGCGGCGCGGAGGATCCGACCGCCGTCGAGCGGGGCGGCGGGGATGACGTTGAACAGCGCCAGGAGCACGTTGATGCCCGCGAGGTAGGCGGTGACCTGCACCCATGGGGTGCCGATGCCGGCCAGGTCCATGAGCGAGGCGAGGAGCGCGAAGACGACGGCGGCGAGCATGCTCACCAGCGGCCCGACCACGGCGATGCGGAAGTCGGCGCCGGGGGTGCGCGCGTCGCCGTGGAGGCGGGCGACCCCGCCGAGCAGCCACAGCGTGATGTCGTCGACCTCGACGCCGTTGCGGCGGGCGACGATGGCGTGCGCGACCTCGTGCGCCAGCAGCGAGACGAGGAACAGGAGGGAGGCGAGTACGCCGGCGATCACGTAGACCGCCGCCGACCGTCCCGGGTAAGCGGTCGACAGTCCAGCGGTCACGACGATGACCAGGAGCGCCACGATGCCGAGGACGCTCCAGTGCAGGCCGACCGATACGCCCGCGATGTGTCCGAGTTGCAGTCTCGCCTTCATTTTCTGAGCGTACCCGCTGCACAGGAGCTTAATCGGGACGAAACGGTTCGACTGTTCGGTGGAAACACGGCCGTGTCGAATCCCTGTACGCTACGTCGGGGCGCGGACCGGCCTTCGGCGGCCGTGCGGCCCTGGTCGTCAACGGTGAAGGGAGGCAGCTTGGGACGGCATCACGAAGACTCGCCGATCCGTGGGCGGCTCCACGGCAATCTGCTGTGGATCCTCATCGCCGTCTCGGTGGTCGCGGCGACGATCGCGGTCTGGCAGTTCAGCAGCCTCGGCGGCGACGACGAGCAGGCGCTCCCGGCCGGGAGCGAGGGCGGCATGGCGACCGGCGCCATCCTCAGCGGCGAGCCCACCGACGAGGCGGCCGCCGAACTCGGTCCGACCGCCGCCGCACCGTCGACTGAGGAGCCGAGCGCGACGCCGACGTCGCCGGATCCGACCACGGAGGCCGAGCCGAGCGAGCCGGCCACCAGCGAGGCGCCCCGCTCCCCCGACTCGACGCCGACCGGACCGACGTGCACCGCGACCCTCGAGATCGACAAGGAGTGGTCGGGCCACATCGAAGTCGACGTGGTCATCGCCAATATCGGCGAAGCGGCGATCTCGGACTGGGAGGTGACCCTCTCGTTCAGCGACGTCGCGATCTACCACTACTGGGGCATGGAGCACCACGAGGGAGACCGCTACCGCAGTGACTGGAACGGCGCGGTCGGGCCCGGCGGCTCGACCGGCGCCTCGTTCCAGGCCGAGGTCGAAGACGGGTTCGCACTGCCCGATACGGTGCCGTGCCAGGCGTTCGACGAGTAGCTCAGGTCGCCAGGCCGAAACCGTAGGCGAAGAGCGGGTCGTAGTCGGCGTCGCCGACGTTCACCGGCTCGTCGTCGACCGAGCGGGGCCAGCTGACCGGGAGCGTGCCGGTGTACGGGACCTGCCCGAACAGCGGGTCGGCGACGCCGGCGCCTTCGGTGCCCGGCAGCCAGGCGGCCACCAGCGCGTCGATCCTCTCGAGGCCGTCGAGTTCGAGGGGGCGGCCGGCGGTGACGATCACGACGCAGTCCATGGCCCCGCAGACGGTGTCGACCGCTGCGGCGTCCTGTTCGGAGAGTCTCATGTCGTGCTTTCCGGCCCCGGCGTCGCCGACGCCTTCGGCGTAGGGCTCCTCGGAGACGACCACGATGCCGACGTCGTAGCCGTCGGTCGGTTCGGAGGCGTCGCGGCTGTACCGAACGTCGGCGTCCGGGGCGACCTCGCCGATGCCGTCGAGGATCGTGGCGCCCTCGTGCGGCGAGCCGGTCGCCGTGCCCTGCCAGGAGCCGGACCAGCCGCCGAGCTGGCGGCCGAGGGAGTCGGCGCCGGAGCCGGCGACGTAGACCGACTCGTCGCCGGCCAGCGGGAGCAGGTCGCCTTCGTTGCGCAGCAGCACCTGTGAGGCGGCGGCGGCCTCGCGGGCGAGGGCCCGGTGCTCGGCGGAGCCGACCAGGTCGGCGTTCGCGGTGTCGGCGAAGGGCGCCTCGAACAGGCCGAGCTCGAACTTCTTTGTCAGGATGCGGCCGACGGCGTCGTCGATGCGGTCCTCGGAGACGTTCCCGGCCTCGACCTCGGCGAGCAGCGTCGCGATGAACCGCTCGTACTCGTACGGCACCATGACCATGTCGATACCGGCGTTGACCGAGGTGCGTACGGCTTCGGCGTAGTCGGGGCTGATCTGGTCGACCGCCTGCCAGTCCGACAGGACGATGCCCTCGAAGCCGAGTTCGCCTTTGAGGACCTCGCCTACGAGGTACTCGTCGGCGTGGGCCTTGATCGCTCCGTCGCCGAGGTCGGTGCTGGAGTACGAGACCATGATGGAGCCGACGCCGGCCTCGATCGCGGCTTCGAAGGGCGCCAAGTGGATCCGGCGGAGCTCCTCCTCGGTGAGCTCGGTGACGCCCTGGTCGAGCAGGTAGCCCTCGGTGGTCGAGGAGCCGAAGGTCGTGCCGCCGTCGCCGACGTAGTGCTTGGCGGTGGCCAGGACGCTCGTATCGGCCGACAGGTCCTCGCCCTGGTAACCGGCCACGGTCGCGGCCATGTCGGACACCAGCGCGGGGTCTTCGCCGAAGGCCTCGTAGGTGCGGCCCCAGCGGGAGTCGCGGGCGACGCACAGGCACGGTGAGAAGGTCCAGTGGACGCCGGTCACGCGCGTCTCGATGGCGGTGATCGCGGCCGCCCGCGCGGCCAGCTCGGGGTCGCCGGTCGCGCCGAGGCCGATGTTGTGCGGGAAGATCGTGGCCCCCGGCAGCGATCCGTTGCCGTGCACGGCGTCCAGGCCGTACATCATCGGGATCCGGAGCCGGGATTCGAGGGCGCGGCGCTGGTGGTCGTCGATCATCTCGGCCCAGTCTTCGGGGCTGTCGTGGAGGGCGTCGCTGCCGCCGTTGAGGAGCGAGCCGATACCGAACTCGCCGACGTCGCCTTCCTCGCCGGCGAGGGAGCCGATCTCGACCTGCGTCATCTGGCCGACCTTCTCTGCGATCGTCATGCGTTCCAAGAGGTCGGTGACGCGTTCTGGGACGGGAAGAGCGGGGTCGAGGTAGGCGGGGTCCTCGTCGGAATCGGCCGGGACGACGACGATCCACACGACCAGCGCCGCGACGAGCGCGGCGACGACCGGGATCCACAGGACCGGGCGGCTGCGCAGGCGCTTGATGGCTGCACCCATTGGGGTCTCCTTACGGCAATTGAACCGGAAATCCCCAACCTCGCTCCACGGTACCGAACCCGAACGCGCGGCGAACACGGCACTTCGCATCTGCGTCGGCGCTGCGCGTGCGCCGCCGGCGGGTCGGCACGGTGAATGTATTGCCAGCGGGCGTCGGCGCTGTTATGTTGGGTCTCCCAACTAAATCCCTCGCGATTCCCTCAAGGAGACCAACGTGCGACGACGCACTTTCGCCGCTTCGCTCGGCGCCGCCGCGGTAGCGGCCACCGCCGTCCAGGGACCGGCATTCGCGAAGAACGACAAGCACCGCGCCGACCCCTACACCTGGCGCAACGCCGTCGTCAACGGCGGCGGCTTCGTGCCCGGCATCGTCTTCAACGAGACCGAGCCGAACCTCATCTACGCCCGCACCGACATCGGCGGCCTCTACCGCTGGCGGCAGGACACTCAGACCTGGAAACCCCTGCTCGACTGGATCGGCTGGGACCAGTGGGGCTACACCGGCGTCATCTCGGTCGCCACCGACCCGGTCGAACCGGGCCGCGTCTACGCCGCCGTCGGCACCTACACCAACGACTGGGATCCCGGCAGCGGCGCCGTCCTGTACTCCGACGACTACGGCGAGACCTGGGGCGTCGCCGAACTGCCGTTCAAACAGGGTGGCAACATGCCCGGCCGCGGCATGGGCGAACGCCTCGTCGTCGACCCCGCCGACAACGCCGTGCTCTACCTCGGCGCGCCGAACGGCAACGGCCTGTGGCGCTCGACCGACCACGGCCGCACCTGGGCCCGAGTCGACGACTTCCCGAACGCCGGCGACTTCGTCCAAGACCCCTCCAGCGACTACTCCGACGACAACCAAGGCGTCGTCTGGATCGACTTCGACCAGATCGGCGGCAAGACCTACGTCGGCGTCGCCGACCCCGCCGACCCCCTCTACGTCTCCGACGACCGCGGCGCCACCTGGCGGCCCGTCACCGGAGCGGCCGAAGCGCTCGGCTCGGTCGACGGCAACGCCACCATCCCCAAGCAGTCGGCCGTCGACGACCGCAACGGCCACCTCTTCATCGCCACCGGCTGGGACCCCGGCCCCTACAGCGGCGCGCCCGCCTCCGGCGCGGGCGGCCAGATCTGGCGCCTGGACACCCAGACCGGCGAATGGACCGACATCACCCCGCCGCACAACCCCGTCGGGGCCATCCCCGGATTCGGCGGCCTCACCGTCGACCGCCAGCGACCCGGCACCCTCATGGCCGCCACCCTCAACAACTGGTGGCCCGACGAGATCCTCTTCCGCTCGACCGACTCGGGAGCGACCTGGCAGACCAGCTGGGACTACGTGTGGGACGAGCACTGGTCCTGGCCGCCCGAGCGCACCGACCGGTTCACCATGGACCACTCCGGCAGCCCGTGGCTCACCTTCGGCGCCGGTGACGACGGGCCCGCCTACGCGGTCAAGCACGGCTGGATGATCGACGCGCTGGCGATCGACCCGCACGACTCCGACCGGATCATGTGGGGCACCGGCGCGACCATCTGGGGCACCGAGAGCCTGACCGAGTGGGACGAGCAGGGCGACCTGGTCGGCTGGGACGACGCGGCCGGGCGGCAGACCAAGCTGCCGATCGAGCGGTTCAAGGTCGAAGTGCGGGTCGAGGGCCTCGAGGAGACCTCGATCCAGGACATCGCGGCGCTCGGCGGCACGGTCGTCACCGCGGTCGGCGACCTGGGCGGCTTCGTCCACACCGACCTCGACCGGGCCACCATGATGATCCGCGACCCGAACTGGAGCTCCGGGCGCAGCGTCGACTTCGCCGAACACCGTCCGGACCTCATCGTCGGCACCGGCGACGTCGAAGGCGACACCGACGGCCACGTGGGCGTCTCCACCGACCGGGGCCGGACCTGGCAGACCACGACGCGACTCGAGAGCGTCCCCGGCGCCGCGCACGGCGGCATCGTCGCCGTCACCGCCGACGGGTCGGCGATCCTCTGGTCCCCCGCCGACATCGACGTGGCCCCCGTCTACAGCACCGACCTGGGGCGGACGTGGGAGCCGGTGGCCGGCCTCCCGGCCGGAGCGGTGATCCGGGCCGACCGGGTCCTGTCCGACACCGTCTACGCCTTCGCGGGCGGGACGTTCTACATCAGCGGCGACCGCGGCAGGACCTTCACCGCCACCGGGGCGGCCGGACTGCCGAGCGGCGAAGTCGACTTCCGCGCCGTGCCCGGCCGGAAGCGGAACCTCTGGCTCGTCGGCGGCGGCGCCGACACCGAGTACGGCATGTGGCGGTCGAAGAACGGCGGCCTCACCTGGAAGCGCATCCGCGAGTTCGAAGAGGCCGACGCCGTCGGCTTCGGCAAGCCGGCCAAGGACGGCCACCATCCGGTGATCTTCACCTCCGCCAAGGCCGCCGGGCAGCGCGGCATCTACCGGTCGGTGGACGGCGGCGGCCACTGGGTCCGGATCAACGACGACGCACACCAATGGGCCTGGACCGGCAAGGCCGTCTCCGGCGACCCGGCCGTCTACGGGCGCGTCTACATCGCCACCAACGGCCGCGGCCTGATCTACGGCGACATCGAGCCCTCGACCGCCGCGGAATGAACTTTCGAGAAAAGAGCTGAATTCGGTCAAGACAGGGAGCCGCATCGCCGCGCGCGGTGCGGCTCCCGCCCATAATGGGCCCATGGACACCAACTTGGGCGCGAACCTGGCGGTCAAACACGCCGCCGCATCGGACGGTCTCAGCGACGCCGCCGTGGAGGCGGCCTTCGAGGCGGTGCGGCCGATCGCCGAAGACGCCCGCGAGGCGGCCGGGCAGCTGCTCGGCCTGTCCGACCCGTTCGAGGCCGAGGTGCACGGCGCCAGAGTCGTCTCCGAGGTCCTGTGCGTTCCGGGCGGCGAGGACCGCATCTGCTTCGCGCTGCTGGCGGCCATCATCGGGCGAGCTGACGACGCGGCGGCATCAGCGCTGCTGCACGCGGTCCAGACCGTCCTGTCCGGCCCGGTCCGCGAGTACGCCGCCGCCGAGATCGAGCGTCTCGAAGCCGCGCAGGTCCCGTGCCCGCCGTGGGAAGAGGCGCTCGCCGAACCGGTGCGGCCGCTCACCGCCTGGGCGTGCTCCCCGGTCATGGAGAGCGGCGGCGCGCCGAGCGCCGTGCTGGTGTTCGAGTTCGCCCGCGGCGAGGCCGCGCACGCCTTCATCGTCCACCGCGACTACCTCGGCGACGGCTCGATCGCCAAACTCAACGGCATCCCCGAGATCGCCTGGCGCAGCTTCCGCAAGTTCCTGCTCTCCGGCGACGCGCTGAAGATGCCCTACTCGATCGAGGAGGTCGACTTCGAGGCCGCGATCGACCGCTTCGACGAGCCGCGCCTGGCGATGTGGTCACGCCTGCGCCAGGACCCGGCCGACTTCCGCGACGACCGCGACCGCGCCTCCGTCCCGGGCATGACACTTCTGCTCGAACAGCACATGACCGGATGAGCGCCGAGTTCCGAGCGGTGTCGGCGACCTCCCAGGGCGACATGGTTAGACGGCCGTCGGCTCGCCGGGCGTCGGCTCGAGTCCCCGCGAGGCGCGTCGCCGCTCCAGGCGGGCGGTCAGCGCCAGGCCGGGGGCCGTGGCGAGCGTGGTCGTGATCGCCACCAGCACGATCATGGCGAACGCGGTCGGCGGAATCAGGCCGGCTTGGAGGCCGATGTTCAACGCCACCAGCTGCATCAGGCCGCGGGCGTTCATGTAGAGGCCGATCCTGGCCGCGTCCGGCCAGCTCTCGCCCATCAGGCGGGCGGCGGCCGTGCAGCTGCCGAGCTTCCCGGCGAACGCCAGCGCGATGAGCGCCACCGCCCCGAGCAGCGCTTCGCCGCCGATGAGGCGCAGGTCGGTGTTCATGCCGGAGTGGACGAAGAACAAGGGCAGGAACAGGACCATCGTCAGCGGCCGGATGCGCTCGACGAGGAGTTCGGCGGTCTCGCCGCGAGGGATGACCACGCCGATCGCGAAGGCGCCGAAGACGGCGTGGACGCCGATCGACTCGGTGTACCAGGCGGCGGCGAGCAGGAGCGCGGCCGAGGCGACCAGCACGCCGTCGCGGCCGAGCCGTTCGGCGGTCAGGAGCCGGCGGACGGGCCGGTGCACGGCGGCGAGCGCCGCCGCGAGGACGAGCAGGCCGGTCACGGCGTGCCCGGCCGCGCCGACGCCGTTCGCGGTGGTGGCGGCGAGGATGGCGGCCAGCAGGACCCAGGCGGCCGCGTCGTCGACCGCTCCGGCGGTCAGCGCGACGGCGCCGAATCGGGTCCGCGTGTGGCCGTGGTCGGCGATCATGCGGGCCATGACCGGGAACGCGGTGATGGCCAGCAGCAGGCCGATGAACAGGCCGCCGGTCCAGACGCCGACGCCGGGGGCGAGCAGCCCGGTGCCGATGGTGGCGGTGAACAGCAGGCCGAGGGCGATCGGGACGCTCACGCCCGCCGCCGAGACGGCCAGGCCGACGCCGGCGGTGCGGCGGAGCCGGTCGGCCGGGAACTCCAGGCCGACGGTGAACATGAACAGCACGAGGCCGAGCCGGCTGACGCCGTCGAGGACGTCGAGCACGTCGGGGCCGAAGAGGAACCGCTGGGCGCCGGGCGCGACGGCGCCCAGCAGTGTCGGTCCCAGGAGGATGCCGGCGACGATCTCCCCCATCACCACCGGTTGGCGGAGGCGGCGCGCCGCCACGTGCGCCAGGCGGCAGGCGATGACGATGACCAGCAGCGCCAGGAGGAGGACCGCGGTGGTCGACATCGGGTCAGACGGCGTCCGGGTCGCCTTCCTTCGGCGGGCTGGTCTCGACGATGTCGACCACGTCGGCGATGGTCTCGGCTTCGTTCATGCGGGTGTCGTCGATGGCGACGCGGAATTCGCGCTGGAGGCCGAGGGCGGTCTCCAGGCGGCTGAGCGAGTCGAGGTCGAGGTCGTCGAGTTTGGTCTCGGCGGTGAGGTCCTCGGGCTCGAGCCGGCACCATTTGGCGACGACGGTCGCGACGCGTTCGTGGGTGGTCATCGGATACCTCCTAGTTCGGGAAGCTGGTGAGCCGGTGGGGCTCAGTGCGGTTCGGGCCAGCGCAGCAGCGCCGAGCCCCAGGTGAATCCGCCGCCGAAGGCGGTCAGGAGGGTCAGTTCGCCCGGTTCGAGGCCGCCGGCGCGGCGGGCGTCGTCGAGGGCGAGCGGGATGGAGGCGGCGCCGGTGTTGCCGACCTGGTCGATGTTGGCGATGAGGCGGTCGGGGCCGACGCCGAGCTCTTCGGCGATGGCGCGCAGGATGCGCAGGTTGGCCTGGTGGCCGCAGATGCGGTCGATGTCGCCGGTGTGGTATCCGGCGGTCTTGATGACGGCGCGGGAGGAGGCGGTCATGCGGGAGACGGCGTTCATGAACACTTCGCGGCCGTCCATGGTCATGTAGTAGTCGGCCGGTTCGGGTTGGAGGCGGGAGTGGGAGCCGCTGCCGGGGGCGATGAGGAGGTCGGCTCCCGAGCCGTCGCTGCCGAGGTCGATCGCGAGGATCGCTCCGGGTTCGGTCTCGTCGCCGGAGCGGAGCAGGACCGCTCCGGCGCCGTCGCCGAACAGCGGGGCGATGGTCTTGTCGTGGGGGTCGGTGAGCGTGGAGGCCGTCTCGGCGCCGACGACCAGGACGCGGTCGGCGCCCGCGGCGATGAAGCCGCGGGCGGTGGCGAGCGCGTAGACGAAGCCGCTGCAGGCGGCGTTGACGTCGAAGGCGGCGATGTCGCCGAGGCCGAGTTCGGCGGCGACGATCGGGGCGGTGGCCGGGATCTGGTAGTCGGGGGTGTAGGTGGCGACGATGAGCGCGTCGACGCCGTCTGCGCTGAGTGAGGCGTCGTCGAGGGCGTTCTCGGCGGCGCGGGCGGCGAGCGCGGAGGTGGTCGAGTCGCGGTCGGACAGGCGGCGGGCCTGGATGCCGGTGCGCCGTTCGATCCATTCGGGGCTCACTTCGAGCCGGGCGGCCATCTCGTCGTTGGTGACGGTGCGGTCGGGCAGGGCGGTGCCGAGGCCGGTCAGGACTGCCGCGCTCATCGGGCGGTCTCCTCTTCGGGCAGCGGGTACGTCTCGAGCTGCCACGGGTAGTGCGGGAGCCGCACGTACGAGGCGGTGTCGTCGAAGACCTCGGTCCAGTCGACCGGTTCGTCGGCGAGGAAGGACTCGCACACGCCGGTCTCGTCGGGCTGCTCGCCGCGGGCGATGCGTTCGAGCCGGTCGGCCAGTTCGGCGTGGCCGCGCGCGGTGACGGCGGCGCGGTGACGGTGGTGGGTGGTGCGGACGGCGGCGCTGTAGCAGATGTCGCGCATGGCGTGCTGGGCTCCGGCGCCGCTGAGGTAGTCGACATAGGAGCGTGCGAGGGCGCGGAGGGCGTCGTCGCGGGCCGCGGAGATGACGAACGGGTAGGCGCGGCCGTCGTCGGGTGCCGGCTCGGCGGAGGGGGCCTCGGCGAGGACGATGTGGGTGTTGGCCGCCGAGATGCCCTGGCCGCTGACGCCGGCGATGAGGGGCCGGCCGCGGTCGGGCAGGTCGCGGGTCTCGGTCGGCACTTCGAGCGGCAGTCCGCCCCAGTCGATCTTGGGGTTCGGGTTCTCGTAGTGGAGGCTGGCCGGGACGCGGCGGTGCTCCAGGGCGAGGACGCTCTTGATGATCGCGGCGACCCCGGCGGCGCCTTCGGTGTGGCCGATGTTGCTCTTGACCGAGCCGACCAGGCAGGGCCGGTCGTCGGGGCGGTCCTTGCCGAGGACTTCGCCGAGGGCGGTGAACTCGACCGGGTCGATCATGGGCGTGCCGGTGCCGTGGGCTTCGATGAAGTCGACGTCGGCCGGGTCGACGCCGGCGTCCTCGTAGGCCCACCTGAGCATCTGGGCGTGGGTGTCGGCCGAGGGCGCCAGGAGCGAGCCGGAGGCGCGGCCGTCGTTGCTGGCGTTGGAGCCGAGGACGAGGGCGCGGACGGGGTCGCCGTCGGCGAGGGCGCGCGAGAGGGGCTTGAGCACGACGGTGGCGGCCCCGTCGGAGGGGGCGAAGCCGTCGGCGCGGGCGTCGCCGAACTTGCAGCGGCCGTCGCGGGCGAACATGCGCGCCTGGGACAGCAGGAGGTCCTCGTCGGCGGTGAGTTTGAAGTTGACGCCGGCGACCACGGCCGTCTCGGTCTCGCCGGCGCGCAGGCTCATGCAGGCCAGGTGGATCGCGGTCAGCGACGAGGAGCAGGCGGTGTCGACGGTGATGCTGGGTCCGCGCAGGTCGAACTCGTAGGCCAGTCGGCCCGAGAGGATGCTGCGGAGGTTGTAGATCACCGAGGGGGTGATGGCCTCGGGGCCGCGGCGGGCGATGACGTCCCAGAAGTCGAGGTTCATGTTGCCGACGTAGACGCCGGTGCGGGTGCCGGCGATCGCTTCGCGGGTGATCCCGGCGTCGGCGAAGGCCTCGTAGGTGGTCATGAGCATCAGCCGCTGCTGCGGGTCGAGGTAGGCGGCCTGCGCGGGGGTCATGTCGAAGAACCGGGCGTCGAAGTCCCAGGGCCGCTCCAGGTATCCGGAGCGTTTGCTGATGACCTTGCCCAGTTCGGGCTCGGTCGCGTACATCGCCTCGGCGTCGTAGCGTTCGGTCGGGGTCGGTCCGGTCGCGTCGCGGCCCTCGAGCAGCAGCCGCCACAGGGCGTCGACGTCGTCGGCGCCGGGGAAGCGGCAGCCCATGCCGATGATCGCTATCGGGTCCCTTTGGTGCTTCACGGTGTTCGCCTCGTTCTCGGATTGCGGCTTCGGTTCGGGGGCCCGGGCCTGTCGGCCCGGGCCCGTGCGGCTCAGGCCGCGTTGAGGTAGATGAGGATGCCGGCGACGGCGGCGAGGATGCCGAAGATCGGGGCTCCGGCTGCTTTGGCCGCGGGGTCTCCGGCGCGGATGTGGGTGATCAGCGCGCCGATGGTGAGGGCGACCAGGCCGACGGCGGCGGCCACGCCGATCCACCAGAAGTCGGTCGCGAGGACCCCGATGGCCAGTCCGGCGCCGCCGGCGGCCTCAAGGACGCCGATGACTTTGAAGGCGTTGTACGACATGCCGAATCGGTCGGCGTCGGCCTTGGCGGGCGCCAGTGACAGCACCTTCACCGTGCCGGAGGCGAGGAAGGCCACTGCCAGCACGAGGGCAAGGACGATTGCGGCTACGTTCATTTCTGCTCCGATTTATCTGCATTGTTGGTTTTCGTTGAGCGGCACTCTAGCGTGGACACTGCGGAGGCGAAACCTCCGTCGCACTGGCCGTCTCCTTCCCATCGCGCGAACCGCCGCAGCCCGTAGAGCAGCGGACGCGGTTCGCGGTAGTTCGTGACGCCGTCGACCTCGCCGAGGACGACGACGTGGTCGCCGACGCGCTGGGTTCGCCAGACGCGGCAGTCGGCGACCGAGTGGGCGTCGGCCACCAGGTGCGGTCCGGCGCCGCCGCCGCGCCACCGCACGCGCGCGAACCGGTCGGCGGCCCCGGAGGCGAACAGTTCGGCGGCGGCCCTGGCGTCGGCGTCCAGCAGGTTGACGCTGAAGGCGCCGGAGGACAGGACCGCCTCGGCGGTCGGGCCGCCCTCGCGCAGGCACACCAGCAGCACCGGCGGGTCGAGCGCGACCGAGCACAGCGACGAGCAGGTCATGCCGATGGCGTGTCCGTCGGCGTCGAAGGCGGCCACGATCGCCACGCCGGTGGGGAATCCGGCCATGAGGCCGCGCAGGTCCGCGGCGGTGTCGCTTTTGAACGTCATCGTCGCTCCGGTGGATCGTAGGAGGGCGCGGCGTTCAGCTCGTCCACGGTGAACCCGGCGGTGGCGGCGTAGTCGGCCGAGATCCGGGCCAGCTCTTCGGGGGTGAAGACGTCCTCGGCGCGGTCGAAGCCCTCGGGGGCGCGCTGCCAGGCGAGGTCGATGACGCGCTCGGGACCCATGCGCCGGTTGGCCTCCTGGATGCCTCGGGTGGCCGGGAGCCGCTCGCTCTCGTAGCGGCGCAGCGCGGTCGGCACGTCGTCGGCCGCGGCGAGGTGGTAGGCCAGCGCGCGGCCGTCGACGATCGCCTGGGTGGCGCCGTTGGAGCCGACCGGGTACATCGGGTGGGCCGCGTCGCCGAGGAGGGTGACCGGCCCGGCCGTCCAGGTCGGCAGCGGGTCGCGGTCGAGCATGGGGTATTCGTGGATCTGCTCGGCGTCGGCGATGAGGCCGGGGATGTCGACCCAGGGGACCTTCCAGCCGCCGAACTGGTCGAGGACGAGTTTCTTGCGCTCGGCCAGGCCGCTCGCGCCTGAGGGGCGGTCGGCGGGGCGGCCGGTGACCCAGTTGATGAGCGGCGGGCCGCCGTCGGCGGGGCGCGCGATCGGGTAGATGACGAACTTCTGGCGGTCGTCGCCGAGGACGGTCATGGACGAGCCGGTGAGGAACGGCCTGCCTCGGGTGGTGCCGCGCCACATCATGAGCCCGTTGCCGAGCGGTTCGCCTTCGCCGGGGTGCATGGCGGCTCTGACGGCCGAGTGGAGTCCGTCGGCGCCGATGAGGAGGTCGGCCTCGACCGAACCGGATCCGGTGTGGACGGTGACGTGGTCGTCGGCGGCTTCGAAGCCGGTGACGGCCCGGCCGGTCTCGATCGCGTCGGGGCCGAGCCGGTCGGCGACCGCGGCGGCCAGGTCGCGTTGCAGGTAGCCGCGGTGCAGGGAGAACTGCGGCCACCGGTATCCGGCGTGCCGGCCCCGCGGCTCGGACCAGATCAGGTCGCCGAGCCGGTTGTAGAAGGCCAGTTCGGCGGTCTCGACGGCGTGGGAGGCGACGGTGTCGGCGACGCCGAGGGCCTCCAGTTCGCGTACGGCGTTGGGGAGGATGTTGAGGCCGACGCCGAGGGGCCGCAGTTCCCGGGCCGCTTCGAGCAGGCGGATGTCGCGGTGCCCGGCGGCGTGGAGGCTCAAGGCGGCGGTCAGGCCGCCGATGCCGGCTCCGGAGATGACGATCCTCATGCGGCCTGCCCCGCTTTCGTGGGGACCAGCCGCTTGGCGAATCCGGCGTTCTCGCGGGTGAGGTCGAGGACGGCCACGAGCAGCGCGATGGGCGCGCCGCCGCTGCCGAGCTCGTAGAGCCGCACGTCCTCCTTGTATGCCTTGCGGGCGATGCCGAGGTGCTTGCCGCGGAAGACCACCAGTTGCCGCATGACCCGGTGGAGGGCCTCGAGGTGGGCGCGCCACGGCTCGGGGTCGCCCGCGGCGGCCTCGCGCAGTCGCCGCACCAGCGAGGGCCGCAGCTCCCAGTCGGAGACGAGCTCGCGCCAGGCCGGGAGGGTGTGCTCGGCCGATTCGCGCAGGAACGAGGCGTACTCGGGGTCGTTGTCGTCGGCCGCCCACAGTGCCAGGTCGGCCAGGTAGAGCGGGACGTGGGCGGCGGCCGGGCCGAGGTAGTCGCGTCCGGCCACGGCCACCTCCTCGTAGTAGGGCCGCATCTGCTGGGCGAAGAACTCCGGGGAGACTTCGGCGACGACCTTCGTGATGGCCGCGTCGAAGGCCGCGAGGTGTCCGGCGAGCTGGTCGAGCAGCGGCACGAAGTCCGGGTCGTCCAGGTCGAGGCCGTCGAGGGCCGCGCAGCACTCGACGGCGAGGCTCAGCTTCGGGATCGACGCCCGCGGCCCTCCCATGAGGACGGTTTCTTGGACGTCGCCGGTGTACATGCGCTGGCGTTCGCCCTCGGGGTTCCACTCGGTGTAGTGGTGGACGGTGTCGCGCGGGATCATGTCGGTGCGCCGCCCCAGTTCGAGCAGGACCGGCTCCACTTCGGGGACGGCCTCGACCGGCTGCGTGCCGTGGCGCTTGATCGAGCCGAGCAGCAGTCCGAGGTCGCGCATGGCCGCCAGGCTCTCGTGGAAGGAGAAGCCGCGGACCCGCTCGGGGCCTGGGGTGATGCGGCGAAGCGCGGCGGTCAGGGCCGGCACGTCGGCTGCGGCGTTCATGCGCGGCACCGGCGCCAGTTCGGCGTCGGCGTCGAGCGGGTCGAGGGCGGCGATGCGGCGCTTGTCGAAACGCGGGTCGTCGTAGGCGGGTCGTCTCATCGGGGATCTCCCTTCGCGGCGGCGAGGCGCGATAAACGCTTGCCGTGCAGTTCGCGCAGGTAGTCGTAGGTGCTCGGGAGGGTCTCCAGCAGCCGGTCGCGTTCGTCGGCGATGCGCTCGAAGATCGGCTCGGCGCCGGCGGCGTCGGCCGGCCGGTACGTCAGCTGCGGGTACGGGTGCGCGGGCAGGAAGTCCAGCCCGGCGAACACGCAGTAGAAGCTGCCGTTGGTCCAGAAGTTGCGGAACTCGGCCTCGAAGTTGTCGTAGTAGGTCGACTCGTCGGTGACCGGCATGTTCACCGGCATCCCGGCCCGGTACATGTCGACCTTCTCCTGCATCCCCGGGTCCAGCACCAGGTGCTTGTTCTCCCGCCAGAACGCGGTGTCGTTTCGCGGCGCGACCTTGAAGTGCGCCTGGATGAAGTCGCGGGAGTCGTCGAACATCGTCTCGATCTCGGTGTTGAACCGCTTGGCCAGGACCGGGTCGAAGTGCTTGTCCGGGAAGTGCTTGACGAGCTGGTAGATGGCCGCGTAGATGAAGTAGATGCCGCTGGACTCCAGCGGCTCCAGGAAGCACGAGGCCAGTCCGATGGAGACGACGTTCTTGACCCAGGCGCGGCGGTTGCGGCCGACGCGGAAGCTCACCTGGTTCAGCTCGGTGTTCTCCGGGTCCAGGCCCCACAGGTCGCAGAAGTCCTGCGTGGCCTGGTCGCGGCTGGTGAAGCGGCTGGAGAAGACGTAACCGGAGCCGAAGCGGCCGAGCATGGGGATCTTCCACGTCCAGCCGTGCTTCATCGCGATCGCCGAGGTGTACGGCTCGATGCCGTGGGCCTCGTCGTCGTGCGGGACCGAGGCGGCCACGGCGCTGTCGCACAGCAGGTAGTCGCTCATGTCCAGGAACGGCTCGCGCATGACCTGGTTGATCAGCAGGCCGCGGAAGCCCGAGCAGTCGACGAACAGGTCGCCTTCGAGGACCTGGCCCGACTCGGTCTTCAGCGCGGTCACGAAGCCGCGCTCGTCGCGCACCGCCTCGGTCATGCGGTCCTGGACGTGCGTGACCCCGAGCGTCTTGACCGAGAAGCGGCACAGGAAGTCCGCGACCAGGTGGGCGTCGAAGTGCCAGGCGTAGTTCGTCCAGCGCTCGCCGTTCGCGTGCCGCGGGGCGAGCTTGGCGTCCATGATCGCCGGCTCCCGGTAGCAGGCGTAGTCGAACTGCTCGTCGGTCTCGCCGGCGTGGTGCTTGTTGAACCAGTAGTGCGACAACGGCAGCCGCTCGTGGTTCGGGAGGATCCCGAAGGTGTGGTAGAAGTGGTCGGGCCGTCCGCGCAGGTCGCGCGAGGTGGCCTGACCTTCGCCTTCGGTGCGCCAGTTGACGAACTTGACGGCCATCTTGAAGCTGGCGTTGCACTCGCGCATCCACTCCTCCTCCTCGATGCCGAGGAACGAGAAGAAGGCCTTGTGGAGGTTCGGCACCGTGGCCTCGCCGACGCCGATCTTCGGGATGGCGGGGGCTTCGAGGACGGTGACGTCGACCGTGCCCTGGAAGGCCTTGGCGACATAGGAGGCGGTCATCCATCCGGCCGTGCCGCCGCCGAGGATGACGACCTTCCGGATCCGGTTCGACGACGCTTGCGAGTCGTACATCTGTTCAGCGTTCATGCGCGAACTCCTGCTTCCCGCGCCCGGAGCCGGGCGTCGACTTCGAGGGATGTCTGCTGGTGGGATTTCCGTCCTCGACGCTAACGGCGGCCCGAATTGTCGGCCATCCGTGCGATTGTTGCGAGACAAACGAAGCCAAGGCGCGATGTGCGCAGAGCGAACATGGCCGCACTTCGATACTATGAGTGATGATCGCGGGGGATTCGTAACGAGCTGCCAAGCCGAGTCGGACGAACGAGGGAATGGGACGACCAGAGCAACCGATCGACCCTGCGCGGGGGCCGCTCCAGCAATTCGCCCACCAGCTGCGGGAACTGCGGTCCTGCCGGACAGGCAACACCTACCGGGCCATGTCGGAACGGGCCCACTACTCCGCCTCCACCCTGGCGCGAGCCGCCGGCGGCAGGGAACTGCCTTCCCTAGAGGTCGTCACCGCCTACGTCGCCGCCTGCGGCGGCGACGTCCAGCAGTGGACCGAGCGCTGGCACCGCCTCCAACGGGACCTCGCCACCGGCGTCGAAGAACCCAAGCCGCGACTGAGCCTGCTGCCCTACCAGCTGCCGGCCGACCTGTCCGACTTCGCCGGCAGAGCGGCCGAGACCGACGAACTCTACGCCGTCGCCGTGTCCCGGCTCGACGACCCCGACCGCCGCTGCCCCACCGTCCTGGGCATCACCGGCGCGCCCGGGCTCGGCAAGACCGCGCTGGCCGTCCACCTCGCCCACCGGCTCGCCCCCGAGTTCCCCGACGGGCAGCTGTTCGTCAACATGCGCGGCTTCGACGAACGCCGCCTCGAACCCGAGACCGTGCTGCGCCAATGCGTCCGCGCCCTCGGCTACCCCTCCGAGCAGATCCCCACCGACCCCGACGAACTGGCCAGCGCCTACCGGTCGCTGCTCGGACGGCGGCGGTGCCTGCTGGTGTTCGACAACGCCCGCTGCCAAGCCGACCTGCGCTCGCTCCTGCCCGGCGCCCCCGACTGCCTGGTGATCGTCACCAGCCGGAGCAACCTCGTCGGCATGCAGGCCGCCCGGCTGCTGCGCCTCGAGCCGTTCACCACCGCCGAATCGGTGGAACTGCTGGGCCGACTGGCCGGAGCCGAGCGGATGCGCTCCGAGCCCCGGGCCGCCGCCGAGCTCGCCGAGCTGTGCGGGCGGTTCCCGCTGGCGCTGCGGATCGCCGGAGCCAGACTCGCCTCCCGTCCCCAGTGGAAGATCGCCACCCTCACCGACCGGCTCCGCAACGAGCACAAGCGGCTCAGCGAACTCGAAGCCGGCGACCTGCAGGTCGCCGAGACGTTCCAGATGTCCTACCGGGCCCTGGAGGCGCCCGCGCGGCTCGTCTTCCGCCGCCTGGGAGCGCTGTTCCCGGGCGTGGACTTCACCCCGGAGGTCGCCGGAAGCCTCGCCGGGATCGACACGCCCACCGCCGAGGACCACCTCGAGGACCTCGTCGACGCCAATCTCCTGCAGTCCGAGCGACCCCGGCGCTACCAGATGCACGACCTCATCCGGCTCTACGCCTCCTCCAGGTGGCTCGCCGAAGACGACGCCGACGAGGCCGACCGGGCCGTGGGGCGGATGCTGCGCCACTACGTCGGCAACGCCGCCGCCGCGACCAAGCTCCTGATGCCCAACTGGTTCGTCCGGGACATCCCCGCCGACTCCGACCCGACCGCGACCACGCTGCGGGAAGCGCTGTGCTGGCACGAGAACGAGCGGCACAACATCAGCGCCCTGGTGCGCTTCGCCGCCGAGGCCGGCGAGCACGAACTGGCCTGGCGCCTGGCCTACGCCGCCGGCGGGTACTACGTGCTGCGCCGCCACTGGCGCTCCTACGCCACCACGCACGAGACCGCGTTGGCATCGGCCCAGCAGCTCGGCGACGAGGCGGTCGCCGCGGCGCTCATGGTGAACCTCGGCGCGGCCTACATCGAGCTGGGGCGCAGCGGCGAAGCCCTGGAGCTCCAGTCGAAGGCCGTGGGCCACTTCGAGTCCGGAGACGACCCGAAGGGCCTGGTCCACGCGCTCAACAGTCTCAGCTGCACCTACGTCCAGCTCGAACGGGTCGACGAGGCCGTCGAACTGGCGCGGCGCGGCTTCGACATCGCCCGCTTCCACGGCAACGCCTGGGGCGAGGGCACGAGCCTGTGCGCGATCGGCCGCGCCTATGTCGCCCAGGGCCGCTTCGAGATGGCGATCCAGATCTTCCGCGCCGCGCTCGACCGCGCCGAGACCATCGGCAGCCGCTGGGCGCAGATGCGCACCAGGCAGATCATCGCCGAGACCTGCCGGGAGATGGGCGACCTGACGCGCTCGATGGTGAACTACCGCACCGCGATCGACATCGCCGTGGAGATCGGCGACCAGCTCAGCGAGGGCCGTTTCCTGTTCCGCCTGGGCAACCTACACCACGACCGCGACGAGATCGGCGAGGCCCGCGAGGTCTGGTCGCGTGCCGAAGCGGTGCTCGCGGCCATCGGCGATCCGCTGATCTCTGCGGTGCGCCAGCGCATCGAGCTGAGCGAGGCGGCCTTGACCGGCGCCGCCGCGACAGTCCGGTCTGGAGTAGCCTGAAGACGGTGACGCGGCCCCACGCGGCTCGCCGACGCTCGATCGGTCCCCTTCGCACCGATAGGAGATTCCCGTGTCAGACGAACGCCCGAAATGGCTTCCTCCGGACATCGACACCACCGTCCCCTCGACGGCCCGGGTCTACGACGCGCTGCTGGGCGGGCGGGACAACTTCCCGGTGGACCGCGAGGCCGCCGAGGTCTTCCAGCACCACATCCCGCAGGCCAAGCAGTGCGCCCACGAGAATCGCAGCGCCCTGCTGCGCGGCGTGGAGTACATGGTTCGGGCCGCGGGCGTCGACCAGCTGCTCGACATCGGCTGCGGTCTGCCGAGCAAGAAGAACACGCACGAGGTCGCCCAGGAGATCAACCCCGACGCGCGCGTGGTCTACGTCGACAACGACCCGATGGTGATCTCGCACGGCCGGGCCATGCTCGCCGACAACGCCACCGCCACGTTCGTGGCCGGCGACCTGCGCGACCCCGAGGGCATCATGAACGCCCCGGAAGTGCGCTCGTTCCTGGACTTCGACCGCCCGATCGGCCTGATGATCATCGGCATGATCATGCAGATCAGCGACGACGAGCGGCCCGACGACATCATCGCGGCCCTCATGGACCGCATGCCGCCGGGCAGCCACCTGTTCCTGACCTCGTGGCCCGACACCGGCGAGCCCGAGCAGCGCGCGCTCTCGCGGGCCTGCATCGAGACGCTCGGCAACGGCTGGTGCCGCCCGATCGAGGACATCGAGAGGCACTTCCAGGGCATGGCGATGGTGCCGCCGGGACTGGAGTACATCGCCCGCTGGTTCCCCGAGGAGCCCGACAAGCCGCTGCGCGCCGTCGCAGAACTCGAACCCTACGAGCGCACGCAGATGGCCGGCATCGCCGTCAAATCCTGAGTGCCGGTCGGCGCGGGAGGCGCGCGACCCGGACGCGTAGGCTCGAAGCCGATCCGCTGGCGCGACATAGGAAAAGAGAACGCCCATGCCCATGCTCGAGATTCGCCGGCACAGCAAACGCGACGGAGCCGAGTCCGTTCACCTCTCCCAGGAGGGCGTCGAGCTCGCCCGTTGGGCCGGGACCCTGCTGGGGCCGTTCGAGACCGTGGCGTGCAGCGTCGCGCCGCGCACCCGCGAGACCGCCATCGCGATGGGGTTCGCCGTCACGCTCGAGTTGCCGACGCTGCCGAACATCGGCCAGTTCATGACCGAGTCCGCCGCCGCGGCGCACGACGTCGGCGCGCCGTTCACGCGACTGTCGCGGCTGGTGGGCCGACCGGGGGCCGTGCGCGACTACTCCCTCGGCATGTCGCAGCAGTGGCACCAGCTCATGGCGCCGCTCGGGCCGGGCGACGCGGCCCTGGTCATCGGGCACGGCGGGCACATCGAATGCGCGCTGGTGGCGCTGTTCCCCGACGCCGACCACGACGAGTGGGGCGCGCTGTTCAACTACATGGAAGGCGCGCGGCTCCACTTCGACAGCGGCTCCGAGCGCTTCCACGACATCGAGATGGTCAGGATGTAGGGGTCAGCTCGCGAGGAGCTTCGCCACCTCCTCGACCTCGGACTGCGAGAGCGGTCCCTTCTCGAGCGCGCCCGCGTTCTCCTCGACCTGGGCGACGGTGCGGCAGCCGGGGATCGGGACGGTCGCGTCGCTGACGGCCCACAGCCAGCCGAGCGCGCCTTGGGCGAGCGTGCGGCCGTCGCCGGTGAGCACCTCGCGGACGGCTTCGAGCCGGGCGAGATACTCGGGGGCGGGCCTGCCGTCCTCGGTGAACAGGGTCATCCACGAGACGCCGCTGGATCGGACGTCCTTCTCGCCGACCTTGGTCTCGGCGGTGTACTTGCCGGTGAGCAGGCCCATCGCGAGCGGGCCGCGGTTGACGCTCGCCAGGCCGAGACGCTCGGCGGTCTTGAGTACCTCCGGTTTGGAGCCGTACATGACCGAGAAGTCGTGCTGGACGGCAGTGCAGTGGGCGCCGCGATCGCCCCAGGCCTCGGCTCGCTCGGGCGAGTCGGTGCTCCAGCCGTACCAGCGGATCTTGCCCTCCTCGACCAGCGACTCGAGGACTTCGAGGTGGGCGGCGGTCTGGTCGATGTCGAACTCGTTGAGGTGGAACTGGTACAGGTCGATGTAGTCGGTGCCGAGTCGGCGCAGCGAGGCCTCGACCGCTTCGTGGATGTACGCCGGAGTGTCGCCGGGGCCGGTGATGTACTTGGTCTCCTCGTCGAAGCGGTTGCCCCATTTGGTGGCGATGACCGCTTCGTCGCGGCGTCCGGCGAGCGCCCGGCCGAGGATCCGCTCGCTGTGGCCGGCGCCGTAGACGTCGGCGGTGTCGAAGAAGTTCACGCCGAGCTCGAGCGCGCGGTGGACCGCCTTGATCGACTCGTCGTCGTCGACCTCGCCCCACCCGCAGGGACCGCCGTCGGAGTAGAACGGGCCGCCGATGGCCCAGCAGCCCATGCCGATACCGCTGACTTCGATCTCGCTTCTGCCGAGTTTCCGTGTGATCATGCGACCGACGCTAGAACCTGGAGTGCACTCCAAGTCAAGCCGAATCGCCGCGGACGTGGCGAAGGACGCGCTCGACCACCTCTCCGACGGGGACTGAGGTGTCGATCTCGAGCGTGGCCCCGGACCGCAGGAGCGGTTCGACCTCGGCCTGGTCGCGCAGGGCCTTGTCGAGCTCGCCGGGGCGCTTGCCGTAGTCGTTGCCGGTCCGCTTGAGCAGCCGGTGCCGGACCAGCGCGGGAGCGGCGCTCAACAGCACGATGTGGTCGAAGTCGGGGTGGAAACGGCCCTGGTTGGGCACGCAGCCGCTGACGAAGAGGAGCTCGCCGTCGGCGGTGTCGAGCAGGCGCCGCATGCGGTCCTCGTGCCACACCCAGTCGGGTTCGGCGGCCGGACGCGGCGGTTCGACGTCGGGTGCGGGCGCGCAGAAGCCGCCGTGGTCGGTGTCGACGGCCGTGTACCCCCGAGCGCCGAGCTCGGCGACGACGGTCGACTTCCCGACCCCCGACACCCCGGTCAGCAGCACGCGCTTCATTCCGGCAGGCTACCTGCCGGTCGAGGCAGGGCCGCCGGCGGAAAGGATGTTGACTGTGGGGCACGGGCGGTGGTTGGATTCGGGCATGCCCAGCCTCGCACAGCTGCTGGCCTTCTCGGTCACCTCGCTCGTCATCATCCTCATCCCCGGGCCGAGCGTCATGTTCGTCGTGGGGCGCGCCTTGGCCTACGGGCGTCGCAAGGCCGTGCTCACGGCGCTCGGCAACGCCGTCGGGGCATTCTCGGCCGCCGCTCTCGTGGCCCTGGGCATGGGCGCGGTCATGCAGCAGTCGACGCTGGCGTTCAACATCGTCAAGTACGCGGGCGCGGCCTACCTGGTGTACCTGGGCGTCAAGGCGTTCCGTGACCGGAAGGGCATGCTCGCCGAGCCCGACGCCGCTGAGGCCGGGCCGCGTCGGACCGCGCTGACGATGTTCGAGGGGTTCCTGGTCGGTGCCCTCAATCCGAAGACGATCCTGTTCTTCCTGGCGATCCTGCCGCAGTTCGTCAACCCCTCGGGCGGCTCGGCCGTGCTCCAGATGCTGGCGCTGGGCGCGATCTTCGCCGCTCTCGCCGCCGCATGCGACACCGGTTGGAGCTTCGCGGCGGCCGCCGCTCGCGAGATGCTGGGCTCGCCGCGCGCGCGGCGGGGGCTCAGCCGCATCGGCGGGACGTCCATGATCGGCCTCGGCATCGCGGCGGCCGCGGGCGAGCGCGCCTAGACTTGCCCGGGAACCGATTGGAGCACGTAAGCATGACTGAGTTTCCGCCCGAGATCATCGAGCAGTTCAACGGTGTCGGCATCGACTTGGAGAAGCTGTTCTCCGCCGGGGCACTGGGCGAGCGGATGGGCATCGACGTGCGGTACGCCTCGCCGGAGCGGGTGGTCGCGACCATGGCGGTCGAGGGCAACACGCAGCCGTACGGCCTGCTCCACGGCGGCGCCTCGGCCGTGCTCGCCGAAACGCTCGGTTCGATCGGCGCGATGCTCCACGGCGGCCCCGAGCAGATGGCCGTCGGCGTGGACCTCAACGTCACCCACCACCGGGCGGTCCGCTCCGGCACCGTCACCGGCGAGGCCACACCGATCCATCGCGGACGATCGACCGCCACGTACGAGATCATCGTCAGCGACGAGGCGGGCCGGCGGGTCTGCACCGGCCGCCTCACCTGCATGATCCGGCCCGCTAACCGCGACTGACGGCCCGCAGGATCGCCTCGCCGAGCTCGACCGGCTTGGTGAACTGCGGCCAGTGCCCGGTCGGCAGGTCGACCAGCTCGAGGTCCTTCAACGCGGCCAGCTCCCGCGCGAACGGCGCGTCCTGCTCGATCCACTCCCGGATCATCTTGCTCGGGAACTCGCAGGCGATGACCGTGGTCGGCACGTCGTGACGCCGTTCGTCGCCCAGCACGGACGGGTCGTAGGCGACTCCCTTCGGCTCGGGGATCGACACCTCGCGGAAGTGCGCGCGAAGTTCGTCGTCGAGGTCGACCAGATCCTCCTCCTCGAAGAAGTCCCAGTCCGGCAGCGGGATCTCGCCGTCGACGACCGGCAGGTCGTCGTTGATGACCGCACCGGGCGGCATGGGCGCCGAGTCGACGTAGACGACCCGCGCGACCTTGTCCGGCCTGGCGTCGCTGGCGGCCTGGGCCAGCGAGCCGCCGCCGGAGTGGCCGACGAGGACGACCGGATCGGCGGCCTCGTCGATCGCGGCGACCACCGCGGCGACGTGGTCCTGGAAGCCGATGCCGCTCCGGTCGGCGTCCTTCGATTCCTTGCCGGGCAGCGTGAGCGCCCGGATCCGGTGCCCGGCCTGTTCCAGCGGCGGCGTCACCGCGCTCCAGGAGGAGCCGTCGAGCCAGAGTCCGGGGATCATGATCAATTCCATGTCCCCGACGTTAGGCGACGGCGCCGACACTTCCCATGAATTGCGCGAGCCCGTGCGCCTCGGCGACGGCGTTCAAGCGCATCGCGCACTGCTCAAGCCCGAGCGGAGCGGAGTGTCATCACCGTGATGTCCGACGGGGCGCCGACGCGCAGCGGCGGGCCGTTGGTGCCGGCCCCGTTGGTGACGTAGAGCTTCGTGTCGCCGTGGGTCTCCAGGCCGGTGATCTGGCCGTCGCGCAGCATGCTCGCGTAGTGGACCGGCCACATCTGGCCGCCGTGGGTGTGGCCCGACAGCTGCAGATCGACGTTCCAGCCGGGCACCTGCTCGATCATCCGCGGCTGGTGCGCCATGAGGACCGCGGCGCGGTCCGGGTCGCGGTCCCCCAGGGCCGCCTCGAGGTCCGGTCCGACCTCGCCGGCGATGCCGCGCTGGTCGACGACGAGGTCGTTGACGCCGGCCAGGTCGAAGCCGGCCAGTTCCACGCGCGTGTTCGGCAGCGGGATCATCCCGAGCTCCTCGACGCGGGCGTACCACTGGTCGGCGCCGACGTAGTGCTCGGCGTTGCCGGCCACGAAGAAGGCCCCGTCGCGCGCCTGGAGCCGGGCCATCGGCTCGGTGGCCTCCCGGAGCTGGTCGGCCTCGCCGCTGGCGAGGTCGCCGACGAACGCGACCAGGTCCGCCCCGGCTCGGTTGATCTGGTCGACCACGCGCTCGCAGTATCCGGCGCCGCGCACGGCAGAGAAGTGGGTGTCGCCCACGACAGCTATCCGGTAGCCGTCGAACTCGCGACCGAGCCGCGCGAGCGGGACCTCGACGGCCTTCAACGCCGGGGTCCGGTAGCCCTCGGCCAGGCCGTGGCCGACCGTCGCGGTCGTCGCGACCGCCGCGGTCAGGCCGATGCCGCGCGAGATCACTCGGCGCCGCGTCTGACCGGAGGGCTTCGCTGCCGGCTCGGGCTCGGTTCGTTGTTCCTTGCGTCGCAGCAGCCACCAGCGGAGCGGCTCGGCGGCGACCAGCAGCCCGAACAGGTAGACGAACGCGCCGAACCACACCAGGCCCGGCCAGCCGATGACCGCCTGCCACGACAGCGGCAGCGGCGAGGGCACCGCGAAGCGAGCGGCGAGCCCGAAGACGGCGGGCACGGCCAGCGCGACCGCGCCGATCGGACGCCACCGCGAGCCCGGCTCGGTCGTGTCGCGGAACAGGCGCCACCACAGGTAGCCGTGGAGCGCGGCGAAGCCGACGGTGACGGTGAGGAACCGGACGACGAACCAGAAGGAGTCCATCTACCGGCCGGCCAATGCGCCGCCGTTGACCTGGACGATCTGGGCGGTCACGTGTCCGGCCTCGGGGCGGGCGAGCCAGTGCGCCAGTTCGGCGACGTCGCCGGGCGTGCCGACGCGCTTGTCGTGGGTCTGGCCGATGAGAGTCTGGCGGCGCGAATCGGTCATGCGGCCGGCGAAGAACTCGGTGTCCTCGATGTACCCGGGCGCGATGACGTTGGCGGTGACGCCTCTGGGCCCCAGCGAGGCCGACAGGTCGACCGCGTACGGGTGCAGCGCGGCCTTGGAGGCGCCGTAGCTTCCCGAGCCCGAGCCGCGGAAGGCGGCGATCGAGCTGAACAGGAGGATGCGTCCGCCGTCGGCGAGGATCGGCTTCGCGGCTTCGACGAGGTGGACGGCGGTCATGACGTTGAGGCGCAGGTTCTCGGTCCAGTACCAGGAGGTGCCGTCCAGGCCTTCACCGCGTCTCTCGGGGGCCTGGATCTCGATGTTGCCGCCGGCGCAGGCGGCGATGACGTCGACGCCGCCGTAGCGGTCGGCGAGGTGGTCGGCGACGAGTCGGCCGCCTTCGGGTTCGGCGAGGTCGGCGGCCACGTAGTCGGCGCCGTCGCCGAGCCGGTCGGCCGCTTCGCGGAGCACCGCTTCCCTGCGGCCGACGATGACGACCCTGTCGCCTTCGGCCAGCATCCGTTCGGCGACGGCGTAGCCGATACCGGTTCCTCCCCCGCTGACGACCGCGGTGCGCACCATTGATTCTCCTTCTCGGACGATCACGGCCCGACTCTAACGCGGGCGTCCGGCGGCGAGCCACCCGAACATCGGCCGGAGCGAGGCCGCCGTCCGGGGGTCGCGGGCCTGCGATCGGCGGTGGTTCGGGCTGGCGCGAAATTCGGAATCATGGCAACATGAGACGAGCTAATACCCCAAGAGGGTATATGAAACGCTCGTTTCAGGAGGAGACCATGACCGACACCGCCGCCCCCGCACGTCCACCGGCTCGACAAGGTCGTCTCGCGCTCCTACGCCGAGGCCTGCTGCATGCTGGATCTGCTCATCGCCGCCGGCCTGATCTTCCTGGCTCCGGGTCTTAGGACCTGCGGCCGAAGCGGACTCGTTCTCGGGGCCGAGGGCGAACGGCGCGGGCGGCATTAGCGTTGGCGTCCCAGCGACCCGAAGGAGCGGCAACGATGTCCATACTGGTGACCGGTGCGACAGGGAACGTCGGACGCCACCTGGTGCGGCGCCTGGCCGAGGACGGCAGGCCGGTTCGGGCCATGACGCGGCGTCCGGACACGACCGACCTCCCCGCCGGCGTCGAGGCCGTCGGCGGCGACCTGACCGACCCGGCGAGCATGGAGCGGGCCCTGGAAGGGGCCACGGCGATGTACCTGCTGGCCGCGCACGGCCCCTCGTACGAGACGCTGCCGAATCCCGCCGACCTGGTCGCGGCGGCGGCGAAGGCGGGCGTGCGGCGGGTGACGGTGATGTGGAACGGGTTCCGCGGCCCCGTAGAAGCGGCCGTCGAGGCGAGCGGTCTCGAGTGGACGATCTTGGAGCCCGGCGAGTTCATGTCCAACGCCTTGTCGTGGGCCGAGGAGATCCGGGCCGAAGGGGTCGTCCGCGAGCCGTTCGCCGACATCGGACACGCGCCGGTCGCCGAGACCGACCTCGCCGCGGTGGCCGCCGAGACGCTCACCGCCGACGGTCACGCCGGGCGCTCGTACACGCTCACCGGCCCGGAGGTGATCACTGTGGGCGAGCAGGTCGCGGCCCTGTCGCGGGCGACCGGCCGGCCGATCCGGTACGAGGAGCAGACCGTGGCCGAGGCTCGGGACCGGATGCGCCGGATGGGCGTCGGCGACGACTCGATCGACTTCATCCTCGGCTGGCGAGCCGACCCGCCGGAGAGCGCGCGCACCGTCTCCGGTGTCGTCGAGGCCGTCACCGGCCGACCGGGCACGACGTTCGACCAATGGGCGCGGCGCAACGCCGAACACTTCCAATGAGAACACCCCGGGGCCCGCGAGGCGCACGCCTCGCGGGCCCGCGCCCGTCAGGGATCTCGGCGACGGATCAAGCCGCGCGGCGGCGCGCGCGGCGGACGTACCAGACGGGGCCGAACACGGCCGCCAGCACGAAGGCGACCAGCGGCAGGAACGGCAGGAGCACGCCGATCACGATCGACACCGCGCTGAGCAGGCTCAGCAGTCCGGACCAGCCGACTCCCACGCCTTCGGCGAAGTTCGCCGGCCCCAAACGGCCCTCCTCCTCGAGCTCGGCCGTCTCGGCGGACGAGTAGACGGTGTAGGCGATCGTCGACAGCGCGATCCGGTCTTCCAGGCTCGCCAGTTGCGACTCCAGCGAGGACAGTTCGGCCTCGCGCTCGGCCAGTTCGGACTCCAGCTCGAGGATCGCGTCGACCGAGGACGCCTCGGCCAGGAGCCCGCGCACGCGCTCCACACTGGCGCTCTTGGTGGCGATGTGCGCCTCCAGATCGACCGTCTGACCGGTGACGTCCTCGGTGCCGACCGTGCGGTTCACCTCGGTCTCGGCCAGACCCGCCAGCTCGTCCATCGCCGCCTCGAAGTGCTCGGAGGGGATGCGGACGGTCATCTCCACGACCGTCTGGTCCGCGGCGCGCTCGCGGTGGTCGGCGGTGACGAAACCGCCGTAGGACTCGGCGGCCGCCCACACCTGCTCGGCCATGGCGATCGGATCAGGGTCGGCCGCCCGGATCGAGGCGGTGTAGATCAGATCCCGCTGTTCGGCGGTGTCGACTTGGGCGTCACCGAGGTCGGGGGCTTCCTGGCGTGCTTCGTCCGCGCCCGCGTCGTCGGCGCCGCCGGCGCCTTGGGCCGCGTCCGGTGCGGATTCGACGCTGCCGGCGTCGTCGCTCGAAGCGCATCCGGCGACGGCCAGGCCGGCGGCGAGCAGTGCTGTCGGGATTCGGAGGAGTTTCATGGTCTGCCTCGCAAGGGGTTTCGGCGATGGCGGCGGGCCGTTGCCCACCCTTCGTTCAAGATAGGACGCCGGCCATGACGGACCGGATCCATTCCGCCATCAAAAAGCGATGCCGAAGGGCGACGATGCGGTAGCCGGCGGTTCGCGGATCTTATTGCAAAATACTTGCAATTGTGGGACAGTTGCGAGAGCGCGCGACGATTCGCGAACGCCGGTCGCAGGGGTGTGGTTCCGGCAGGGCGGGGCAGGGCGGGACCCGGCCCCGCCTCTTTTTCTCGGCGGCGGGATTTACAGCTCCAGGATGGTCAATATATAGTCGAGCTTGGATGTTATCGATCAACCAACCGGCGATCGACCAATCAGCGACCAAGCAAGTGGAGTTTCCATGCCCGATTTCCACCTCAGCCGCCGACGGCTGTTCCAGACGGCCGGAGCGACGGCCTTCGTCTCGGCCGCCTCGACCCTCGGCACCGCCGCCCCCGCTTCGGCCTCGCCGGCCGTCACCTACCACAACGCCCTCATCCAGCAGCGGGCCGACCCGCACATCGTCAAGCACACCGACGGCTACTACTACTTCACCGCCTCCGTTCCCGAGTACGACCGGATCGTGATGCGGCGCTCCACGACGCTGCAGGGCCTGGCCGGCGCCCAAGAGGTCACCGTCTGGTGGAAGCACTCCAGCGGCGAGATGAGCCACCACATCTGGGCGCCGGAGGTCCACTACGTCGACGGCAAGTGGTACATCTACTTCGCGGCCGGACGCGCCGACGACATCTGGGCGATCCGCATGTACGCCCTGGAGAACTCGAGCGCCAACCCCATGTCGGGCACCTGGACCGAGAAGGGCCGGATCGTCACCCCGCGGGACTCGTTCTCGCTGGACGCAACCACGTTCGAGCACAACGGGAGCCGGTACCTGTGCTGGGCGCAGAGCGACCCGGACCTGGGCAGCGGGACGAGCCTGTACCTGGCGACGATGGCCAACCCGTGGACCCTCGCCAGCAGTCCGGTGCGCATCAGCATGCCCACCCACGACTGGGAGCGGATCGGCCACAACGTCAACGAAGGCGCCTACGTCATCAAGCGCAACGGGCGGATCTTCATGACCTTCTCGGCCAGCGCGACCGACGCGAATTACGCGATCGGGCTGCTGACGGCCTCGCAGAGCAGCAATCTGCTCGACCCGGCCTCGTGGAGCAAGAATCCGCAACCGGTCTTCCGCAGTCACGACCGGACCGGTCAGTACGGGCCGGGGCACAACTGCTTCACCGTCTCCGAGGACGGGCAGAGCGACATCATGGTCTACCACGCCCGCCCGTACGAGCACATCGACGGCGACCCGCTGTACGACCCGAACCGGCACACCAGGCTCCAGAAGATCTACTGGAACGCCGACGGGACGCCGGCCTTCGGGATCCCGGTGGCCGACGGGGCCACGCCGTACCGGTTCGCCGCGCACGGCGGCGCGGGGTGGATCAACCACTACGAGTTCCGGGGCCGGGTGGGCGACCCGGCGATGCTGGACGACTCGCAGTTCCGGATCGTCTCGGGCCTGGCCGGCTCGGGCACGGTCTCGCTGGAGTCGGCGAACTATCCGGGCTACTACCTGCGGCACAAGAACTACGAGTGCTGGGTCGAGCAGGACGACGGCTCGTCGCTGTTCGACGCCGACGCCAGCTTCCACCGCCGGGCCGGCCTGGCCGACTCCTCGGCGGAGTCGTTCGAGTCCTACAACTTCTCCGGCAGGTACATACGGCACTCGGGCGGCCGGCTCGACCTGCTGACGGCCGGCACCTCGCAGGAGCGCAGCGAGGCGACGTTCCATCTCGAGTGAGCGACGTGCCGGGGCGGCGACCGCGCCGCTCCGGCACTCCGGCGTCGCACCAGGTGAGACGGGCTCGCTCCCATCGTCGGGTTTTTCGATCCGTTAGACGAAGGGTGTTCACAATCGTTGGATTCTGTGGAAACATCGATTCGACTCGATCAGATTCCCCAGAAGGAGACAACGATGTCATCCCCGAGACCGAGAAGAAAGCGCGTGCTCGCCTTGGCGACCACCGCGGGCTTCACCGTGGCGGCAGCGGCGGCCGCCCTCCCCATGGCGGGCGCGGCCACCGCCGACGAAACCACTCTCACCGGCGTGACCATCACTCCCGACCCCTCCTACCAGCACCCCGAGTTCGAAGGCTGGGGCACCAGCCTCGTCTGGTTCGCCAACGCCACCGGCGGCTACCCCGACGAGATCCGCGAGCAGCTGGTGGACATGGTCTTCGGCGACGAGGGACTCAACCTCAACATCGCCCGCTACAACATCGGCGGCGGCAACGCACCCAACATCGACTCGGAGTACATGAAGGACGGGGCGAACATGCCCTACTTCTGGGCCGCCCCCGAAGGCACCACCCACGAGGACAAGGACTGGTGGGACCCCGAGAACCCCGACCACTGGAACTGGGACGCCGACGCGGGCCAGCGCTGGTGGGTCGACCAGATCAAGGACGACGTCACCCACTGGGAGGCGTTCTCCAACTCCCCGCCCTACTTCCAGACCGTCTCCGGTTACGTCTCGGGCGGCTTCGACGCCGGCCAGGACCAGATCCGCACCGACACCGTCGACGAGTTCGCGATCTACCTGACCGAGGTCATGGAGCACCTCGAAGCCGACCACGGCATCGAGTTCGACACCGTCAACCCGCTCAACGAGCCCAACACGAACTACTGGGGCACCACCCTCGGACCCGACGGCGTCCAGCCCACCGGCGGCCGCCAAGAGGGCGCCCACGCCGGTCCCGGCCTGCAGCAGCTGGTCATCCAGGCGCTGGCCCAGCGGCTCGAGACGGCCGACACCGAAGCGGTGATCTCGGCGATGGACGAGACCAACCCGGGCACCTTCACCACCAACTGGAACGCCTACAGCGAGCAGTCGCGCGCGGTGGTCGACCAGATGAACGTCCACACCTACGGCACCGGCGGCCGCACCGGCGTGCGCGACCTCGCCAAGGGCGACGACAAGCCGCTGTGGATGAGCGAAGTCGAGGGCAGCTGGTACTCCCCCACCGACTACGAGACCATGGAGAACGGCCTCGGCATCGCCGGCCGCATCACCGACGACCTGCGCGAACTCGAGCCGTCCGCTTGGGTGTTCTGGCAGCCGATCGAGGACACCAACCCGCAGGTCGCCGGCGGCGGCAACTGGGGCAGCATCCACGTGCCGTTCGACTGCGCCGCCGAGGACACCCTGGAGACCTGCCCGATCCGGCCGAACACCAAGTTCGACACGATCCGCAACTTCACCCACTACATCGAACCCGGCGACCACGTCATCGGCGTCGACGACACCGCGGCCGTGGCCGCCGTCAAGGACTCTCGCGACGCGGCGACGGTCGTCTACACCAACAACAGCGAAGACGACCGCGCGATCACGCTCGACATGTCGAAGTTCGCCTCGGTCGACTCCGGAGCGACGGTCACCCCGATCGTCTCCAGCGCCGCCGGCGGACTCGTCGAAGGCGAGACCGTCGCCTTCGACGGCACCTCGGCGACGTTGACCGTGCCCGGCAAGTCGGTGACCACCTTCGTCGTCGACGGCGTCTCCGGCGTGGCCGAGGACGCCGCCCTGATCCAGGACGGCCACGTCTACCGCCTCGACGGCGTCCAGAGCGACAAGTCGCTGGCCCCCGGCGACGACGGCGCCGGCGTGGTCATCCGCACCGACGACCCCGCCGCGACCGACCAGCTGTGGTCGATCCGCAAGCTCACCGACGGCCACACCAACCGCGAACGCCACGAAGTGGTCAACGTGGACACCGGCACGCGCCTGGCCGTCCGCGACGACAACGCGCTCGTGCTCGAAGCGGCCGATACCGCACCCGACGAGGGCGCCCAGTGGATCCTGTCCACCACCGGCGACGGGACCTACACCTTCGTCAACGCCGCCACCGGCCGCCTGCCCGACGTCTGGGGCCGGTCCACCGAGGACGGCGCCCAGGTCGGCACCTACACGCCGACCTCCGGCTCCAACCAGCGCTGGACCGTCGTCGACGAGACCGTCCTCGGCGTCCAGGACCTCGAGGGCTACACCGTCACCGGCCACAGGCCCGAGCTGCCCGAGACGGTCGCCCCGGTCTACCGGGACGGACCGCGCGGCGAGCTCCAGGTGGACTGGACGTACCCCGAGAAGGGCGAATGGAAGAAGCCCGGGACGATCAAGATCCGCGGCAAGGCGACCGACGTGCTCGGCAACCGGCACCAGGCGACCGCGCACATCACCGTCGACACCTTCGGTGCGACCGAGACGGCGCGGGCGACGACGTACCCCGGGGCGGCGCCGGTGCTGCCGGACGAAGTGGTCGCCGTCGGCGACAACGGCGGCCGCGCGTCGGTGCCGGTGACGTGGGACGAAGCGCCCGAAGGTGCGTTCGACGAGCTCGGCACGGTCACGGTGACCGGCACCGCCCACCTGGTCGACGGATCCACGCTGGAGGCCGAGGCCGACGTGGAGATCGCCGAGCCGATCGAGGTCAACGCCGCGCTCGACGACGGCGTGACCACCTCGGCGACCTTCACCGAGCCCGGCTACTCGACCGAGGGGCTGCGCAACGGCGTCCTGACCGACAAGGCCTACTCCAACTGGGTGTCCGGCGACAAGCGGACGGCCGACACCATCACCTTCACGCTGCCGGTCGAGCGGGACGTCACGAGCGTGTCGCTCTACTTCTACAGCGACGGCGGCCGCGCCAGCTACGCCGACACGGTCCAGGTCCAGTACCTGGCCGCCGACGGCTCCTGGGTGGACGCCGGTGATCCGGTCACCGTCGGCACCGAGTCCTCGCCCGTGGTCGACATCGACGTCGACGCCCGGACCTCGGCGGTCCGGGTGGCGATGACCGTCGGCGAGGTCGGCTGGATCACCATGAGCGAGATCGAGGTCTACGCCAAGGCTCCGGCCGCGTAACGCCGCCGGTTCACGGGCCCGCCGCGTACTTCCGGGCGGCGGGCCCGCCTCGCCGCTCACACCTGGCCGGTCGGCATGACCGTCAGCTGCTGGTAGTTCACCCGCGCCGGCTGCTGGGCCAAGAACGCCACGGCCTCGGCGATGTCGGCCGACTCCAGCGCCTCCATCGACTTCATCGCGGCCTCGATCCACTCGACCGACGGCGGGTCGGTGACGTGGCCCTGCAGCTCGGTCGCCACGATCCCCGGCTCGATCACCGACACCCGCACCCCTGCGGGGCCGAGGTCGGCCCGCAGGCTGCGCGACAGGTGACTCACGTAGGCCTTGGTTCCGCAGTAGACGGCGAACGACCCGAACACGCCCTGGGCGGCGATCGAGGAGGTGTTGACCAGGTCGGCCACGCCCCGCTCGCCCGCGGCATCGACCAGCTGGGGCGTGAAGGAGCCGATGGCGTTCATCAGACCGGTGATGTTCAGGTCGATCTGCCGCCGCCACTGATCGGTCCGCCGCTCGGTGATCGGCGCGCCCAGCATGACGCCGGCGTTGTTGAACAGCAGGTCGGCCTTGCCCAAGGCCGAGGCGACGCGTTCGGCGGCGGCGTCCACGGCCGCGGCGTCGGTGACGTCGACCGGGACGGCGATCGCGGTGCCGCCCTTGTCGGCGATGCGCTCGACGAGGCCCTCGAGCCGGTCGGCGCGACGGGCCAGCGCGGCGACCTTCGCGCCGCGAGCGGCCAGGAGTTCGGCGGCGGCCTCGCCGATCCCGCTCGAGGCTCCGGTGACGACCGCGATCCGGCCCGCGAGCGGGGCGGTGTTCTCTGCGGACATGTGGTGTCCCTTCATCATCGAATGACTCTGGCGGCAGGCGGGGCCGCCCGGATCAAGCAGACCACCGTTCCGGGGCCGCATCCGCCGCGAAATGCGCCCTCTCCGAACTGGTACCGGCAGGGCCACCCGGAGCCGTGCGGGCGCGGGCCGGGCAGGTCACAATGGGCGCATGGACCGAGGTTCGGAGATCGCCGGATTCCTGCGCTCGCGTCGCGGCAGGCTCAGCCCCGAGCGGGCCGGGCTGGCCGACGACGGGCGGATCCGGCGCGTGCCGGGGCTGCGCCGCGACGAGGTCGCCCGCCTGGCGAACATGAGCACCGAGTACTACACGCGGCTCGAGCAGGGGCGCGGCGGCAACCCGTCTCCCGAGGTGCTCGAGGCGCTGGCGTCGGCGCTGCAGCTCGACGCCTCTGAGCGGGCGCATCTGCTCGACCTGTGCGGGGTGAATCCGTCTGTGCGCCGCTCTTCCGGTGCGGCGCAGCGGGTCCGCCCCGGGATGATGCTGACGCTGCAGAGCCTCGACCGGATTCCGGCGTTCATCTGCGGCCGCCGGACCGACGTGCTGGCGATGAACCGCCTGGCGCGGGCGGTGATCGGCGACCTGGAGTCCAAACCGGTCGCCGAGCGGAACATGGCGCGGTACCTCTTCTTGGATCCGGAGGCGCGCGAGCGGACGCCCGAGTGGGAGCGGATGGCCGGCGACACCGTGGCGGTGCTGCGGTTCGACGCCGGGCGGCACCCCGACGACGCTCGCCTGGCCGATCTGATCGAGGAGCTGTCTGAGCGCAGCGGGGAGTTCGACGACTGGTGGAACGACCGCCGAGTGCTGCGACGCACCCACGGCATCAAGCGCTACCGGCACCCGGTCGTGGGGGATCTGGAGTTCTACTACGAGTCGTTCGAGGCGCCGGGGGATCCCGATCAGGTGATGTGCGTCTACAACGTCGAGCCGGGCTCGCCGAGCGCCGAGGCGCTGCGGCTGCTCGACAGCTGGACGGCGCCCGAGCAGACCGGGGCGGCTCAGCGGACGCGGTCGTAGACCAGAGCGATCTCTCCGAGGTCGCCCGCCTCGTGGTGAGCGACCGTCCACTTGGTGGCCGGCAGGCCGTCCTCGAACAGTCGCCCACCACCTCCGGCGATCTCGGGGACGATCATGAGGTGCAGCCGGTCGAGCAGGTCCGCCGTGAGGAGGGCCTTGATGACGCTCACGCTGCAGTTGACGAGGATGTCGCCCTCGCCGGAGGCCTTGAGCTCGGCGACGACGTCCGCGGAGGGCGCGTTCGCGATGCGGGTGCGTTCCCAGGGCGCTTCGGTCAAGGTGCTCGAGAGGACCACTTTCTCCGTGTCCACCAGCCACTTCGCGTATCCGCGATCGCGCGGATCGGCGTTCTCGTCGTCGGCGACACGCGGCCAGTAGCCCATGAAGCCTTCGGCGTTCCGCCGGCCGAGCAGGGCCGTCGTCGCGCCTTCGTGCATGCGCCTCATGTGCTCTCGTGACACCTCGCTGACCGCGTACGGGACGATCGCGCCGAGGTCGGCGGGTCCGCCGGGACCGTTGTAGCGCCCGTCGAGGGTGAGGTTCAGGTTCGCGGTCACTCTGCGACCGGTCGAGTGGTTCATTGTCCGTTCCCTGTGTCGGTGATGGTGTCTTGCGTCGCCGCGGCGACGGCGGCGGCGAGCTTGTCGAGGCTCTGGCCGAAGCCGATCTCGATGCCCGCCACGAAGTCCGCGGATTCGGTGGTGCTGTCGGTGATGCGGTAGCGGACGTCGAGGTCCGTGCCGGCGCCGGAGGCGCGGAGGTCGTAGTCGACGTGGGCGGTGAAGGCGACCGAGCCGTCGGGGAGCAGCGGCGAGAGGCGGTAGGCCAAGCGCTCGGCCGGCCGGGCCTCGTCGACGATGCCCTCGGCGCGCCCGGCGACGAGGTCGGTCCCGTCGGTGTCCTCAGCGTCGCGATACTCCTGGACGATCCGGGCGCCCGATCGCGCCTCGAAGACCAGTTCGGAGACGCGGAGGTCGTCGGGCGTCCACCATCGGGCCAGGAGCCGAGGCTCGCTCAGATGGCGCCAGACCAGTTCGGGAGCGCCCTCCAGCGACCGGCGGAACTCGAACGAGCGGCCGTCGGCCCATCCGGGCGCGTCGGCGGCGAGCCGCTCGGCTTCGAGGGCGATGCCGTAGCGGTCGAAGGTCGCGTGAAGGCCGCCGCTCTCATCGGCGGCGTCGGCGAGTCGGACGATCGCGGTCGCCAGGTCCCGCAGTGCGGCGGGTCGGAGCGCGTAGATGCGGCGCTGGCCGGTTCGCTGCGAGGTGGCGAGGCCGACGCGCTCCAGTGCCTGCAGGTGCTTGGTGGTCTGCGGCTGACGTGTCCCGGCCAGCTGGGCGAGGACGCCGACCGGGCGGGGCCGCTCGGCCAGCAGGGTCACCAGCCGCCAGCGGACCGGGTCGGCCAGCGCGGCGAAGAGGTCTTCCATGACCAGAAGTATTCCATAAGAAGAATATTCTTGTCAAGGAATATTTTGGTGTCGGTGCGAGCGACCGGCCGAACGCGGGCATGAGCAGACTCGCGGCCCGAACGTCCCGGCCGGTCTTCGGGCGCGCAGCATCGGTCGTGTAGCGGCGAGATGCGCGGGCCGCTGGAAGGCGGCCCGCGGAGTGGGCTCAGGTCTCAGTCCCAATCATCGACGCGGAAGTCCCGCGGGGCCGGCGCGCCCTTGCCGTTCCGGACGAAGTCGTTGAGGCTGAACAAGAACGCGGCCCACTTGGTGCTGCAGTGGCGCATGAACTCGACCTGCTCGCGCCAGCCCGCGTGCTTGAACAGAACGATCGTCCAGGCGCCGTCCTGACGGAGGTCCCAGTGGATCTCGGTGCCGACCCACTCGGGCGGGCCCTCCACCACCTCCCAGAGGACGCGTCGGCCGGGCTCGGATTCGACGACCTTCATGTCGAAGCCCCCGCGTTCGAACCGGAACTCGACCACGCCGTCGAGTCCGGGATCGCCGGTCGTGCGCTCGGTCCACCAGCCGGACAGGCCCTCCAAGGTGGTGAGAGCTTCGTACACCTCGTCGGGGGTGGCGCCCTCGACGCCGATGCGGTGCAGAATGTCTGCCATTTCCATGCTCCTCTCTACTGCTGTGCCTCATCGGTCCGGTTCGTTTTCGCCCGTCTCGGACCGTCGTTCGGCCTCGCGGCCTTCGCCCGCGCTTCGCTCTATCCGCTCCGCGATGCACTTGATGCGCCGGAGGCGGGCATCCCAGGCGGCGCCGACTTCGGCGAACTGCGCTGCGGCGCGGGCGAGCTGGGCGGTGTCGACGCGGTAGCGCCGCTCGCGTCCGGCTACGGCGGCGTGCACCAGTCCGGCCCGGTCGAGGACGGCGAGATGCTTGGCGACCGCCTGGCGGGTGACCGGCAGGCGCTCGCTGAGGCCGGTCGCGGTACCGGTGCCCTCGGCCAGCAGGAGATCGAGCATCCGGCGTCGGGTCGGGTCTCCGACCGCCGACCAGAGATCGTCGTCCACCGCCGTGCTCATCGGGCCGAACCGACCTTCTCGGCGTAGGCGGGCAGGCGGTTGAGGAAGTGGTCCCAGCCCTTGCCGTGGTCGGCGTGCATCGCCTCGACCTTCGCCTCGTCCCAGCCGCGCTCGCGGAAGCCGGACTCGGTCATCCGCAGGCGTGTCCCGGTCCCGGCCGGTTCGAGTTCGAAGACCACGAGCAGCGAGTTGCCAGGGGCCGCGGCCTCGTCCTCGGCGTGGGTCCACCGGAAGGAGAACCGGTGCGGCGGAGCGGCGTCGACGACGGTGAACTGCTCCCAGGAGATCTCTCCTCCGTCACCTTTGCGGAAGCCGATGCGCCCGTCCTCGCCCGGCACGAGCGAGAAGTCGGCCTCGTCCGGCCACCACTCTCGCACGTGCTCGGGACTGCTCACGACGTCGAAGACCACCTCCGGTGAGGCGTTGACGTGGATCTCCCGCTCGATCGATCCGAATTCCATGACCGCCACCTTTCGCAACGTTTGGTTGCATGTGACGTTAGCAGCCGCGACAGCAATGCGCAACCATAAGTTGCCTATTTTTCGGAGCGACGCCTCGGCGCCCCGAAGCCGTCGCTCAGCGACTGCCCGCGGCCGGGCGGAAGCCGTCGAGCATGAGGGTGAGCCAGCGTTCGCGCTGCGGCGCGGGCTGATCGATCGGCACGGTGGTGAAGAACAGGAAGAAGTCGTCGACGGTGAGGTCGTCGCGGAACTCGCCGGCGGCCCTGCCGGCGGCGATGAGGCGCTTCAAGGCGACTTGACCGATCTCCTTGTGCGCGCCCGCGTCGTATTCGGTGCCGAGCGCGCGGGCGGCGGCCTTGACGGCCTTGTTGCCTGCGGCGGTGTCCATGACGCGGCGGGCGAAGGCGCCGAGCTCGCCGATGGCGTTCGCGCCCGCTTCGATGCGGGCGGCGGCCGCGTCGGCCTCGACGCGCATCTGGGCGAGGTGGGATTCGAGCACGGCGCGGACCAGGTCGTCCTTGGTTGGGAAATGCCGGTAGAGGGTACCCACGGCCACGCCGGCGGCGGCGGCGATGGCCTCCATCGGCACCTCAGGTCCGCGGGCGACGATCTGGTCGTTGGCCGCCTCGAGGATCTTGGCGCGGTTGCGGGCCGCGTCGGCGCGCAGGGGCCGGGTCTGACGCATCTGGTCTCCTCCCATCGCAGCTGCATCATATGCCGCCGCTCCCCCGCCTTGTAACGTGAATGGTAATTCACTATTATAGTGAATATAGATTCATCTTATTGGAGGCACATCATGAGCGGGAAATGGACCGCCGAAGACATCCCCGACCAGACCGGGCGCACCGCGCTCATCACCGGCGCCAACAGCGGCCTCGGCCTGGAGACCGCGCGTGAACTGGCCGGACGCGGCGCCCGCGTGATCATGGCCGTCCGCAACGAGGCCAAGGGCCGGGCCGCCGCAGACGACATCACGCGGTCCCGCCCCGGGGCCGAGCTCGAGATCCGCCGCCTCGACCTGTCCGACCTCGAGTCGGTCAGGGCCTTCGCCGACGGCATCCGGAAGGACGGCGTCGAGTTCGACGTGCTGGTCAACAACGCCGGCGTCATGGCCCCGCCCCGATCGCTCAGCGCGCAGGGCCACGAACTCCAGTTCGCCTCCAACCACCTCGGCCACTTCGCCCTCACCGGGCTCCTGTTCGACCGCATCCGCCTCGACCGGGACCCGCGCGTGGTCACCGTCGCCTCGATGGCCCACCACAGCGGGCGCATCCACTTCGAGGACCTCACCGGAGAGCGCGACTACACTCCATGGCGCTACTACGCGCAGTCGAAATTCGCCAACATCCTGTTCGGACTCGAGCTCGACCGGCGGCTGAGGGCCGCGCAGGTCCCGGTCCGCAGCGTCATGGCCCACCCCGGCCTGGCGTCGACGAACCTGACCCACAGCCTCCCGGCCATGCTCAGGCCGGTCGGCTGGCTCGTGGTGAGGCTGCGCGCCCAGTCGGCCGCCGACGGCGCGCTCCCGCAGCTCTACGCCGCCACCGACCCGGGCGCCGAGAGCGGCCAGTACATCGGCCCCGACGGCAAAGGCGAGAACAAGGGGCACCCGACCATCGTGCGGCCCAAGGCCGAGGCCGGCGACCCCGAGACGGCCCGGCGGCTGTGGGAGGTCTCCGAAGAGCTCACCGGCGTCCGCTTCGAGGTCCGCTGATCACGCCTGGATGGCCAGCACGGTCTTGCCGCGCGCCTTGCCCTCGCGCAGCCGGGTCAGCGCCTCCCACGCCTCGCTCAGCGCGGCCCGGTGGTCGATGCGGACCTTGAGGCGGCCGGTGCGCACCGACTCGGCCACCGACGCCAGCGCCTCGGGCGTGGCCTGACCGAAGATGTTGCGGCCGTGCAGGCCCCGCGCCTGCATCGCCTCCGGATCGACGGCGGTGTTGGAGCTGACGATCGTGCCGCCTCCCTTGAGGAGCCCGGCGACCTCGCCGATCTCCGAGGGCCCCGAGACGAGGTCGAGGACGGCGTCGACGCCTTCGGGATGCGCCGACTTGACCTGCTCGACGGTCGGGGCGGCGGCGAAGTCGACCGTCTCGGCCGCGCCGAGCTCGCGCAGGTACCCGACCGTGTCCGGCGCGGTGGTGGCGATGACGTGGACTCCTTTGGCGGCGGCCAGCTGCACCGCCGCCTGGCCTACGCCGCCTGAGGCGCCGTTGACGAGGAGCTTGTCGCCTTGGCCCGTGCCGGTGCCCTCCACGAAGTCGTGCGCGGCGCAGCAGGCGGTCGGGAGCGCGGCGGCCAGGTCGTAGGGCAGCTCCTCGGGCAGGAGCGCGAGCTTGCCGTCGGCCGGGGCGAGCGCGTACTCGGCGAACGAGCCGCGGCCGCGCTCGACGTCCATGAACTGGCCGAAGACGCGGTCGCCCGGCGAGTAGCCGGTCACGTCGCGGCCGGTGAGCTCGACGATCCCGGCGCCGTCGGAGCCGAGCACGAGCGGGAAGGAGTGCTCGACCGCACCGCGCATGATGCCGTCGACGACCTTCCAGTCGAAGGGGTTCACCCCGGCCGAGGCGAGGCGGACGAGGACCTCCCCGGGCCCCGGTTCGGGGACCGGCAGTTCGGCGAGCTCGGGCTCGGTGTTGAAGTCGGTGGCGATCACGGCGCGCACATCGTGCTCCTTCGGCTCTGGCGTCAGACGCGGTGCGATGGTCTCCCGGCCACCCGTGCCGGGTTCTCCGCCGCGAGCCGGTGTGCCGGTTGCCTCGACCTTAGCCGCGCAGGAAGTCCTCGCGGTCGAGGAACGCCAGACGGGCGCGTTTGTCCGGCAGTTCGACCTCGGGCCCGATGGTGAAGCCGGTGCGGCGCAGCCGGGCGCGGGCCTGCTCGTTGCGCGCGTCGGGCTCGACGACGATCCGCCGGTGCGAGGGGTCCTTGAAGGCGAACTCGAGCAGGACCGACACGAGTGCGGCGGTGAAGCCGGCCCGCGCCGCTCCCCGGTCGGGCCGGGCGACGAGGAGGTGGACGCCGAAGTCGCCGGGGCGGACGTCGTAGCACTCGCCCATCGGGTCGGCGTCGGGCTCGTAGGTCTGGAACAGCGCCACCGGGACGGCGTCCCGGTGGACGAGGTAGGCGTGGTGGGTGGTCAGCGAGTCGAGGAACTCGTATATCTCCAGGACCTTCTCGCGGCTGTAGCCGGTCATCCCCCAGAAGCGGGCGCGCTCCTCGGTGACCCAGCCGTGGACGAGGTCGAGGTCGGACTTCGGGTCGAGCGGGACGATGCCGACGTGGCCGAAGCCCTCGACGGTCCGCTCGTGGACGGGGGCGCGGCGGGTCGAGTCGGTCGCGTGCTCGGTCATCGGGTGTTCCTCCCTGAGTCGGTTCCAATCGGTGGCGACCGGGACGAGCTCGCCCGACCGCCACAGCGGCAGCTGGTCGTCGGCGTGCCGGTGGCCGTCGTCGCCGGCGGCGCCGAGCGGCACGATCCAGCGGCTGCGTTCGCGATCGGACAGGTCCCATACCCAGCGCGCGGCCGGGCCGCGGACGCAGCGGTCGGTGACGCCGGGGACGCTGGAGGTCGACAGGACGCAGTCGTGGTCGCCCGCCACGCCCGGCAGCGGCGCGGGCTCGGGTGCTCCGGGCTTTCGCGGCCGCCAGAGCGAGGGCAGATGCACCTGGCCCCAGGGGGTGCCGACCGGCTCGGCGGCGACCGCCTCGGCGGCCGAGCGGACGGCCTCGGCCAGGTCGCGTGCGGAGAGGAGCTCGCGGCCGCGGGTGAGCAGGTGCTCGAGCGCGTAGCCGATGCGAGGGACCAGTGCGAGCCAGGGGGTGAAGACCTCGGGGTAGGGCGACGGTTCGGCCAGCGGCGCGAGCGCCGGGTGCTCGGCGAGGCGGCGGGCCACGGCGGTGCGCAGCGCGGCGTACTCGGCGGCCTCGACGCTGTAGGCCTCCATGCGGCGGTCCCATGCCAGCAGGCGTTTGCGCAGCCGCGCGGCCGCTTCGCCGAGGTCGAGCGAGGACAGTGCCTCCAGCAGCGGTCCGGCCGAGGGCAGCAGCGTGTCGGTGTGGACCACGCTCATCGCCTCGGGGCTCCAGGCGTCGGACAGCTCGAGCAGTTCGCGGATGCGGTCGGCCCGGTGCGCGGGCGCGAACTCGACGCCGAGTCCGGCGGCGAGGCCGCGCTCGTTGGCGGCTACGGTGATCGGGCCGGTTTCGGCTCGTGGCGGCGCGTGCCGGCCGCGCCAGGCGTATGCGGGTTCCCATGCCGGGACCGGCTTGCAGCGGTTGTCGCGGTGGCGGATCGGGACTCGACCGGCGACGCGGTGGAGTCGGTCTCCGGCGGTGTCGGCGGCGAGCACGACGTTGACCGGGGCGGCCCAGTCGTCCAGGGCCGCGTCGACGTCGGCGACGGTGCGGGCGTGGAGCAGCGCCCGCATCGCGGCGAAGCCGAGGTCGGCGTCGACGCGCACCGGGCAGCGCAGGCTGAGGGCGAACGGTTCGTCGGTGCCGCCGGCGATGACCGGGCCGCGCGCGGTGGCGACGCATTCGACGTGTACGGCCCGGGCTCCGGCTACTTCGATCGTCTCGGTGCGGACGTCGGCGCTCTCCCAGCCGTCGGGGCCGAGAGCCTCGACGCCTGTGCCGTTGCGGCGCAGGCGTTCGCGATAGAGGTCCTGGTAATCGGCCATGGCGTTGGTCACGCCCCAGGCCACCGCGCCGGCGTGTCCGAAATGGGCTATGCCGGGGACGCCGGGGACGGCCAGGCCGAGCACGTCGAAATCCTCGCAGGCGAGGCGGATCTGCTGGTAGATGCCCGGCGCTTCGAGGATGCGGTGCGGGTCTCCAGCGAGGATCGGCGCGCCGGAGCCGGTGCGTTCGCCGGCCAGGAGCCAGGCGTTGCTGCCGCTGCGGTGGGGCCCGTCGAGGGCGAACAGGTCGACCGCGTTCTCGCCGAGGGCGGTGGCCACGCGGTCGCGCCAGAGTTTGGCGGGGAATCCGGCGCCGAACATGATGTGCTCGGCGTACCAGATCGCCAGCGGGGTCCATGGAGCCCATGGTTCTGCTTCGCCGAGCCCCGCGTTGACGCCGTCGACGTAGGCGGCGACCCAGGCGGCCGTGTCGGTGTCGAGGGCTTCGAAGCAGGCGCGGGCGGTCTCGCCGATGCGGGCCCGGCGGGCGAAGCGGTCCCAGGCCAGCGACTCGGGCCCGAGCAGTGAGGCGGCGGTGCCGCGGGCGCGGTGCCGGGCCACTTCGAGCTGCCAGGAGCGGTCCCGGACCGCGTTGTGCCCCTGCGCGAAGGCGAGGGCGCGGGGCGTGCGCGCCCGCAGATGCGGGATGCCCCACGCGTCGCGGTGCGCTGCGAACTCCATCCCGCCTCACTTCCTGATAGTTAGGGTAGTCTAACCTAACTCGAGATTCTGTCATACGAGCCGTCGACTGCGAAGGCGGCCGGGAGGAGAGGTGCCCATGGGCCACGGCTGGGAGGGCGCAGTACTGAAACTGCTGCGCGCCAAGGACTTCGTATTCACGGTGACCGCCAACGAGGAGGTCACCGACCACTACCGGCGACTGAGCTTCACCGACGGCGGCATGCTCGGGCTCTCCGGCGTGCACCCGACGATGTGGACTCGGCTGTGGTTCTATCAGGACGGCAAGGCCTACCAGCGCGCCTACACGCTGGTGGACCCCGACGTCGAGGCCGGCGCCTTCGATATGGAGTTCGCGATCCACGACGGCGGCGCGAGCGACTGGGCGCGCGTGGCCAAGCCCGGCGACACGATCGAGGGCACGCTCCACGGATCGCGTTGGATCGAACCGGATCCGCTGCCCGAACGGATCCTCGCAGTCGGCGACGCGGCCTCGCTCCCGGCGATCAATTCACTGCTGGCGGCCCTGCCGGAGGCCGAGGCGACGGTGTGGTTCGAGACGGCGCACGATTCGGACGCCGAGCTGCCGTTCAGGATCGACCCCGAGCGGCACGAGCTGCATCTGGTGCCCCGGGAGGACGACGGCGCGCGCCTGGTCGAAGCGGTGCGGAAGGCGCTGCCGGGACTCGTCGACGACCCCGAGCGGGCGTACGTGTGGATCACCTGCCACATGACGGCCACCAGGGCCCTGTCCGCGTTCGCGCGCAAGGAACTGGGCATTCCCAAGCAGCGGGTCCACGCGATGGCGTACTGGCGCTGAGCGCTCGCGACCGCGGCGGCTCACCGGTCCGCTTCGTCGCGGTCGCGCACTCGCGAGACCAGGTTCGCGGCCGCCTCCGGCCACCGCGGATAGGCGAACTCGAAGCCCGCCTCCCGCAGGCGGCCCGGTACCACCCTGCGGCTCTTCAAGAGCAGTTCGGTGTCCGAGCGCATCACGAACGCGCCCAACTCGGCCATCCACTTCGTCGCCGGCAGGGCGAAACGCCTGCCCCAGGCCTCGCGCAGCTCGCGCATGAACTCGGCTTGCGGCAGCGGGCCGGGCGAGGCGAGGTTCACCGGGCCCTCGATGTCGTCGTGGTCGATGAGGAACTCGACGGCGCGCGCGAAGTCGTGGTCGTGGATCCATGACAGGTACTGGCGACCGCCGGCCACCGGGCCGCCCAGTCCGAGCCGGACCATCCTCAGCAGCACGTCGAAGACGCCGCCACGGTCAGGGCTCATCACCATCGCCGTGCGCATGGCGACCTTCCGCGTGCGCGGGGTCCGGGCGGTCGCTTGGGCCTTCTCCCATGCCTTGGCGATGTGGACGCTGAAGGACCAGTAGTCCGGCACGTCGGGCTCGTCGCCGCCGATGAGGCCGGTCGCCTCGTCGTTCGGCTCGTCGAAGCGGTGGGCGTAGACGGTCGCGGTGCTCATCTGCAGCCACAGCTTCGGCGGGCGCTCGGCGGCCGCGATCGCCTCGCCGACCAGCCGGGCCGACCGCACCCGCGAGGCCAGCATCTGGCGCAGGTTCTCCTGGTCGTAGCGGCAGTTGACGCTCCGGCCGGCCAGGTTGACGACGACGTCGCTGCCGTCGATCTCCTCGGCCCAGGGCCCCATCGACTCGGCGTCCCACTGGACCTCGTGCCGGGCCTGCGAGCGGCGGGTGAGGACGACGACCTCGTGCCCGGCGGCGGTCAAGGCGCGGTAGAGCATCGTCCCGACCTGCCCGGTGCCTCCCGGGAGCACGATCCGCATCAGGATCCCTCCGTTCCAGGCCCATGCTAACTCCATCGGGGGACGGGGCACCGGTTCCCGGGCCGATCAGGACGGACCTTTCACCGCTCGACGGCCCCGACTGTCACAGCGGTCCCATAGGCTCGTCGCATGGCCGTGCATTACAAGATCTGCGTCGACTGCCAGGACCCGCACCGGCTGGCCGCCTTCTGGGCCGCCGCGATGGGTTACGCCGTCGAGGACAATTCCGCGCTCATCGAGTCGCTGCTGGCGCAAGGGCTCATCACCGAGGACCTCGTGACCGAGGTCGACGGCCGCAAGGCATGGAGGGAGGGCCAGGCCATCGGCGACCCGGACGAACCGGTCAACCCGGAGAACGGCGTCTACGGAGGCATCCGGGTGCTGTTCCAGAAGGTCCCGGAGCCGAAGACGGTGAAGAACCGCCTGCACCTGGACCTGCATTACGGCGCCGATCGCATTGAGTCCGAGGCCGAGCGGCTCGAGGGCCTCGGCGCGACGCGGCACGGCTCCCATGAGCAGGGTCCGTCCAGATGGATCGTGATGGCCGACCCGGAGGGCAACGAGTTCTGCGTGCACTCCTAGGCCCGATGCCGTTCAGACAGCGGGTGTCGATGGCAAGGGTGACCCCGGCGACCGGTCGGTCGCGGACCGGCCCCTTGTACGCTTCACCGTGGACGCGTCGCCTCGCGGCCGGCGCCCGAACGGCGCGCGTCCGACCGCCCCTTTTGCGCCCACGTTGGAAGAGGCTCGATGCGCGTGTGGAAGAGCCGGCCGAAGCTGCTGCGCGGTCGCGTGCACGGACGTCTGGTCACGTCGCTGTTCGCCGTGGCCGTCGTGGCCGCCTCGATCGCCGCCTGGCAGTTCGCGATCGCCATGGACGGCGGCGACGGCGCCGAATGGAGTCCCGGCAGCCAGGAGCCGCCGGTCAGCCGCCTGCCCGACGCCGGTCCCTCGCACGGCGTCGCCGAGGAGAGCGCCTCGGACACCGCCAGTCCGAGCGCCGAACCGTCGTCCGAGCCGGCCGCAGAGGAGAGCAGCGAGGCCCCGACCGAGTCGGCCGACGAGCCGCCGAGCGACCCGGAGCCTACCGGGCCGCAGTGCGTGGCCACGCTGCACCGGCAGGACAGCTGGGGCAACAAGATCTCAGTGGCCGTCGAAGTCGCCAACACCGGCGAGGAGTCCTTCGACGGCTGGGAAGTGGTGATCGACATCGAAGGCGTCGAGGTGAACCGGACTTGGGGCATGGAGCACCTCGAGGACGACCGGTACGGCAACGGCTGGCTCAACGGCGACCTCGACCCCGGTGAGACGGCCGAAGCGGGTTTCCGCGCCGGGGCCGACGGTGAACCGGAGCTCCCCGAGACCGTCCCCTGCTCCCCCGTCGCCTAGCGCGGCATGGCGGCCGAGGCCTCGCGGTAGTGCGCGCGGAGATCCGGGACGGCCCTCGGGTTCTCGGAGGCGAGCTCGACCGCGCTCCTCAACGCGCGGGCGCTCTCGTGCCTCCCCAGCGACTCGAGCACTTCAGCGGCGACGGTCAAGGTCCGCCGCAGCCGCGTCGACCAGTACCGTCCGCCGTGCCCGAGCTGCTCCGGCCACAGGTCGATCGCCTCCCGCAGTTCCGCGACCGCGAATTCGCGGTGGCCTCCCGCGTACGCCAGCCGGGCGATCCACACGATCGAGCGCGCCTCGTGGTCGACCAGTTCGAGGACCGGATAGGTCTCCAGTCCACGCAGCTGCGTGGCGGCGACGCGCAACCGGCAGGCCCATTCGAACGACCCCAGCCTGCCCATCAGCTCGATCGAGGACGGCACCAGCGCGGCGGCGGGCTCGATGGCCTCGCGTTCGCGGTCGGACAGGCCCGCGCCGCGCCCGACGTGGCCGCCTGCGATCTCGGCGGCCAGTTCGGCGGTCTCGGTGGCGGCGCTCTCCAGGCTGCGGTCGGCCGGCTTCCCGTGGTCGTGGACCCGCATGGCCGAGTCGAAGGCCCGCTGGATGAAGTGGAACGCACCGATCGGCAGGCCCAGCCGGTGGCTGATCAGCGAGAGGTTCCGCAGGATCGTGGCCAGTTCCGCGTGGACCGCCGGGTCCGTCTCGGCGAGGGCCTCGGCGAGCGGGAGGAGCTCGTCGGCGCCGATCCGCAGGGCGGCCTCGAGCTCCCCGCCGTGGTACGCGGCGAGATAGTCCGCACGCAGTCGCTCAGTGTCGCGTTGGGCGGCACCATGATCAAACTGTCCCATGAGGATTTCCCTCCAGCTCCTCCAAGGTAGCCAATTTCGCCGCCGCCGACGGGCACTCACCGAGGTGAGTCCGAAACCGGACAAAGCAGAGTCCATACCTCCTGGTCGATATATAACGTATCGAACAGCCAGGCTAACGCTGCGGCGATTCCAGGTCGTGGAGGTCGTCCCACGCCACTCTGAGGCGAACGGCGTGAGGCGGGTCGAGTTCGACCTCGTCGAGGTCGGCCACGCGCGTGTCCCGGTGCAGGAACGCGGCCAGGCGCGTGAACACCGCCGGGCCGCCCTCGTCGCCCCGCTCGTAGCCGAACAGGCGGATGCTCCTCCGGCTGAGGACCAGGCCCTCGACGACCAGTCTCCCGCCGTCCGGGCGGGTGCGCAGGTCCAGGACGTTGCCGACCCGGTTCCCGTCGGCGTCCAGCACCGGCGCGTTCAGCACCTCAGCCGCCAGCATGACCGGCCCCCGGGATCTTCGCGACGAAATCGCGGAGGCGGCGCTCGGCCGGGCTCAGCGCGGCCTCGGCGGCAGGGCCGGTCACTTCGACGGCCGAGGTCAACTGCATGACCTGGTCGAGGGGGATGCGGCGGGCCTCGTCGGGGCCGCCGGCCAAGCGCAGGAGGCGTCGCAGGAGCCCCTTGGCCGGCTGTGGGACCCGGTCGGCCAGCGCGTCGGTCCCCACCAGCATCGCGGTGACCTCGAGGACGCCGTCGTCGCGGTAGCGGAGTTCGAGGTCGTCGACCTTGCCGACCGCGATGCCGTCGGGGTCGACGACCTGCCGGTCGAGCAGCTGCGTGCCGAGGTCGATCCGCTCGCGTCCGCGCCATCGGTCTTCGCTCATGCCCCCATCCCCGTCGTTATCAGGAGTGGTATCGCCGCGACGGCGGCGACCACTACCACCACCAGCATTATGAGGCCGACGGCGTTGCTCAGCCGGCCGTTGACGCGATCGCCGAGGTACTGGCGGTCGTTGGCGACGATGAGGACCGGCAGGTAGGTCAGCGGCAGCGCCGCCGCGGCCCCGATCAGCGAGAGCTCGGTGACCATGACCGGATCGACGCCGGTCTGGACGATGAGCAGGGCCAGCAGTATCGAGCAGGCCACGGCCGCGTGGAAGCGGGCGGCGCGCTTGGGCGGGAGGCGTTTGCCCCACGACCAGCCGAAGTACTGGGCGACCATGTATCCGCATGACATGCCGGTCTCGAGGGCGGCTCCGGTCATGACGGCGAAGAATCCGAACAGGGCCACGATCGCTCCGGCGAGCCCGAAGGCGAGGATGACCGGGAGCACGACCTGGCCGAGGCTGCCGACGCCGATGCCGAGCGGCTGCATGACGATCGCCGCGCACGCGGCGATGCCGAGTGAGAGGATGCCGCCGATCGGGAATCCGATGAGGGTGGTGAGGCGCTCCTTGGCGAGGTCCCCCGGCGTCCACCGCTCCTCGACGCCTCCGGAGGAGAAGAAGAAGACCGAGTACGGGGTCATGGCGGCGGCGAAGAGCGTGACCGCGTAGTACAGGTAGGTCGGCACCGGTTCGCCGGCCGGCGCGGTGAGGCTCGTGGCCTGTCCGGCCAGTGCCGACCAGTCGGGGTCGAGCCGCCAGATGGCGACGACGAAGACGGCGACGGCCAGGCCCGCGAGACCGATCGCCTGTTCGAGCCGCTCGAACTTGACGAACCAGATCAGCAGCCACAGGCCGATGGCCACCGGGGCGACGACGATGACGTGCGGGATGCCGGCGGCGAGGTGGATGACGAGCGCGACGCCGCCTATCTGGGCGGCGAGGGTCAGGAGGGTGGTCGCGAAGGAGGCGACGAGGTTGGCCAGGGCCATGCGCGGGCCGAGCCGTTCGCGGATGACGTCGTAGACCGGGCGTCCGGAGACGGCGACGAGACGGCCGGACATCTCGGCGAAGGCGCAGATGCCGATGACGCCGAGGACGACGACCCAGGCGAGGCCGAGTCCGTAGCGGGCGCCGGCGGAGGCGTTGGCGACGATGTCGCCGACGTCGACGAATCCGCCGATGGCGCTGAGGACGCCTATGGTGAGGCCGGCGAGACGCTTCACAGCAGGTCGCTCCGCAGGCTCCAGTCCTCGGCGAGGGAGGTGGCTCTGGTGCGCAGCTCGCGCAGCGCCTGGCGGTCGTCGGCTCGCAGGGCCGAGCGGATGTCGGCGACGAGGGCCAGCGAGGCGTCGGTGAGGTCGAGCAGGTCGTCGCGGGCCGGCTCGTCGTCGGGCAGTTCGAGGGTCTTGTCGCGGAGGGCGTTGAAGGCCGCTTCGGTGTCGTCGGCGATGGTCGCCAGGGGGACGGTGGGCGCCGGGTCCTCGAGTCCGGCGGCGGCGACGAGTCCGGCGGTCTGGACCTGGGTGTGCGCCTCGGCGACGATGCGGTCCACCGTGGACCCGCTCGAGGCGGCGATCGCGGAGCATCCGGCCAGCCAGGCGGCCAGGACGGCGATCGCGAGCGGTCGGAAGCCGGTCGTCCGCATGGCCTCAGCTCCTGTTCCGCTCGCCGTACCGCCCGTGCCGGGAGGGTGCCCGCATCGAGTCTTTCCGACCATAACGATCGAACCGGCCTCGGAGCGTCGTTTGCGGCGAAACGCGGCCGAAGCCAGACGGTGAGGTCGACGACCTGTTCGGCGAGGCGGGGGCCTCGATCGTGCCCGAACGGGACCGCGGAGGCCACCGAGTTTCCCGCCCGGCGGGGCGGGTACTGCACCGGCATGGGTGAGCAGAGCGGTGGATCCGCGATCGGGACGTTGATCGTGCTCGGCGCTTCGGGCGACTTGGCCGGGCGGTTCCTGTATCCGGCGTTGGTGCGGCTGCACGAGTCGGGCCTGCTCGGGGACACCGAGATCATCGGCGTCACGCGCGGCGAGATGAGCGACGACGACTACCGCTCGATGGTGCGCGAGCGCCTCGACGAGCACGCCCCGAAGACGCCCGACGAGACCGTCCGCGCCTTCGGCGAGCGGCTGGGCCACCACACCGCCGACGTCACCGATCCCGAACGGCTCGGCGCGCTGTTCGACCGCCTGGACGGACCGGCGGTCGTCTACCTGGCCCTGCCGAATTCGATCTTCCTCGAGGTGGTCCAGGCGCTGCGGGAGCGGCGGCCGCCCGAAGGCAGCAAGCTCGTCGTCGAGAAGCCCTTCGGCGAGGACCTGGAGGACGCCCGGCGGCTCAACGCCGCGATCCACGAGGCCTTCGACGAATCGGACGTCTTCCGCATCGACCACTTCCTGGCCAAGCAGACCGTGCTCAACATCCTCGGCCTGCGATTCGCCAACCGCGTGATCGAGCCGCTGTGGAACAACGCGCACGTCGAAGCGGTCGACATCGTCTGGGACGAGACGATCACCCTCGAAGGCCGCGCATCCTATTACGACAGTGCGGGCGCGCTCAAGGACATGCTGCAGAACCACCTGCTGCAGCTCCTGGCGCTCATCGCGATCAACCCGCCGGTCGGCATCGGCCAGCGCGACCTGCGGAACGCCAAAGTGGATGCTCTGCGGGCGGTCCGGCCCGCCGATCCGGGCCCGTCGCGCCGCGCCCGCTACACCGCCGGCGACATCGAGGGCCGCCGGGTGCCGGACTATTCGCAGGAGGAGGGCGTCGACCCCGAACGCGGCACCGAGACCTTCGCCGAGGCGACGCTGTGGGTCGACAACTGGCGCTGGGCCGGTGTGCCGTTCCGGCTGCGGACGGGCAAGGCCCTCGGAAAGGCCCGCAAGGAGCTGGTCCTGCGGTTCCGCCCGGCGCCGCACCAGCCGTTCCCCGAGGCCGCGCCGCCCAACGAGCTGCGGATGATCCTCGGCCCGGACGAGATCTCCCTGGACGTCAACCTCAACGGCGCGGGCGACCCGTTCGGGCTCGAGCGCGCCCGGCTCAACGCCGAGTTCCCGCAGCAGGAGCTGCCGGCCTATTCGCGGCTGATCCAGAGCATCCTCGAGGGCGATCAGACGCTGTCGATCCGCGGCGACGAGGCCGAGGAGTGCTGGCGGATCTTCGAGCCGGTGCTGCGGGCGTGGAAGGACGGCGACGTGCCGCTGGAGTCCTACCCGGCCGGGTCGAGCGGGCCCGACGACGCCTGACCGCCGCTGACCGGACCCCTTGCGCCAGAGGCGCTTCTCGGGGATAATTCGGTGCGTTCCTGTACGCATTCGGAACATCGATCCACCGTCACCCCCTCATGGCGACGCGGGCCCTCACCCCGGGCGCTCGCCGACGCAGACTGATGCGCCGTACCCACCGGCCGGTGCCGTTCGGCACCCTCGGCCTGGCACCGCCGGCGAACACTCCGAGGAGGACACCCCATGCACGGCGATCGCCGACGCAGACGTCCCATCATCACAGTCCTGGCAGCCGCCTTCGCAACCCTGGGAGCCGCCGTGGCTTTCGCGATCTCGTCCCCCGCTCCGTCCTACGCGCAGAACTGCAACGGTTACGTCGCGTTGACCTTCGACGACGGGCCGAACCCCGGGACGACCGGCAGCCTGCTCAACGCCCTGCAGTCCGCGGGGCTGCGCGCCACGATGTTCAACACCGGTCAGGCCGTCTCCAGCAACCCCGGTCTGGCCCGGGCCCAGGTCGACGCGGGCATGTGGGTGGCCAACCACTCCTGGTCCCACCCGCACATGACGCAGCTGAGCCGGCAGCAGATGGAATCGGAGATCTCCCGCACCCAGCAGGCGATCCAGCAGGCCACCGGCGTCACCCCGAACCTGTTCCGGCCCCCTTACGGCGAGACGAACTCGACGCTGCGGGCAGTGGAGTCGCAGTACGGGCTCACCGAGGTCCTCTGGGACGTCGACTCCCAGGACTGGAACGGGGCCTCGACCTCGCAGATCGTGCAGGCCGCGCGCGGGCTGCAGGACGGCGGGGTCATGCTCATGCACGACGACTACCAGGCGACGATCAACGCCATCCCGCAGATCGCCTCGGACCTGCGTTCGCGCGGCCTGTGCGCGGGTATGATCTCGCCGAGCACCGGCCGGGCCGTGGCCCCCGACGGCGACGGCGGTGGTGATGACGACGGCGGAGACGACGGTGGCGGCGGCGGTGGAGGCGGTGGCGACACCGTTCTGCTGCAGAGCGTCTCGGCCGGCAAGTGCATCGACGTTCCCGGCGGCAACACCGCCGACGGCGCCCGCGTTCAGCTGTACGCCTGCTACGAAGGGCAGAACCAGCAGTTCACACAGACCTCGAGCGGGGAGCTGCGAGTGCTCGGCAAGTGCCTGGACGCCCGTTCCGGCGGCAACGCGACGCTGGTCGAGATCCGCTCGTGCGACGGCTCGGGGGGTCAACGGTGGACGGTCGGCTCGGACGGCACGATCCGCTCCGGCAACGCCTGCCTGGACGTCTACAGCTCCTCGAACGGCGCCCCCGTGCAGGTCTACAGCTGCTGGGGCGGTGAGAACCAGCGGTGGAACCGCGTTTAGCGGCTGACCGCGACGACACCTGATCACGGCGGCCCGCCTCCCGGTACGGGGAGGCGGGCCGCCGCCCTTGTCTGAAATTTCATTTCAAAGTATTGATTAATGTTGAAGGTTTCTGCCAGGATGATCAACAGGGGTCGTACCCGCCCGTAGGGGTCAACTCTCCTCCAGTCGGACGTCCCCGCACAACCGCCGCGGCCGCCACCCGTCGGCCGCGGCGTTCAACCCCCTGTCCAGGCGGGAGTCTGCACCATGAAGCTGAACCTCAGGACACTGCTCTTCAAGCGCGAAGCCGAAAAGCCGAAGCCCAAGACCCTGCTCTTCAAGCGAGAAGCCGACAAGCCCACGACCCCCAAGACGGCACTCCCCGAGCGCGTCTCCAAGCGGCCCTGGGCCATCGCCGTCGTCGCCGCTCTGAGCGCCGCACTGGTCGCCTCGACCGGAGCCTCGGCCGGGGCCCAACCCGGTCCCCCCGGATCCGACCACTGGGACGAGATCCGGCAGCGGCTGTTCGTCAAACACCACCTGCGCTCCATGAGCCTCGAAGAGAAGGTCGGCCAGCTCTTCGTCACCTACGCCTACGGCGACACCTCCGGCACCACCGACCCGGCCGACGTCTCCCGCAACCGGTCGGCGCACGGCGTCGACAACGCCGACGAGCTGCTGGAGACCTACCACCTCGGCGGCGTCATCTACTTCGCCTGGTCGAACAACGTCAACGACCCCCACCAGATCGCCGGACTCTCCAACGGCCTCCAGGAGACCGCGCTCGAAGCCGGCGACACGCCGCTGCTCATCTCCACCGACCAAGAGCACGGCATCGTCACCCGCGTCGGCCCTCCCGCCACGCAGTTCCCCGGAGCGATGGCCCTGGGCGCCACCCACGACGCCGACGCCGCCTACACCGCCGCCGACATCGCCGGCGACGAACTGCGCGCCCTCGGCATCAACCAGAACTTCGCGCCGGTCGCCGACGTCAACGTCAACCCGGCCAACCCCGTCATCGGCGTCCGGTCCTTCTCCTCCGACCCGCGGCACGCGGCCGACATGGTCGCCTCCCAGGTCGCCGGCTACCAGTCCGGCGGCGATCTGGCCGCCACCGTCAAGCACTTCCCCGGCCACGGCGACACCGACACCGACAGCCACATCGGCGTCCCGCTCATCACCCACTCCTATGAGGAGTGGCAGCGGCTCGACGCGCCGCCGTTCCAGGCGGCGATCGACGAGGGCGTGGGCACCATCATGACCGCCCACATCCAGTTCCCCGCGCTCGACGACTCGCTCAAGCCCGCCACGCTCTCCGAGCCGATCCTCACCGGCCTGCTGCGCGACGAACTCGGCTACGACGGCGTCGTCGTCACCGACGCGCTCACCATGCAGGGCGTCCGCGACGAATACGGCGACGACCGCGTCCCGGTCATGGCCCTCCAGGCCGGAGCCGACATGCTCCTCATGCCCCCGGACATCGACCTGGCCTACAACGCCGTGCTCGACGCGGTCGAGACCGGCGAGGTCTCCAAGAAACGGCTCGACGAGTCGGTCACGCGCATCCTCGACCTCAAATACGAGCTCGGACTCTTCGACGACCCGTACGCCGACGCAAGCGCCATCGACGACGTCGTGGGCGTCCCCTCGCACCTCGAGACCGCGCAGGACATCAGCGACCAGAGCACCACCCTGGTCACCAACGACGGCGCCCTCCCGGCCGCCGCCACCGGCGAAGCACTCGTCACCGGCTGGGGCAACGCCACCACCGGCGCCATCGCCGCCGAACTCGACGAACGCGGCTGGGACGCCTCCCGACTCGCCACCGGGAGCAACCCCTCCCAGGCCGAGATCGACGCCGCCGCGGCCGAAGCCGAAGGCAAGGACCTCGTCGTGGTCACCACCAACGGCGTCGCCACCGACCCGGCCCAGGCCGACCTGGTCGCCGCGCTGCACGAGACCGGCACGCCGGTCGTCGCCGTCGCCGTGCGCAACCCCTACGACATCGCCTACTACCCCGACGACGCCGACGCCTACCTGGCGACGTACTCCTACGCCGCCGCCGGGCTCGAATCCGCCGTCAAAGTGATCGTCGGCGAGACCGCCCCGCAGGGCCGCCTCCCGGTCGACATACCGGCCGCCGACGACCCCGACACGGTGCTGTACGCCTTCGGACATGGAGTGAGTTACTGATGAGCGCCAAGATCAACCGCAGGCGGCTGTTCGGCGGCACCGCCGCCGTCCTCGGAGGGGCCGCGATCCCCGCCGCCACCCGGCAGACCGCGTACGCGCACCCCCGCAAGCGCGTCAAGCCCGGCATCGAAGTCCTCGCCGAGACCGGATTCGCCGAGCTCGCCGGCCAGGCCGTCGGCGTCATCTCCAACCCGACCGGCGTCCTGCCCGACCTCACCCACGAGGTCGACCTGATGCACGAGAGCGGCAAGGTCGACATCGTGGCCGTCTTCGGCCCCGAGCACGGCTTCCGCGGCACCTCGCAGGCCGGCGAAGGCGAAGACTACTTCCTCGACCCCAAGACCGGCATTCCGGTGTACAACGCCTACAACAACAAGGACCGGATGACCGAGCTCCTCGCCGAAGCGGGCGTGGAAACCCTCGTGTTCGACATCCAGGACGTCGGGTCCCGGTTCTACACCTACATCTGGACGATGTACCTGGCCATGGAGGCCGCCGCCTCGCTGGGGCTGCGGTTCGTCGTCCTCGACCGGCCCAACCCGATCTCCGGCAAGGAGGTCTCCGGGCCGGTCCTGCACCCCGAGCACGCGACGTTCGTCGGGCTCAAGCCGATCGCCCAGCGGCACGGCATGACCATCGGTGAACTGGCGCGGCTGTTCAACGCCGAGTTCGTCACCGAGGCCGGCGGCTCGCCGGTCGACCTGACCGTGGTCGCGATGGAACGCTGGGACGCCGGCTCCTACTTCGAGGACACGCGGCTGCCGTGGGTGGCGCCCTCGCCGAACATGCCCACGGTGCACACCGCCGCGGTCTACCCCGGGACGTGCCTGTTCGAGGCCACGGCCCTGTCGGAGGGCCGCGGCACGACGCTGCCGTTCCAGCTGCTCGGCGCGCCCGAGATCGACCACGGCTGGCAGCAGGCGCTCAACGCCGCCGACCTCCCCGGGGCCCGGTTCAGGGAGGCCTACTTCAACCCGACGTTCTCCAAGTGGCGCGGCTCGGTCTGCGGCGGCGTCGAACTCCAGGTGACCGACCGCGAGTCGTTCGACCCCATCAGGAGCGCGCTGGCGATGATCATCGAGCAGCGCCGGCACTTCGGGCAGTACGGCTGGCGCGGCCAGGACGGGCCGACCTCGTACTGGCTCGACAAGCTCACCGGGAACCAGGCGGTCCGGCTGGCGATCGAGGGCGGCGCCGAGATCGGCGAGGTAACTTCGGTCTGGACCGACGACCTCGCGGCGTTCGCCGAGCTACGCGAGTCGCACCTCATCTACCGCCGGCCCCCGCGCTGAGGAGGATCATGAGACGTCGAATGGTGTTCAGCGGCGCCGCCGCCACAGCGCTGGCGGCGATGACCGGCGGCTCCCAGGCCGCCGCGGAGGAACTGCCCGCGATGACCGAACTGACCGGCCCGCCGACCGTGGGCCCCCGCGACGTGGTGTTCCCCGAAGTCCCGCACACGCTGCGGGCCGGGGGCGCCGCCGAGGCCGGCCTGGTGGCCGAGCACGTCGAGCGGATAGTGCCCGAGACCGCGGCCCACATGGAGGGGGCGGCGCCGTCGTTCCCCGGGTTCGTGGTCCTGGCCGCCCGCGACGGCGTCGTGGTCGAGCACCGGGCCGTCGGCCACCAGGTCCGCTACGAAAGCTGGGACGGTGAGGCCGGCAGCCCGATCGAGCTGCCGGAGGACCGGTGGGAGCCGGCCTCGCTCGACACGATCTACGACCTGGCCTCCATCTCGAAGCTGTTCACCGCCACCGTGGCGGCGCGGCTCGACCAGGACGGCCGGATCGACTTCGACGCGCCCGTGGTCGACCACCTGCCGGAGTTCGACTCGGCCGACCCGGAGAAGACACCGATCACCATGGGGCAGCTGCTGTCCCACACCTCCGGTCAGATCGCCTTCATCAACCTCTACAGCGCGCCCGACAACGAGGCGCGCATGGAGCGGATCTACGCCCGGCCGCTCAGGCGGCCGCCCGGCAGCGGCTACGAGTACTCCGACCTCAACCTCATCGTCCTGGCCAAGGCCATGGAACGGGTCACCGGCGCGGGCCTGGACGAACTGGTCGAGGAGTACATCACCGGCCCGCTCGGCATGACCGACACCGGCTACAACCCTCCGGCCGAGAGACTCGGGCGGATCGCGGCCACCGAGTACCAGCCGTGGACCGGCCGCGGCATGATCCGCGGCTCGGTCCACGACGAGAACGCCTGGTCGTTCGGCGGCGTCGCCGGACACGCCGGAGTGTTCTCGACGGCGCGAGACCTGGCGGTGTTCGGGCAGACGATCCTCAACGGCGGCGCCTACGGCGAGGCCCGCGTGCTCGAAACCGACACCGCGCGGCGGTTCTTCACCGACATGAACCCGGGGCTCGGCTCGGGCGCGGCGCGAGGACTGGGCTGGCAGATCGGCCAGCGCTGGTACATGGACGCGCTGACCTCGCCGGTCACGATCGGACACACCGGCTACACCGGTACCTCGATCGTGCTCGACCCGCTGTCGGGGACGCTGGCGGTCCTGCTGACCAACCGGGTCCACCCGACCCGGAACTGGGGCGGGGTCAGCAGCTACCGGAGGGCCGCGCACCGGCCGCTGAGCCGGGCGGTCCCGGTCGAGCCGCGCACGGGCCGCGACTCCTGGTTCTCGGGCCAGGCCGACCGGACCGAGGCGGCGCTGACCGCCGGGTTGGACTCGCCGCTGTCGAACGGCTCGGTCGAGTTCGCGCTGTGGTACGACACCGAGTCGACCGACCGCGGCTCGGTGCAGGCCAGCGCCGACGGCGAGACGTGGGCGACGGTGCCGCTGGAGCTGCGGACCGACTCGCACCGCTGGACGACCGGCGGGGTCTTCTCCGGTTTCTCGGGACGGCGGTGGATCGACGCGGCGGCGGCCCTGCCGGCCGGGACGAGGTATGTGCGCTGGTCGTACGTCAGCGACTCGTACTACCAGGGCCGGGGCGTGTACGTGGACAAGATCAAGGTGCGCGAGGGAGGCGGGGTCGTGTTCGAGTCCTCGCGCCCGCGCGACCGCGACCGCCTGGCGGCCGACGGCTGGCGTTCGAGCGGGGATTAAGCGCCGCTCGGCTCACGCGCGCTTGATGCGGCCAGCCGCACCAGGTGCGCGTGGGCGTATTCGCAGACGACGGCGTGGCGGTAGACGGCGGCCGGGACGTCGATGTTGGAGTCGGCGCGGATCGACAGGTCGCCGCACTGCCACCTGAGGAAGATCGGGTCGCCGGTGATGTCGGCCAGGATCGCCAGGATCGAGTCGTCGAAGCGCATGGAGTGGACGGCGCGCCGGTACTCCTCGGGGGTGAGGCACATGGCGAACGGCAGGTTCATCAGGCACAGCGCGGTCTGGATGTCCAGGTTGAGCAGGCGGCGGCGGTTCGGTTCGGGGTCGAGGTCGGGCATGTCGAGGCCGGAGTAGTCGATCTCGCGCGGTCGCAGGGGTCCGGGGCCGAGGGCGGCGAGGACGTCGTAGACGTTGATGTCGTGCTCGATGACGGCGCGGTCGCCGAGTCCGGCGAGCGTGGTGGGCCGCAGCCTCACCGGCGCCAGGTCGGCGTTCTCGGCGTTGTCGACGATGAAGTTGAGCAGGTTCGTCTCGATCACGAAGTGGCGGATGAGCAGCTCGACGGCCAGTGGTGAGACGAAGCGGCGCAGGAACCACAGGCACAGCCGGTCCATGGTGGCGTGCGCGGTCCAGCGGATCGGGAAGAGCCGCTTGCTCATCACGATGAGGACCGCGGCGATCCGGGAGATCGGCCTGGCGATCGGGTAGAGCCAGGTGCGGGTCCAGCGGCGCTGGTCGTCGACGACCTTGCGCGCCACGTCGGGTTCGAGCGGCATGGCCGGGTCGGCCTCGACCGCGTCCCACATGGACGGATCAGACATGGTCGAGCTCTTCCAGTTGGAGGGCGTAGAGGCGGGCGACGACCTTGGCGGTCTTGACGATCGCGTCGGCGGCGGCCTCGTCGACGCGGTCGGAGGACAGGATCGCCTGGAGCTTCGCGAAGTGGTCGTCGTCGGCCTCGCCGTGGTAGCGCATGAAGCTCACCTGGTCGTCGCGCAGGCCCAGCAGTTCCTGGAAGCGGACGGCCCATTCGGAGGCCTTGCCGGTGCCGAGGCCTTCGATGATGAACATGGCCCCGAGCAGCCCGATCGGGTCGGGCCGGCTCGCGGTGTGGAACATGTAGGCCGAGAGCGCTTCGGATCCGAGGTTCTTCTCCCCCGAGCGGATCTCGTCGATCGATCCTCCGGCGGCGACGAAGTCTCGTTCGAGCATCATGAAGTCGCGGTGCTCTTCGGCGGCGTGGCCGATGGCGGCGCTGCGCAGGTCGAAGTGGTCGACCGAGAAGTTGGAGGCGGCGCGGGAGATCCAGCGGGCGCCGTCGGCGACCTGCTGGCGCAGGTTGTGCAGCAGGCGCCGGTAGTCCTCGATGGTGGCGGTGCCCTCGTGCAGGCGGTGCATGACCGGGACCTGCTCGAGCCGCCGCTCGAAGTCCAGCCAGACGTCGTCGAGGCGGGCGAACAGGTCGCCGCGCGCCGGCGCCGCCGAGGCGGTCGGCGCGGCCGATGAGGGCTCGGTCCGTTCGGCGCCGACGCAGGTGAGGTGGGCGAAGGCGAAGGAGAACCGGCCCGACTCGGGGACGGCCAGAAGGATCGTCTGGCCGGGCTCGAAGCGGCCGGTGCGCCAGCATTCCTCGAGCGCGATGAAGATCGAGGCCGCGCCGGTGTTGCCGCTCGTGGCGAGGTTGGAGAACCACTTCTCGGGTTTGAGGGCCGCTCCGGCAGCGGTGAGCCGGTCGAAGACGATGTCGCGGAAGGCGTGGGTGCTGTAGTGGCACAGCACGTGGTCGAGCCGGGCGAGGTCAACCAGGCCCTCGCGGGTGAGGTTCGCGAACTGCTCGAGCCCGGCTTCGGCGAGGGCGGCCAGCGCGCTGGTGTCCTGGCGCAGGTGCATCATGCCGGTCTTGTCGGCCTCGTCGAGGTCGACGTCCTGCCAGGTGTCGCCGGCGCTCGGTTCGAGGACTTCGCCGGTGCCGGCGCGCATGCACACCGGGTGTTCGTGGGCCAGGGACACGTGGCGGATCCAGTCGACGCGCAGTGAGGGGCGGTCGGGGCGCGGCCGGGGCTCGACGACGACGGCCCCGGCGCCGTCGGAGAGCATCCAGCGCAGGAACGCAGCGTCGGCTTCGGCGCCTTCGAGGCGGGAGCGGCGCAGCCGGCGGCTGGCCAGTTCGGACCCGACGACGGCGGCGCGGCCGTGTTCGCCGAGGCGGACCTTGGCGACGGCGGCGTCGAGGGCAGCGAGGCCGGAGGCGCACACACCGGAGGCCGAGAGCAGCTGCATCGGTCCGCCGCCGAGTCGGCCGTGGACCATGGAGGCGAATCCAGGGACGAGCAGGTCGCCTTGGGTGGTGGCGGTGGCGAGCATGTCGAGGTCGGCCGGTTCGAGGGAGCGGTCGGCCAGGGCCGCGTGGAGGGCCGCCGCGGCGAGTTCCTCGTTGAGCTCGGTGGTAGCGCCGGTCTCGTCGAGGGCGTAGTGGCGCGTCTCGATGCCGTTGGCGGCGAGGATGCGTCGGCGCAGGCGGTCGCCGCGTTCGTCGACGCCGCCGAGGCGCTCGGCGATCCGGTCGTTGGCGACGGGCGGGCCGGGCAGGTAGGCTCCGGCGGCGGTGATGAAGGCGGTCTCGCTCATGTCTCCATTGGGCACCGGTCGGGGCCGGTTCCGCATCGGGTGCCCGGCTCGACTTGGCGCGCCGAAGTACTCAATTTCAGAGGGTTGCAGTACTCACCGCTCGTCGATGCCGTGCTCGATGGCGTAGCGGACCAGCTGGGCCCGGTTGTGAAGCTGGAGTTTGCTGAGCGTGCGCTGGACGTGGTTCTGGACCGTGCGGTGCGACAGGAACAATCGCGCGGCGATCTCCTTGTAGGTCAGGCCCTTGGCGACCAGGCGGAGGACTTCGGTCTCGCGTTCGGACAGGCTCGGGCTCTCGTCGCCCGCTCCGGCGTTGGCGAGGCGGCGGTACTCCCCCAGGACCAGTCCGGCGAGGCCGGGGGTGAACACGGCGTCGCCGGCGGCGACGCGCTCGACCGCGTCGAGCAGTTCGGCGGGGCCGGCGGATTTGACGAGGTAGCCGCGGGCTCCGGCCTTGACCGCCTCGAGCACGTCCTCGGACTCGCCGCTGGCCGACAGCACCAGTACCTCGGTGGGGCGGTCGTCCTCGAGTTCGCGCAGGACCGCGACGCCGGGCAGGTCGGGCAGTTGGAGGTCGAGGATGGCCACTTGCGGGCGCAGTTCGCGGATCGCGGTCAGGGCCCGGCGGCCCTCGCCGAGGCAGGCGAGGACCTCGTGGCCAGCCTCGGTGAGGTCGCGGCTGATCGCCTCTCTCCAGATCGGATGGTCATCGACCACTATGAGCGTCGCCATCACTGCCTGCCTTCCGGTGCGGGCGCGGCACCCGCAGTTCGACTTCCGTTCCCTGGCCGGGGGTCGCGGTGATGGCGGTGCTGCCGCCCAGTTCCCGGATCCGGCCCTCGATCGATTGGACCACGCCGAGCCGTCCTTCGGCGGCGGCCTCGGACAGCCTCCCGGGCGGGATGCCGGGCCCGTTGTCCCGCACGGCCACGGCGACCTCGTCGCCCTGGTCCTCGACCAGCAGCCAGGTGCTGGTCCCGGCCGGGCAGTGCTCGCGGACGTTGTCGATCGCACTGGCGACGGCGGCGGCGAGTTCTGCGGCGGCGCCGGCCGGCAGCGGCACCGGGGCGGCGGGCGCGGCGACGGTGACCGTCTCCGCGGCATGGCGTCTGAGGAGGTCGCGGACGTCGCGCTGCCCGTCGAAGGGGTGCCGGTAGGTCTGGGAGCCGATGAGGGTGCGGAGCGCTTCCTCCTGTTCGCCGGCGAGGCGGCCGAGTTCGGCGGCTTCGCCGCCGATCTGGTTGCCGCGCCGCTGCACGAGCGCGAGGACTTGGAGGACCGAGTCGTGGATGTCGCGGGCGAGGCGGTCGCGTTCGCGGGCGGCGGCGGTGCGGGCGGCGGCCTCTTCGAGCCGTTCCTGGGCCTCGACCCCGAGACGCGTGAAGTGTCCGACCATGAGTCCGGTGAGGATGAACAGGATGGCTTCGCTGAAGGTGTTCTCGGTGGGGCCGCCGCGGAACACCATGCCGGCGAGGGCCACCGTGGCTCCGGCGATGACGCCGCGGCGCCGTCCGCCTTGGACGGCCCAGGCGAGGACGGCTCCGGCCAGCCAGGGGCCCACCGGGATCGGTACGCTGCGGCCGTCGACGGCGAGCGCCCAGGTGGAGGTGGCGATCGCGGCGACGGTGACGGCGAGGTCGGCGTAGAGCGTCGCCGGTCGGAAGCCGCGTCCGGCGTAGGAGCGGCTGACCGCGAGGGTCCACAAGGCCAGGACGAGGACGAGGAGGACCGCCGGGACCGGGCGGGCGAGGGTCTCGTAGAGCAGCGCGCAGAGGACCACCGGGTAGCCGAGCGCGGCGAACCGGAAGACGGTGATCGCCCGCCGCAGTTGCGTCTCGATGCCCACCGGGCCATTCTCCCAGGCCGGTTCCGGGCCGGCGGAGCCGCAAACGCATTCCGGTGTCGCGGGGGCGTTTCGGACCATCTAGGCATTGACAGCAATCGATGCTCAATGGTAGAAAGTAAGCACGGTTTAGAGAGAGCGCTCTCTCACTAAGGGCCCGTACTGGGTTCGTCACTGGAGAGCGCTCTCGGCTCACTGCGAAGAGAGGACGCGACCGTGAGACCACCCCGAAGAAGATTCCGGCTGCTGGCCCTGGGCTGCGCGGCCGTCGCCGCCGCCGCGGTCGGCCTGAGCTCGCTGACCACCGCCGGCGCCCAAGAAGAGGTCGCCGCCCAGCAGCTGGTCTGGAGCGACGAGTTCGACCGCGCCGCCGGCACCCCGCCCGACCCGGCCAAGTGGCGCTACGACATCGGCGGCGAAGGCTGGGGCAACGCCGAGCACCAGTACTACACCGACAGCACCGACAACTCCGCCCACGACGGGGCCGGCAACCTGGTCATCACCGCCCGCAAGAACAACCCCGCCGGCTACCAGTGCTGGTACGGCGCCTGCGAGTACACCTCGGCGCGCCTGCTCACCGCCGAGACCTTCACCCAGGCATACGGCCGCTTCGAGGCCCGCATGCAGATCCCGCGCGGCCAGGGCATCTGGCCGGCCTTCTGGATGCTCGGCGACAACTTCGGCGACGTCGGCTGGCCGAACAGCGGCGAGATCGACATCATGGAGAACATCGGCTCCGAGCCCGGAACCGTCCACGGCACCGTCCACGGGCCCGGCTACTCCGGCGCCGGAGGCATCGGCAACGGCTACACCCTGCCCGGAGGCCAGCACTTCGCCGACGGCTTCCACACCTTCGCGGTCGACTGGACGCCCGACTCCATCACCTGGTCGGTCGACGGCAACGAGTACTTCACGCTCACGCCCGCCGACCTGGGCGGCAACGAGTGGGTGTTCGACCACCCGTTCTTCATGATCATGAACGTCGCCGTCGGCGGCCAGTGGCCCGGCTACCCCGACGCGACCACCCAGTTCCCGCAGCAGCTCAAGGTCGACTACGTCCGCGTCTACTCCGGCGGCGGTGGGGGAGGCGGGGGCGGATCGACCGGAGCCGTCACCGGCTACGCCGGCAAGTGCCTCGACGTCGAGGCGGCGAACAGCGCCGACGGCACCCCGGTGCAGCTCTACACCTGCAACGGCACGGCCGCGCAGCAGTGGACCTTCCACGACGACGGCACCGTCAGGGCCCTCGGCAAGTGCCTGGACGTCTCCGGCGGCTCGACCGAGAACGGCGCCAAGGTCCAGCTGTGGACCTGCAACGGCACCGGGGCCCAGCAATGGGTCCTCAGCGGCGCGAACGACCTGGTGAACCCGCAGGCCGACAAGTGCGTCGACGTGGCCGGATGGGACTCCGCCGACGGCACCGACGTGATCATGTGGGAATGCCACGGCGGCGAGAACCAGAAGTGGTACCGGGCCTGAAAGGCCTAAGGTCGACACCATGAGCAACCTCGACGCCCGCCCGGCGGAGACGCCCTGCCACGCCGCCGAGACGACCGGCCCCCGGTCCCGGCTCCTGGAGGCGCGGGACGTCCCGCTGGGCGGCGTCAGGGCCATGCACGTCAGCCGCACCCTCCCGCAGCGGCGGATCCCCACCGTCGGCGCCTGGTGCTTCCTCGACCAGTTCGGGCCCGAGCACACCGACATGCGGGTCCTGCCGCACCCGCACACCGGGCTGCAGACGGTGACCTGGCCGATCGCCGGCGAGATACACCACCGCGACAGCCTCGGCAGCGACGTCGTGATCCGCCCCGGCCAGCTCAACCTCGTGACCAGCGGGCCGGGCATCGCGCACTCGGAGATCTCGCTCGGCGAGTCGCCGATGATCGACGGCCTGCAGCTGTGGGTCGCGCTGCCCGAGGGCGGCGAGGGCGTCCGAGCCGGATTCGAGCGGCACACCGACCTGCCGCGCTTCGAGGCCTCCGGCGTGCGGGGCGTCGTGGCCGTCGGCGAACTCGCCGGCGCCGCCTCCCCGGCCACGACCTACACGCCGCTGGTCGGCGCGCAGATCGGCATCGAAGCCGGCGGCGCGGCGACACTGCCGCTGCGGCCCGACTTCGAGCACGCCGTGATCGCCATCGACGGCACGCTGGAGGCGGCCGGCATCGCGCTCGCGCGCGGACCGCTGCTGTACCTGGGCGACGGCCGGGACGAGCTCGCGCTGTCCTCGACCGCGGGAGCGACGGTCTTCCTCATCGGCGGCGAACCGTTCCCCGACGACCTGGTCATGTGGTGGAACTTCGTCGGCCGCGGCCACGACGACATCGTCGCGGCCCGCACGGCGTGGGAGGACCCGGACCAGACGCGCTTCGGGACCGTGCCCGGCCACGACGGCGAGCGCATCCCGGCCCCGCCGCTGCCAGGAGGCCGCCTGCGCCCGCGCGGACGGGCCTGACCCGACGACGACCCCGCACGACCACTCGACCGACCTCTCCCGAGCGGCCCCGTGCCGCACTGCGCCCCCTATCAGTAAAGAAACCATGTCGAAGCGCCGGAATCCCGGCCCTTCTCCCCCACCAAGGAGGCACTCCATGCTGTCCCGCAGAAAACTCATCACCGCGACCGCCGCCACCGGCATCGTCGCCGCCAGCGCGCCCTGGTGGAGCCGGTTCGCCGCACCCCGGGCCTCGGCCACCCCCGCGACCTGCGAGCTCGCGCTCGCCAACCACACCGACACCGCCTCGGTCAACGCCTACGTCACCGGCCGCGAGTTCGGCACCGACCGCATGATGCTCGTGCGCGCCGGCCAGGGCCCCTACTACCTCGAGGAGCCGCCCGCGCCCGGCACTCCCCTGCCGATCGACGCCTCGATCCCGCTGAACGCCCCCGGCGCCGACCCGGTCGTGCTGACCCTGCCGCGCATGTACGGCTCGCGGGTCTACTTCGTCCGCGAGGACACCCTCGACTTCTACGTCAATCCCGGCCCGGCGCTGGTCGAGCCCGCGCTCCACAACGAGAACGACGCCAACTTCGGCAAGATCGTCTCCTTCTGCGAGTTCACCTTCAACGACGTCCAGCTGTTCATCAACCTCAGCTACGTCGACCTGGTGACCGCACTGCCGATCGGCATCCGCCTGCAGGGCGCCGGGGACCACGGCGTGGCGCCGCTGCCGGCCGGGGCGGTCGAGGCCATCGCCTCGGACCTGGAGGCCCAGGCCGCCGCCGACGGGCAGCCGTGGGACGAGCTGGTCATGCGCGGCGACGGCGGGCGCATCCTGCGGGTCATGTCCCCGCAGAACATCATGGCGCCCCGGGCCGGTCAGCCGGACATGCCGTTCAACGGCTACTGGAGCGGCTACGCCGACCAGGTGTGGGAGCACTACCGGCACAACGACCTGCGGGTCGACAACCAGGGCGGGCGCGGGGTGTTCACCGGCCGAGTCCAAGGCGACCACCTGGTCTTCAACGACGGCTCCAGCTTCGCCAAACCCAACGACTGGGACATCTTCACCTGCGACCACGGGCCGTTCACCAACAACCCCGGCGACTCCGACGTCCGCAAGGGCATCCTGGCGCGGCTGGCGGCGGCCTTCAACCGCAGCACGATCCTCAGCCACGCCGACCAGCCCAACGGCGCCGCGGTCGACGAGTTCTACCGGCACCCGATCACGAACCACTACTCGCGGGTGGTCCACGCCAACTCCCCGATCGGCTACGCCTTCCCCTACGACGACGTGACGCCAAACGGCGCGCACGACCAGTCGGGCGCGGCCGCCGATCCCGAGCCGGGCCGCCTGACGCTCACCGTCGGCGGCGGCGGTGGCGGCGGCTCGATGACCGGGGCCATCACCGGCTTCGCCGGCAAGTGCATGGACGTAGAAGGAGGCGTCAGCGCCGACGGCACGCCCGTGCAGCTCTACACGCCCAACGGGACGGCCGCGCAGCAGTGGACCTTCCACGACGACGGCACCATCCGGGCCCTCGGCAAGTGCCTCGACGTCGCCGGCGGCTCGACCGAGAACGGCGCCAAGGTGCAGCTGTGGACGCCCAACGGCACCGCCGCGCAGCAATGGGTCCTGACCGACCAGCACGAACTGGTCAACCCGCAGTCCGGCAAGTGCATCGACGTGGCCGGCTGGAACTCCGCCGACGGCACCGACCTCATCATGTGGGAGCGCCACGGCGGCGAGAACCAGAAGTGGTACAGGTCCTGAAAGGCGCAGGCGGCGACTAAGCGCGGCGGGTGCGCCACAGCAGCCACACGAAGTAGGGCGTGCCGATGAGGGCGCACACCAGCCCGGCCGGGATCTGCGCCGGGGCGATGACCGTGCGGCCGAGCGTGTCGGCGACGCTCACCAGCAGCGCGCCGAGCAGGATCGCGGTCGGGAGGACCCGCACCGACCTGGAGCCGACCAGGCTCCGGGCCAGGTGCGGGGCCACCAGGCCCACGAACGACACGGTGCCGACCACGGCCACGGCCGCGGCGGCCAGGAGCGCGGCGGCCCCCAGCAGCAGCAAGCGGGTGTGCTCCAGTCGCACCCCGAGGGTCCGGGGCGTGTCGTCGTCGAGCGCCAGCAGGTCGACCTCCCGGCGGCGCGAGACGATGAACGGCACCAGCAGCGCCAGGGCCGCCGCCACCGGGACGAGCCTGCCGGCAGTGCGCCCGTAGGTCGAGCCGGACAGCCACGTCATGGCCTTCGGCGTGTTCCACGGGTCGGCGTAGATGATCAGCAGCGTGATCACGGCCGTCGCGATGGCCTGCACACCGATGCCGATGAGCACGAGCCGAGCCGTGTCGAGGCCGCCTTTCCAGGCGAGACCGTAGACGACGGCGAACGCGAGGACCGCGCCGACGGCGGCGCCGGAGGTCACCGTCCACGCCCCGGCGGCCGGGAACCAGGTGATGAGGGCGACCGCGCCGACCGCGGCTCCGGCCGTGACGCCGAGGATCCCGGGCTCGGCCAGGGGATTGCGGCACACGGCCTGGGTGACGGTCCCCGCGGCCGCGAGCGCGGCCCCGGCCAGGATCGCCGCGAGGACTCTCGGGTAGCGCTGGTCGATGATCCAGGTGTAGGCCTTCCCGGTCTCGCCGGTCAGCCAGTTCACGATGTCGCCGGTGAGGAACATGGTGTCGCCCGAGAGCATCCCGACGACCAGTCCCGCGGCGAGGGCGGCGGTGAGGACGACGGTGATGAACGCGAAGCCGGTGCGGGTGCGTCCGCTGGCGCCGTGGAGCATGGCGGGCTTGTCGGCGGTGCCGCCGTCGGTGACCTTGCGGGCCAGCCACACCATGACGCCGGCGCCGACGACGGTGGTGGTGACGCCGACCGGGATCATGTATCCGGCGGCGCCGCCGAGGACGGCGCGTACGACGATGTCGGAGGCGATGAGGATCACCGCGCCGCACAGGGCGCTGAAGGGCACCAGGAGGCGGTGCGGCAGCAGGTCGGGGACGCGGCCGGCGATCAGGCGGGCGACGACGGGCGCGGCGAGGCCGACGAAGCCGATGGGCCCGGCGACGGCGACGGCGCTGGAGGCCAGCAGCAGCGAGCAGACGATCGCGATCAGGCGGGTGCGGCGGACGCCGACGCCGAGACTCGCGGCGGTGTCGTCGCCGAGACGCAGCAGGTCGAGGCGGGAGCCGACGGCGATCGCGGCGACCAGGCAGGCGGCGACGATCGGCGCGGTCGCGTTGAGGGGCCCGAAGTCGGTGAGGCTGAGGCTGCCCGAGCCCCAGGCGAAGAGGCTGACGGTGTTCTCCTGGAACAGGATCAGCAGGAGTGTCACCAGCGCGTTGGCCGCGAGCGACACGGCGGAGCCGGCGAGGATGAGGCGCGTGGTGGAGGCGCCGCCGCCGGCCGAGACGGCGAGGACGAGCGCGGAGGTGGCCAGCGCGCCGGCGAAGGCGACGCCGACGCCGGAGAGGACCGGGAGGCTGATGCCGAAGGCGGCCGCGGCGGCGACGGCGAGGTAGGCGCCGCCGGTGACGGCGAGGGTGTCCGGGCTGGCCAGGCGGTTGCGGGCGATCGACTGGAGGAGGGAGCCGGAGGCGCCCAGGGCGATGCCGACGAGCGCGGCGGCGGCCAGTCGCGGCATCCGGGAGTCGGTCAGGACGTGCAGGGTCATCTCGTCGGTCGAGCCGGTCAGCAGGCCGAGCAGGTCGGAGGCGCCGATCGACGAGGAGCCTTGGGTGATGTGGACGGCCGCCAGCGCGACCAGGACCCCGGCGGCGGTGGTGAACAGGGTGGCCGCCGGGACGAGGCGGGTCCTGGTGCCGACCGGGGTCGCTGGTCGCGTCAGCGGTGTTCGGGTGGTGCTCAAGAGGTGTAGACCTCGGCGAAGAAGTCGAGCAGGACCTCGCTGGAGGCGGGGCCGCCGAAGGTCCAGGCGCCTTCGGTGAGCTTGTAGGTGTGGCCGTCCTGGACGAACTGGAGGCTCGACCAGAGGTCGTTCTCGGGGAGGGTCTCGGCGAACAGCCCGGAGTTGTCGGACTCGTTGTAGACCAGCCGCAGGTCGGTCTCGGCGTATTCGGCCATGCCTTCGAGGTCGTTCTGGCCCAGGCCCCACTGGCCGTCGGTCTCGCCGTCCCAGGCGTTGGTGAGGCCGACCTCGGTCGCGAGGTTGCCGACCAGGGAGGTGGGGCCGAACATGCGGATGGCGACGGTGCCGCCGTCTTCCCAGCCGTCGACCCACAGGTAGGGGACGTCGGCGGTGCCGGCGGCGGCGATGGCGTCCTTGACCTCGGTGATCTTGGCTTCGAAGTCGGCCATGAGGGCGTCGGCCTCGTCGGTCTTGCCGAGCATCTCGGCGATGAGGTAGAGGTCGCGCTCCATGCGCTCGAGGTTGCCGTCCTCGGAGGATCCTTCGGTGACCAGGACGGTGGCGAACTCGCGGAGCTGCTCGATGACGGTCTCGTCGCGGACCTCGGTGATGATGAGGTCGGGGGCGAGCTGGGCGATGGAGTCGACCGACGGTTCGGCGCGGGTGCCGACGTCCTCGACGGTGTCGTCGAGCGGCATGGAGGCGCCGACCCAGGTCTCGTATCCGGCGACGTCGGCGACGCCGACGGGCATGACGCCGAGGCTGGCGGCGATCTCGGTCTCGGCCCACTCCAGGGTGACGATGTCGGTGGCGGGCGCGTCGAGTTCGACGACGGTGCCGGTGGCGTCGGTGACCGAGACCGGGCCGGCCGCGGCCTCGGCGGCGGTGTCGTCGCCGTCGGCCTCTTCGGTGGTGCCGCAGGCCGCGGCGGCGAGGACGGCGGCGGCAGCGGGCACGGCGATGAGGGCGCGTGGGTGGAGTCGCATTGGTTTCCTTACTGGTTGGCGGCCGGCGCTGCGGCCGGCCGTCGGTTGTGTCGTCCGAGGGGCCGGCAGCTGAGGTGGCCGGTGACGGGATCGGCGTCGACTTCGATGTCGATGCCGTAGACGGCGGTGAGGTGCTCGCCGGTCAGCACCTCGTGGGGCGGGCCGGACGCGATGACGCGCCCGTCGCAGAGCAGGACCGTGCGGTCGGCGACCGCGGCGGCCTGGTCGAGGTCGTGCAGGACCACGCCGACGGCGGTGCCGTGCTCGTCGGCGAGGTCGCGGATGAGGTCGAGGATCTCGACCTGGTAGCGCAGGTCGAGGTGGTTGGTGGGCTCGTCGAGCAGGAGGACGCCGGTGTCCTGGGCGAGGCAGGAGGCGAGCCAGACGCGTTGGCGTTCGCCGCCGGAGAGGGTCTCGACGCCGCGGTCGGCCATGTCGGCGACGCCGCAGATGGCCATGGCGCGTTCGACGGCGGCGGGGCCGTCGGCGTCGCCGTCGCGCCAGCGGCCGCGGTAGGGGTGGCGGCCGTAGCCGACGACGTCGGCGACGCGGACCCCGCCGGGGACGGGCCGGGACTGCGCGAGCAGGGCGACCTTCCGGGCGAAGGCCTTGGGGCTGAGGGAGGCGACGGCGGTGCCGTCGCCGAGGTCGACCGTGCCGGCGGTGGGCCGGTGGAGGCGGGCGAGGGCGCGCAGGAGCGTGGACTTGCCGCTGCCGTTGGGGCCGAGGAGCGCGGTGACGTGGCCGTAGGCGAGCTCGATGTCGGCGCCGTGCACGACGGTGTCGCCGAAGTAGGCGAGTTCGAGAGCGCTGCCGCGGAGACCCACATCATCCAACATGAAGGTAAGGCTAACCTACCTTCGCCGGTTCCGCGATGCGGGTGGTGCCGCAGTGACTGGCGGGCTCGGTGGCCTTGTCCGATAGGCGACCCGGCCCGCTAGCGCTCCTCCTCCTGCTTCTGTCCGCGCCCGCGCAGGGAGCCGGGGTGGGCCTTGGCCTCGGGGTCGCGGCGGGTCTTGACAAGGCTGGCGACGGTGACCACGGCGAGGACGACGACGACCACGCCGAGGCTGAACATGGTGGAGATCTCCGGGACCCGCTCGTCGATGTCGACGTGGAGCCAGTGCAGGACGAGTTTGACGCCGATGAACGCCAGGATGATCGCCAGGCCGGTCGAGAGGTACACCAGCCGGTCCAGCAGGCCCTTGACCAGGAAGTAGAGGGCGCGCAGGCCCAGCAGCGCGAAGGCGTTGGCGGTGAAGACGATGTACGGCTCCTCGGTGACGCCGAACACGGCCGGGATCGAGTCGAGCGCGAACAGCAGGTCGACGCTGCCGATCGCGATGAGCACCACGAACAGCGGGGTGACCATCTTGCGGCCGCCGATGCGGGCGAACAGCTTGCCGCCGACGTAGTCGGTGCTGACCGGCAGGATGCGCTGGGAGGCCTTGACGACGGGGTTGTCCTCGATGTCGGGGTCCTCGTCGCGGTGACGGAACAGCTGCACGGCCGTGTAGATGAGCAGCAGGCCGAACAGCAGGAACATGAACGAGAACAGGTTGAGCAGCGCGGCGCCGACGGCGATGAAGATCGCCCGCATGACCAGGGCCAGCACGATGCCGAAGGTGAGCACCTTGTGCTGGTGCTCGGTGGGGACGGCGAAGGTGGTCATGATGATGACGAACACGAAGAGGTTGTCGACCGACAAGCTCTTCTCGATGATGTAGCCGGCGAAGTACTCGGTGCCGAAGTCGCCGCCGTACTGGGAGGCGAACCAGAGTCCGAATGCGACGGCGACGAGGATGTAGAACACCGACCACGCCGTGGCTTCGCGGAACCCGACGTGGTGCGGCCTGGCCGCGCCGATGATCAGGTCGACCGCCAACAGGACGACGATGAGGCCGATGGTGCCGGCCCAGGCGAGTCCGCTTACGTCTAGCAAGGTCTCCTCCGCTGGAATCGGTGCGGCAAGGGTGTTCGAGTCGCGTCCCGCTCTGTCATGGGCCGCTTCCGTTCGTCCGCGAACGCATCGTACGCGAGCGGTTCGGCCTTCCGCACCTTGATCGCCACCATGTGGACGTGCGCCACTCGCCGAACGGCCCCTCGGTGACTCAATGAACGAGCCGGTTCGACGACGGCAGTGCCGAGCCGCGTGCGCCAGAGTCGCGAAAGTGACCGGCGATTTCTGCAATCTCCTGGCCCGGCTGGACCTTGCCGGCATTCGATGCGCTTCGCAGGGTCGAAGCCCGGTCTCGAAATCCGTGCTCCATCCGGCAGCGAGCAGTATTCACTTCCGTAACAGGTCGAAGCGGGCAGGTCCGCCGAAAGTCGCAAGGCCCGCAACGTAGCGGGCCTCGTCGCCGCCCAGGCAACGGGCTGAGTGGACGGCGGCCACTACCATGTGGTGACAGTCGGGGACGGCATGATCGGGGTCGGGCAAGGCCACGATCCGTGGGGCGTGGACCTCGCCGGTGATCATGTCCGACTTCCCCGAGCCTCAGGACGACCGCGCCGCGCGGCGCTTTCCGGCAGCCGGTGCCGCGGCGAGGCTGGCGACCGCCCACGGCGTTCCGTGAAACGACGCGAACTGCGGCCGGCCCTGCGCCCGTACAATTCTTGAAAGCTGCCTATCCTACCCCTGGAGTCGAATTGACCAGGAAGATCATCGCCTTCTTCTTCAGTGCAGCAGTTATAGCGGCCACGGCCGCGTACCTGTTGGGATACACGACTCATGGGGACGCGGGGAGCCTTGTTGCGGCGGTGACGGGATTGCTCGCGACGTATCCACTGTGGCGAAGTAGCAAGCGGAGCCTGACCGAGTCGCTGAAACAATTGCGATTCGACGTCAGGAAGGAAGCTGACCGCGAGGCGCTGCAACTGGGCCTGGTGGATTCGCCCATTATGACCGAATTGGTCACCGAACCCGCCGCGGGGACAGCACCGCGTTCGCCCACCGATGTCGACCTCGGCCGTTCTATCACGATCACCGACATGGTCGACGAGTGGAAAAGCGATCCGAAGCAGCGGTTCGTCATTCTCGGAGACAGCGGGTCCGGCAAGACTTCGGTCCTGGTCCGCATGCTGTGGTCCATTGTTCGCGACCATCGGCGGGACGCCGTCGCCCCGGTGCCGGTGCTGGTCTCCGTCGGCGACTGGGATCCCCAGACGCCCTTCCATGAATGGTTCCAGAGCCAGGTCGAGCGCCTCCATCCATACCTGAAGCACCACTATCCGAAATGGAGACGAGGAGCAGGGACGATCGCGGAGCATCTCATCGACGAAGGCAAGATCGTCCCATTCCTGGACGGGTTCGACGAGATCACCGACCAGGACGGCCGCAGACGCGCCGCGATGCGGAACCTGAACCGCGACCCCGTTTTCGCCACGCTCCCCTTGGTACTCGCCTGTCGTGCGACTGAGTACCGCGCGACGGCCGCGAGCGAATTCCACCTCCAGAAGGCCAGTGTCTACACCCTCAAGGACCTGGACTGGCAACTGGCCGCCGCATACCTGTGCCGGTCAGAGCCGACCGAGGACCGCCCCACGGTGGTGCCGGAACAATGGGAGCCCGTGGTCGACAAACTCGCCAATATCCACAAAAGCGGCAAGGCGCAGGCGCTCAGCAAGGCGCTTTCAACTCCCCTGATGGTCTTCCTTGCCCGCGCCGCGTTCGAAGACGACGAGCGGTCGCAGCCGAAGGAGCTGCTCAGATTCAATTCCCGCGGCAGGATCGAGGACTTCCTCGCCGCAGCATATGTGGAGAACGTCTATCGCTCCGGCAGCCGTGGCGGACGGAAGGGCGATCGCCGGGCACGGGAGGCGATACTCATCCTCGGTTTCGTCGCCAGGTATCTCAGGGAGAAAGGCACCTCGGATCTGGCCTGGTGGGAGATGCCCCCACCGAATCGGCGGCGTCGTCCGGCACGACTGGTGTGGTTCCAGTTGGCCGGCGTGATCGCGTATTCGATACTCCTGCCGGTCGTAGCGTTCAGATCCATGACTCCCGAGATGCCGGTCTCCCAGATCCCGTTCGAGGCCTCCGGGCTCTTCTGGTTCAACGCGCTCACCTGGATTTTTCTGGCAGGGCGACTGATCGATCGAACACAGCTCGGGGTGATGGGGCCCTACGGCTCGTATCGGACCGACCGCAACCTTTTGATCTCCCGGCTGTTCACGCTCGCCGTCCCCTTTCTCTGGCTGCTGCTCGTCATGCATTTCTGGGCACGGGGCGACGCACATGCGTTCGTGGTGCCGTCATGGTCGTACTTTGTCTTCGCCCCGCCGCTGGCGATCGTGGTCGCCTGGATGTTCGTCCCCTCAGCGGCCAAGGAACTGTCGGTATACCTGTGGAGCAGGCGTCGAGAGGGCCGATTGCCCTGGGGTTCGCCGTTCATGAAGACGCTCGAGGACGCCCGGGAGCGCCAGATCCTACGCAGCACCGGCGGTGTCTACCAGTTCAGGCACGCGGTCATCCAGAACCATCTCGCGCGATCGCCAGCACCGGGCGGGGATTCGGTGGGCTTGTGAACAGGAGTCAGCTGGTGATCGAGGGGGAAGCACTGTCATCGGACGAGCGGTCCGAGCTCGAACAGCTGCGTGAGACGGTGCGCCGTCAGGCTCAGGAGCTCGAGGTCCTGAGAAACGCATTAGGGCTATTACGGGTGGTGGTCACGCGTGGCCTTCGGCGCGGGAGCGGGCCGACCAGGCGCTGACCGAGCAGCTCGAAGTGCCGCACGAGCGCCACAAGAGCCGCTACGGGCTGCGCCGGCTCGATGCGATGCTCCGGCGCGAGGACCGCAGGCATTCGCGTCGGCGGCTGCGTCGCCTGACCCGGTCGGCCGGGATCGAGTGCCTCCACCCGAAAGCCCGGGCCAACAGAGCGGGCAAGGTCGGTTGTCGTCTCTCGGGTGCTGCATGGCTGCGGTCTTTTGGCGGCGATGAGGAGGTAGGAGGGCGGTCGGGGTCGTGTCTTCGGGTAGCGGGCTGGTAGATGGCGCGGGTTCATTGGCGGCGATAAAGAGGCAGCGGGGTTGGCCGGGGTGGTGTGTTCGTGGCCGGGCCGAGGTGTCCTTTTGAGGGTGTGGGCATGGCGGAGGGCCCGGACCCGCTTGGGGTCTCGGGCTGCGATGTTCGTGTCGCTTCCCCCGCCGCAGGATGCTTCCTGCGACGGGCGGGGTAAGAACGGTATCGGTTCGTGTGTTGAGTCGCGTTCGCCGGTGATGCCCGGCGGCGGCGCTGCGGCCGGGGTCGCTGATGTGGGGGCGGGGAGGGTTCGGGAGGCGGTCTCGGGTTCGCGTGGGGGTGTGGTGGCCGGAGGCGGGGAGGGTTCGGGTTCCTTCACCGGTGTTTGCGGTTCCCTCGCCTGTGGGGGTGCTGGTGTTGGCCGCTCGGTGCTGTTGGTGAAGCGGGCTCGTGCCCTGCTGCGGGCTTCGCGTGCGGCCTTCAGGTCGCGGTCGAGGCCGATCTGTTCGGCCCAGCGGTCGAGTTCTTCTCGGAGGGCGGGGCCCCATTCGTCGGGGTAGAGCCCGGTGGGGAACACGTTCGCGACATCGCCGGTGAAGTCGGCGTCCAGGTCTTGGTCGGTGCGCCAGTCGGCGCATCCGCACCCGTTCTCGTCCGAGTGGTTCCCGGCCGGCCGCTGGC
>NZ_BAAGXZ010000019.1:0-92938 GCF_054779575.1 Glycomyces halotolerans
GACTTCTGCGGCGCGGGTGGCCCACCAGTGGAGGCAGGCGCCGGCCCAGGCGGCGGCGACCAAGGCGGGGGCGGCGGCCGTGGGGCCGAGTCCGGGGCGGGTGGTGGCCGCTGCGGCGCCGGCCGCGGCGCTGGCCAGGACGATCGCGGCGCCCAGGCGCGGGTCGCGTCGCCAGGCGAGGCCGGCGGCGGCGCCGACGGCGGCCAGGGCGGTGAGGATGCCGGCCTGCAGGAGCGGTTTGTCGGCGGTGCCGAACGTTTCGATGGCCCACTGGGTGACTTGTGGTGGGCTGGCGGCGATGATGACGTCGCTGACGGCCGACAGGGGTGCGGCGCGGGCGGTGAACAGGGCCGCGGTCAGGTGGGCCAGGGCCAGGCCGGTCAGTGCCGCGGCGACGCCGGCGGCGGCCCAGGCGCGCGGGCCGGGCCCGTGGTCGGTGGTCGGATCGGTCACGTCTCCATGATCCTCCGCCGAGGCGGGTGTGGGGCTGTAGCGGGGCTTACGCTTTGCTTACATCTGCCAGAAGCGGGCGAGTGCTTCGGCGGCGGGGTCGTCGAGGTCGGCTTCGGCGAATGCGGAGTCGTCGACGGTGTTGACCCACGGTTCGGTCTCGGCCGCGCCGAGGGTGTCGAGGTCGACCCACGGGTAGCCGTCGACCGGTTCGGGCAGGTCGAGGTCGAGTTCGGGCGGGAACGCCGGCGGGTTGTCGGCCCGGTCGACCAGGAGGTCCTCTGCGGTGGCGGTGTAGGCGGTCTCTTCGCCCGGTCCGGTCGGGTCCTCGGGCGCATCGAGGTCGGTCTCGACGTCGAAGGGGCCGAGGGGTTCGGTCTCGATCGTCTCGGCGCCGGAGTCGAAGTCGTCGAACGGGTCGAAGTCGTCGCCGGCGGGAACCTCGGCGTCGTCGAAGGGGTCGAAGGCGGGGGAGGTTTCGGTCTGGTCGTCCAGGCCCGGGTCGTCGAACGGTTCGCCGGTCGGGTCGGGGTCGAATCGGTCGAACTCATCCATCGGCATCCTCCTCGCCTGGCACGAGCGTGCGGGCTTTGGCCAGCACCTCGTCGAGCTGTTTGACCTTCTGCGCCATGGAATCGCGACGCTGCTTGAGGGCTTCTTTCTTTTTGGCCCTGGCGGCCTGGTCGGCTTTGGCGGCCTGTTCGGCGGCTTGGATGCGGGCGTCGTATTCGGCGCCGCGCCGCTCCAGAGCGTCGTCGAGTGTGGAGTTGAAGACGAATTCGACTTCGGTGAAGCGGAAGCCGATCTCCTCGTTGAGGTTGGCGCGGGCCTCGGCGATGACGCGCTGCACCCATTGTTTGGCGGCCTGCCGGTTGCCTTGGATCTTGCGGCGGTACAGCAGGAATCCGGCCGCGGCCAGGCCCACGCCGATACCGGAGGCGGCCAGCGCGACCGAGGCGATGCCGGTGGCGGCGCTGAGGCCGACCACGGCCGCGCCGCCGGTGACCGCGCGGCCGGCCATCATGGCCACGCCGGCGCTGGAGGCCATGAGCAGTGCCCCGTCGGCGCCGGCGTCGCGGCGGGCGCGGCCGGAGGCGGCCGCGCGCAGTTGTGCGGTGATCGACCCGGTGGCTTGGCGCAGTTCCTCTTCGGTGAAGACCTGCCGCAGGACCCTTTCGGCCAGGAGGACGAACCGTTGGTGGAGTTCGCCCGACAGGCGGGCGGCGATGCCTTGGAGGGCGATGTCGACTCGCTGGGGGAGGGTCTCCAGGGCGTTCTTGCCGGCTTTCTCGATCTCGTCGAGCAGGGCCTCTTCGAGTTGTTGGAGGTGGGTCCTGACCCGGCCTTGGACTTCGATCTTGGCTCGCTGGGTCTCCACGCGCAGGGCGAGGTTGGCTTTCTTGGTCTCGCCGCGGCGGGCGGCCAGGACCTGTTTCTTCTCTTCTTTGAGGCGGTCGGCCTGGGCCGGGTCGGGGTCGTAGGCCTTCATGTCGTCGGCGGCTGCCGCGGCCAGGCGCGCGAATTCGGTGCGGACGGCGCGTACGACGTTGGCGGCGACCAGGGCCTTGCCGGAGGTGGAGATGCGCACCAGCGCTCGCTGGAGCCGCCCGATGCCCGATTCCTTGGCCAGGGCCTGGCGGGTGGGGCCGGTCGAGGCGAGGGCGTGTTCGGCGAGCATGGCCGAGACCGGGAAGTGGGGGGCGTGGCGGAACCGGGGCGCGTGGGCTTCGATCAGGGCCCGGTTCTCTTCGAGGACGGTCCGCCAGCCCGGGTAGGTGTCGGTCTTGGTCAGGGCGAAGACGACGAAGTTGATCCGTTTGGACGCCTCGGTCAGGAAGTCCAGTTCGGTCTTGGCCATCGGGCTGGAGGCGTCGGTGACCATGATCAGGCACGTGGCCCTGGAGACCGCTTCGAGCGCGATCTGGGCGTGGTCGGGGTCGAGTCCGCCGGTGCCGGGGGTGTCGACGATGGAGAGGTGTTTGAGCAGCGGCGCGGGGTGGCCCACGAGCATGCGCCGGGGCGGGACCATGCCTTCGGGGAGGGTGCCCAGCCGGGTGGCCCAGTCGCGCAGGTCCCCGACGCCCAGCAGCATCGGGTCGGCCGCGCCGGGCTGCCAGGCGCGGACGCTGGCCTGTTCGGCGTGGGCGAACTCCAGGTAGGCGCTGGTGGCGACCTGCGCGGCCACCGGCGACAGGCCCGGGGTGCCCAGCAGCGCGTTCACCAGCGAGGACTTGCCGCGTTTGGTTTCGCCGACGATGACGGCGACCGGTTTGTCGGGCTGCCAGCGGGCGACCTCGTCGACTTCGGCGGCGGCCTTGGCGTCGACGCTGCGCAGCGAGGCGGTCCCGGCTTTGGCGGCCTTGGCGCACAGTTTGTGGATCTGCGCGGCCGGGTTCGGTTTCGGCTTGGATTTGGCGGGGGCCTCGGCGCTCATGCGCTGACCTGCCCGCGGTAGACGGTCACGACCGGGTGGCGCAGGAGCCGGCCGCGGTCGGAGTAGCCGGGCGTCTCGGTGCGGGCGATGATGCCGTCCTCGGCCGGGCCGGGGGCCGCGACGGTGGATCCGGCTTCGTGGACCGAGGGGTCGAACCGCTGCCCGGTGGCGTCGACGGCGCTGACGCCGACGCGGCTGAAGGTCTGGTCGAGGTGTGAGGCCAGGGCCGGGGAGGTGGCGCGGTCTCTGACCCAGATGCACGTCTCGACCAGCGCGGCCCGGTCGGTCTCGGCCTGCGCGGCCTGCGGCGCGACCGGCGGCGGCGCCGGGCTCTGCGGGGCCGGGGTGATCGACCGGCCGGTGGCGACGGCGACGACGGAGGCGACCAGGACCGCGGCGCAGGCCACCGCGAGGGCGCCCCAGTCCGGGCCGCCGGGCAGGAGCACGGCGCCCAGTCCGGCGGCGGCGAGGCCGGCCAGCGCCCCGACCAGGGGCCCGCCGAGTCGAATCGTCACAATGTTCTCCTTACGTCTCTAGCCGAGTCGTTGGGCCAGCAGATGGAATCCACGATGCACCACGTTCGCCACCCGCGCCTGCGCGGGCGTGGCGCCGCCGTTGGCGAACGCCCGCCACCGCGAGGCGGCCTCGATGGCCGCGCGGCGCAGCTGCGGCCGGGCCGCCTCGGGCATGCCCAGGACCACCCCGGCGTCGTCGGTCAACGCCAGTCGCGCGACCTCGGCCTCCATGTCCTCGGGCAGCGGCACCTGCCCGGTGGTGACCGAAGCGGCGGCCTCCAGCAGCGGCAGCCGGTGGTATTCGGGGCGGGCGACGATCGACTCGACCGCGCCGCGCAGCAGGTCCCGGTCCGCGGCCGGCCCCGAGGCGGCGGCGGCGTCGAGCCGGGACAGCGCCCAGCCGGCCTTGATGACATCGGCGCGGACCCCGAAGATCTGGTGGAGGGTGGTGCGCAGCCGCGGGAACCCGGAGGCGGCGAACAGCAGCCGCACCAGCTCGCCGGTGGCCAGGTGCGGGTTGGCCTGCAGGTGCGCGATCGCGAAGTGGATGCCGTACAGGTCGAGCCGCTCGAGCAGCCGCTGTCGCTGCGACTGGTCGACCGGGCCTTCGGTGGAGACGAACAGGCCGGCGCTGGCGAGCATGAGGGCGCGTTTGTCCTCGTCGAGGCCGGCGAGGGTGCGCAGCGCTTCGCAGTCGGCGGCGGTCAGCAGTCCCGCCTCGGCCGTCTCGGCCAGCAGGCCGACCACCGGGACGACGTCGCAGACGGCGCGTTTGAGGATGGTGGCCTGCTCGTCGGCGATCGGGCCGGCCACCGGCCAGGGGTCCTGGCCGGGGCCGGGGGCGAGCTTGTCGGCCTTGTTGTAGAGCGCCAGCGAGTTCATCGGGGAGCTGGACAGCTGCTGGGAGGCTTTGGCGAACGCTTCGAGCGCTTCGACGTCGTCGCCGCGGACCTGCTGGGTGAACACGTAGATGATCGCCTCGGCTCCGGCGACGGCCTCGCGGGAGTCGTCGTCGACGTCGTCGGCGATGGGGGCGGCGAACAGCATCTGGCGGGCCGATTCGGAGATGTCGGTGTTGACCGACTGGAGGCCGGGGGTGTCGACCACGATCAGGTCGCGCAGGCGGTCGCTGGAGAGCTGCACGTCGATCAGCTGCGCGTCGTCGGCCGCCACCGGCAGTGTGGTCGGGATCATACCGCTGGCGTCGAGGGGGACGGCGTGCTTGCGGCCGGCCCGGTCGATCACCTCGACCCGGTCGGCCGGGCCGTACCGGAACTGCGTGACCACCCTGGTGCACTCCCCGGCGGCGGTCGGGGCCACGCGCCGGCCGATGAGCGCGTTGACCAATGTCGACTTCCCGGCCTTGAGCCGCCCGGCCACGGCCACCCGCAACGGCTGTCCCAATCGGGCGGCCACCTCCTCGATCACGGCACGCGAGCCGTCGCTGACCTTCCCGGTCAGCTCCTCGCACATGCTCGCCACACTCGTGGAGAGTCGCCCTGCCACCATGAAGCCGTATCCGCCCTTTCCACTGACGCCTCGAGCACCGCGCCGCCGACGCCGGTCTGCGGCATCAGAGCTTCCGCAATATCATGAGAGGCGTCGGCGAGCCGTCGACTGCCAACGACGATACAAACCGGCAGCGTCGCGCCGCCTCCCCCATTCGTGCCACAGCGTAAGGAGCCCCCTTTTGGCCGCCCCGTCGTCTCCCACCCCCGGCCTGAAGCGACACCGGCCCCCACCGGCCGCGCCGATCGCCCGAGGGCCGCGAGACGACGCGGTCCGCACCGCCGCCACGGCCCTCCAAGCCGGGAAAGGCCTGGTGGTCTTCACCGGACCGCCGGGATGCGGCCGCACCCACCTGCTCGGCCGCCTCGCCGAAGCGGCCAGCCGGCCCGTCCACGCCGGCGGCGGCCTGGCCATGCTCTCGGACGCGCCCGCGCTCGCGCTCGAACGGGCCACCCGCGCCCGCATGCCCGCCCAGGACCTGGCGCTGCTGACCGAAGCGGTCCACTCCCGCACCCGCGGCGGCGTCCTGCTCATCGACGACCTCCAATGGTGCGACGCGGCCACCCTCGCGGTCCTGCCGGCCCTGGCCGAACGAGTCCCGGTCGCCGCGGCCCTGCGCACCCCCAACCGGCTCGACCAGGCCGTCCTCGACCGGCTCCGGGCCGTCGCCACCGTCATCGACGTGCCCGAGATGACCGAGACCGAAGCGGCCGCCCTCGTCCGCGAGGCCGCCCCCGCCCTGCCCGGCCACCGCGTCGCGGCGATCCTGGCCCGCGGCGGCGGCAACCCCCTGGCACTGACCGCGCTGGCGCGACGGGCCGGCCACACCGACGCCGAACCGGACTTCGAACGCGTCGCCGACCCCACCGCCGCCGCGGCCGACCCCACCGCCGCCGCGGCCGACGCGATCGCCGACCTGCCACGAGCGGGCCGCACCGCCCTGGCCGCCCTGGGGCTGCTGGGCCGCCCGGCGCACCCCAGCCTGCTCGGCGACGGCGCCGCCCTCCTGGTCGAGGCCGGCATCGCCGTCGCCGACGGCGCCCACCTGCGAGCGGCCAGCCCCTGGATGGCCGAGATCGCCGCCGGCATCCTCGACCGCGACGCCCGAGCGGCCATGCACGCCCACCTGGCCGAATCGACCACCGGCCTGGAGTCGGCCCGCCACGCCCACGCCGCCGGACTGACCGACCGGGCCAAGGCCGCCGCCCTGGCCGCGGCGCGGGCCGCGACCGGGCCCTCGGCCCGCGCCGAAGCGCTCCTGCTGGCCGTCGCACTCGACCCGGCCACCCGCACCGCCGCGGCGGCCGCCGCCCTGGCCGCCGGCCGCCCCCGGGCCGCCCTGGCGGCCCTGGCCGACCACACCGGCCCCGAAACGGCCCGGACCCGGGCCTGGGCGCTGCTGGCCCTCGGCGACCGGGCCGGCGCGCACCAGGCCCTGACCGCGGCCCCGCCGGGACCCGAAACCGACCAACTGCGGCTGCTGAGCGCCGAACCCGACCAACGAGACGACCTCGCCGCGGCACTGCGCACCGCCTACGCCGACGGTCTCGACCACCCCGGCCTGGCCGCCGCGCTCGCCGGCGACGACCCCGACGCCCTCGCCGAGGCCGAAGCCCTCGCCCGGAACGCCGGCGACCTGCGCTGCGCCAACTGGTGCGCCTGGACCCGCGTGATCGCCCTGGCCGACGACGCCCGCCTGGCCGAAGCCGAAGCGGCCGCCCGCGAGGCCGCCGCCGCCTGCGCCCGGGCCGGGGCCTACTCGTGGCAGACGCGGTTCCTCGCCGCCGCCGCATGGTGCCTGGTCCTGTCCGGCACCGGCCTCGACCACCTCATCGCCACCGCCCAGACCCTCGCCGACCACGCCCTCCCGGCCGTGGCCGACACCCTCATCGCCGCCGCGCTCGCCCTGGCCGAAGCCGACACCGGCGCCCTGGGGGCCGCCCGCGCCCGCCTGGCCGGACTGGAGGACCCGCCGGCGGCCCTCAAAGGCCTGGTCGACTGGCTCGGACACGAAACGGCCTGGCTCGACGGCCAACCCGACCCGAGGCCGTGCGAGGCCGGGGCCGGCCTGGTCGGCGGCCTGGCCCACATCACCGGCCGCTGGATCGCCTACGACACCGGCACCGACCCGGCCGAAAGCGCCCAGGCGAGCTGGCCGGGCCCCGTCCAGACCACCATCGAAGCCTGGGACGCCGCCCGCGGCGAGGACTTCGCCGCCGCCGCCGACACCTGGGCCGGACTGGCCGCACGCGAGCAGGTCCGCTGCCTGCTGGCCCTGGCCGCCCACACCCGCGAGGCCGCCGCCGCGGTCGAAGCGCTCGAGACGGCCGAACAGATCGCCGAGACCCACGGCCTGACCGTCCTGGCCGGACGCGCCAAACGCTCCCTGCGCCGCCACGACGTGCGCCGCGACCGCCGCAGCGCCCGCGGCGCCGGCGGACTGACCGAACGCGAGATCGAAGTGCTCCGCCACGTCGCCGGCGGCCACCCCTCCCGCCGCATCGCCGAAATCCTCGGCATCACCGCCGAGACGGTCGAGACCCACATCCGCTCGGGGATGCGCAAACTCGGCGCCAAGACCCGCACCGAAGCGGCCGTCCTGCTCGACACCGGGCCCGGTGCGGCATGACCGAACCGCTCCCGCTCCACGTCGTCGCCACCGGCGGCGAAGGCGACGCCATCATCCGCCGCTGCACCGCCGCCGGCTGGAGGGCCCACCGCGGCTTCGCGCTGCTCGAGCAGACCTGGGACCTGACCGAACGCCGCCTGCTCGCCCACGGCCCGGTCGGCGACGACCACACCGCCTCCCAAGCGGTCCTGGCCGCCGCCCGCGGCGCCGGCGTCGTCGCCGTCGCCGGCGGCAAGATCGCCCTCGCCCTCGCCGCCGACCTCAGGCGGATCGGCCCGGTCGGCCTCATGCCCGGCAAAGCCGAAGTCGACGACGGCCTCGACCTCGACGCCGAGCAGCGCTCACTGCTCAACCGGCTCGCCGCCGGATCGACCATCGCCGCCGCGGCCGAAGCCGAATACGTGTCACTGCGGACGGCCAACCGCCGCATCGCCGCCGCCCGAGCGACACTCGGGGTCAAGACCACCCGCGAAGCGGTCATGATCTACATCAAACACGCCCGCGGGTGACCGCCGGCCGCTACTCGGTCGCGCCGAGCTCGGCCAGACGCGCCTCGGCCTCCTCCAGACGCTTGCGCAGCGCCGCGGCCTCCTCGGCGGCCTCCGAACGGATCTTCTCGACCACCTCGGTCACCACCTCCGAGACCTCCACCGACTCGCACGCCTGACACATCGCCAGCGCCGCGGCATGACCGACCGAGGCGCCCTTGACGATCGTGCGCGCGCCCTTGGCGGCCGACACCGCCCACTCGCCGTCCTCATAGGTCAACGTGACCGTCAACTCCGGGTGCTTGTCCTTCGCCGACCGCTGCCGCGGTGCGCGCTTGCGCGCCGGAGCGGCAGGCGCCGCCTCACTGCTCTGACTCACGCCGCTGTTCTTCCTCTCACTCGAGGCGGCCTTGGCGGCCGCCGGCTCATCGGGCAGCAGACCGGGACCGGACGGCGCCTTCGGCTCGACCGGGCCGGTCCGCTGCCGCGGGGGCTTGGCCCGAGCGGCCTCACCGCGCTCGGGCAGACGCAACTCGGCAGGGGCGAACGGCAACTGGTCGGACCCGAAGGCCACCAGCACGAAATCGCCCTCCCTCGAGGCGTCCAACGACACGACCTTGCCCGACCTGCCGGCCACCTGCCCGGCCGAGTCGGTGAACACCACCTTCGGTTTCTTCCCTTGGGCCAACACCGATTCCAGATGGGAGATGTCGGCACTCGACAGTGACATCACGGGGCTCCTTCCATGGGCAACGGCTGCATCCTCCAACACCTACACCAGGCCTGTGACACCACCCCGCACCGAGAAGGTCGGCAACGGTTCAAACCCACGCCATTTCCGGTTAGGGCCAACGCCGCCAGAGCCCCATACGCTGCGCATATGAAAGTCGCCCTCGTCACCGAATCGTTCCCGCCCCAGGTCAACGGCGTCGCCCGCTCAGTGGCCCGCACCGCCCAGCACCTCCACGACCGCGGCCTCGAACCGGTCGTCATCGCCCCCGACCCCGGACCGCGCACCGCCCCGGCCCACCCCTGGCCGGTCGTCCACGTCCGCTCGGTGCCCGTGCCCGCCTACCGCAACTTTCGCGCCGGCCTGGCCGGACGCGCCCTCACCGACGCCCTCGACCGGCACCGGCCCGACATCATCCACCTGGCCTCACCGTTCGGATACACCGCCCGCGCCGCCGACTACGCCACCGCCACCGGCACCCCCACCGTCGCCGTCTGGCAGACCGACCTGCCCGCCTACACCCGCGCCTACCACCTGACCGCCTTCGAACAACTCGTCTGGCGACGCCTGCGCCGCATCCACTCCCAAGCCAGCATCAACCTCGCCCTCACCCACTGCACCGCCCGGGCCCTGGCCGCCCAAGGCATCGACCGCGTCGCCGTCCTCCCACACGGGGTCGACACCGCCCGCTTCGACCCCGCCTGGCGCGACCAGTCCCTCCACCGCACCCTGGCCGGAGCCGGCGAACTGCTCATCGGCTACGTCGGCAGACTCGCCCGCGAAAAACACCTCCACCTGCTCAAAGCCGCCTCCGAACTGCCCGGCGTGCGACTGGTCATCGCCGGCGACGGCCCCCGGCGCCGCAGCCTCGAGCGGCTCATGCCCCAGGCGGCGTTCCTCGGCAACCTCCACGGCGAAGACCTCTCCCGCCTCTACGCCACCCTCGACCTGTTCATCCACACCGGACCATTCGAGACCTTCGGGCAGACCATCCAGGAAGCCCACGCCTCCGCCGTCCCCGTCCTGGCCGTCGACGCCGGCGGCGCCGCCGAACTGGTCGACCCCGGCGTCGACGGCGCCCGCTTCCCCCAAGGCGACTCCCACGCGCTGGCGGCCGCCGTCGCCGCCCTGGCCCAACAGCGGGCCATGCTCCGCGGATGGGGCCGCAGAGGCCGCACCAAAGTCCTCGGCCGCACCTGGGAAGCCGAAGGCGACGCCCTCATCGGCTACTACCGGCAGGCGCTCGAGGCCAGACACCGCACCAGGCCCGTCCCGACGGCATGACAGCGGCGAATCGGTGGGCCCAGGCCCACCGGCGATAGGGGACCCAAAGCACTACCAGACAGTAACTTCACTCGGTATCGTCGACCCATGGAAACCGTCCTCGAGGCCGTCAAACCCCGCCTGCGCGGCTGGCTCCACCTCGCCGCCCTCCCAGCCGCACTGGCCGCCGGCCTCATCCTCATCGCCACCGGACCGACCCAGACCGCCCGACTGGCCTGCGCGATCTACGTCGCCACCTCAGTGGCCCTGTTCGGCGTCTCCGCCCTCTACCACCGCGCCACCCTCAGCCCCGCGGCCACCATGCGACTCAAACGGCTCGACCACGCCAACATCTACCTCATCATCGCCGGCACCTACACCCCCGTCGCCGCCCTCGCCCTCGACGGCGCCGCCCGCATCGGCCTGCTCACCGTCATCTGGACCGGCGCGATCGCCGGCGTCGCCTTCCGCACCCTGTGGCTCAGCGCCCCGCGCTGGCTCTACACGGCCCTGTACATCGTCCTGGGCTGGATGGCCGTGTTCGTGCTGCCGCAACTGATCGACGGCGCCGGGGCCGCGGCGACCGCGCTCATCATCGCCGGCGGCGTCCTCTACACCGCCGGGGCCGTGGTGTACGCGCGCAAACGCCCCGACCCCAGACCGGTCTGGTTCGGCTTCCACGAGGTCTTCCACGCCTTCACCCTGGCCGCCTACGCCACCCAGTTCGCCGCCGTCGCGCTGGTGGTGCACACCGCCGCCTGACCCGGTTACGATGCAGGCAAAAGCGAGGAGGCGGCCATGAGCGACAGGCGGGCGGCCGGCGTCGAGCGGATGCTCCGCGAGGCCGAAGAGCGAGGCGAGTTCCAGAACCTGCCGGGATCCGGCAAACCGCTGCCGGGCATCGGCGAGCGACTCGACCAGGACTGGTGGCTGCGCCAGAAGGCCGCCAGGGAGAACATCGGCGACCAGGCGCTGCCGGTCAACCTGCGGCTGCGCCGCGAAGTCGCCGACCTCGAGACCACCTTGGACCGGCTCGAGGACGAGACGGCCGTGCGAGCCCACCTCGATGAACTGAACGAACGCATCCGGGCGGCCCTCATCGGCCCACCGGACGGCCCGCCGCTCCACTTCGGGCCGGTCGAGACCGAAACGGCCCTCGCCGCCTGGCGCGAACGCCGACGCTGAGCGAATCCGGTTGCGCCCCGCCACGGCGCTTGCGAGACTGGCCGTACCCACCAACCAGGAAGCGAAGCGATGACCGCGCAACTGATCCACCTCCACCAAACCCCGGTGCTCCTGTTCGACCCCGACGGCGAAGCGCTCGGCCGCAGCGGCGAGGAGGCCACCGACCTCATCGGCGCGGCCTTTGAGCACCAAGCCGAGTGGCTCGCCGTCCCCGCCGCCCGGCTCGACGAGGCGTTCTTCGACCTGCGCACCGGCGTGTTCGGCGACATCGCCCAGAAATGCGCCAACTACAAGGTCGGCCTGGCCGTGGTCGGCGACGTCGCCTCCCGCGCCGCGGCCAGCGACTCACTGCGGGCCCTGGTCGCCGAAAGCAACCGCGGCCGCGCCGTCTGGTTCACCCCCGACCTGGCCGCACTCGAGAACCGCCTCGCACCATCGGGCGCGGCCTGACCGGACCCGATGGAGCGGCGGGGGAGTGGCGGCCACCGGCCCCGAACGGCGACCGGGAGGTGAACGACCGGCTACCGTGGCCTCATGATCGCCGTACACGTATTCCTGCAATGCCGGATAGAACACCGCCAGGAGTTCATCGAAGCGCTCAAGGCCCTCCAAGACGCGACCAGGGCCGGCGACGAAGGCTGCCTGCACTACAGCTTCGCCGCCGACCTGGAAGACCCCACCCGGTTCGTGTGCCTCGAAGAATGGACCGACGCCGACAGCCTCAAAGCCCACCTCGAGGCCGACCACCACCGGGCCGCCTCGGCCGTCCTCGACCGGCTGCGCCAGTCCCCGGCCGAAGTCCGCATCTTCCACGCCCAGCAGGCCGAACTCTGAACCGTCCGGCCCCTAGCGCGCCAGCGCCGCCCTCCGGGCTTCCACGGCCGAGCGGACCGCGGCCTCGGTCAGGTCGGCGTTGATCGCCGCCCCGGCCCGGACCCCGGACTCGGCCGCCGCCACGACCTGCGCCATCGGATTGGCGACGTTCCCGGCCGCCCACACCCCGGACACGGCCGTCGCCCCGGTCGGGTCGGTCTCGACATAGGAGCCGATCTGGTGCCCCTCGCGCATCAGCGGCGTCGCCTCCAGACCCAGACCGGCCAGCAGACCCGCCGACGCGGTGAACTTCGGCGCCACCACCAAGGCCCGGCACGCCACGGTCCCGCCGTCGGCCAGCACCACCCCGGCCAGACGGCCGCCTTCGACGTTCACAGCCGCCACCTCGCCGTCGACGACCGCCACCCCCATGGCCGCCAAGCGCTCCTCCTCGTCGGGAGCGAAAGCCCCGGCGGTATGCCGCAGCAGCGTCACCTGATCGGTCCACTGCCGCCACATCAACGCCTGATGCACCGAAAGGGGACCGGTCGCCAGGACCGCGACGGCCTGGTCGCGGACCTCCCAGCCGTGGCAGTACGGGCAGTGCAGCACCTCGCGCCCCCACCGCTCGGCCAGGCCCGGCACGGCCGGAAGCTCGTCGACCAGCCCGGTGGCCACCAGCAGCCGCCGGCCCCGCACCGCCGCGCCGCCATCGAGACCGACCGTGAAGCCCTCCTCGGCGGTCTCGATCGCGGCCACGGCCCCCTCGCGGATCACACCGCCGTAGCCGCGCACCTCCTCCCGGCCGGCCTCGACGAACGAGCGCGGGCTCATCCGGTCACGGGTCAGGTACGCGTGGATGCCCTCGGCCGGAGCGTTGCGCGGCCGACCGGCGTCGACGACCAGCACCGAACGCCGGGCCCGCGCCAACGTGAGCGCCCCGCTCAACCCGGCCGCCCCGCCGCCGACCACCACCACATCGAATTCGTCTACTGACATCGGTCCTCCTCGGTCTCGATACCCCACGATCCTGCCCCCGCCCCCACGCCAGTGGCAAATATCTTGCCAATACGGCAATAATGGGAGCATGGAAGACCACGAACTGACCGACGTCATCACCGCCGTAGGCCCACGCCTGCGCGACCTGCGCCAAGCCAAAGGCACCACCCTCACCCAACTGAGCAGCACCACCGGCATCTCCCTGAGCACCCTCTCGCGCCTCGAATCCGGCCAGCGCAAACCCACCCTCGAACTGCTGCTGCCACTGGCCAAAGCCCACGGCGTCCAACTCGACGACCTCGTCGGCGCCCCGCCCACCGGCGACCCGCGCATCCACATGCGCCCGTTCAAACGATGGGGCCACACCTTCATCCCCCTCACCCGCAACCTCGGCGGACTCCAGGCCTACAAGCAGATCCTCCCGGTCGCCCCCGACCCCGACCGCAGACCCGAACAGCGCGTCCACGGCGGCTACGAATGGCTCTACGTCCTCTCAGGGCGACTGCGCATGGTCCTGGGCCCCCACGACCTCATCCTCGAAGCCGGCGAAGCCGCCGAGTTCGACACCCGCGTCCCGCACGGATTCGCCAACCCCGGCCCCGAACCGGTCGAATTCCTGAGCCTGTTCGGACCGCAAGGCGAGAAGATCCACGTCAAAGCCCGCCCGGCCGGCAAGAACGACACCGACGACGACAAATAGGCATCGATGAACATTGGTATATGTAGTTTGTCGGCATTAGAATGTTCATGTGGAGTTCACCCTTGACCGACCAAGGCTGGACGGATCCGACTCCACCCTCACTAGGATCCTCACAGCCGACCCCGACCCGAACGTGCACGACATCCTCGACACCGCCTGCCGACTCGAAGGCTGGCACCCCATCGGCGCCCGCGACGGCGCCACCGCGCTGGCGCACCTTCGGACACAGCGACCCCGACTCGTCGTCACCGAACTGCAGATGCCCGACATGGACGGACTGGCCCTCCTGGGCCGCATCCGCGCCGAATTCCCCGACACCCCCGTGCTGGTCCTGGCCGCCGACGACGGCACCGGACGCCGCATCGGCTGCCTGGCCGCCGGCGCCGACGACTACGTCGCCAAACCCTTCAACCTCGAAGAAGTCATGCTGCGCCTCAAATGCATCCTGCGCCGCAGCACCGGCCCGACCGACGCCCCGCCGCCCCGACTGGTCGTCGGCGACCTGGAACTCAACGAGGCCGCCCGCGAAGTCAACCGAGGCGGCGCTCCCGTCGACCTCACCGACACCGAGTTCCGGCTCCTGCGCTACCTCATGCGCAACCCCCGCCGCGTCCTGAGCAAAAGCCAGATCCTCCACCAAGTCTGGAGCCACGACTTCCAAGGCCGCTCCAGCATCGTCGACCTCTACATCTCCTACCTGCGCCGCAAGATAGGCAACGAGGACGCGCCGATGATCCACACCGTCCGCGGCGTCGGCTACGTCCTCAAACCGGCCTGAACGGCCCCGCCGGCGGGGGAGCGGCACCCCTGCTCGCCATCGCCTCCTGCCCGGCGAACACGGCGGTTCCTATGCGGAAACTATGCGAACCCTATGAAAGGCAAGCGTTTCCACATTCTTTCCATAGAACCCGTTGCTAGCGTTCGGGGAATCCGAAACGAACGGAACCCGATTCCGTGGCCACGGAGGTGCCACCGATGAAACCGATACGAACTACCCTCGCCGCGCTCGCGACAGCACTGCTGCTCGCGACCGGCCTCACCGCGACCCCCGCAGCCGCGCAGACGGTCGACGTCTGGGACTCCGGCATCATCCACGACGTCGCCGTCTCCGTAGACCAGAACGACTTCGACGCGATGGTCCAGGAGTATCTCGACAGCGGCGACAAAACGTGGATCAGCGCCGATGTCACCATTGACGGCACCACCCTTCTGGGGGCCGGCATCAAACTGAAGGGCCAATCGAGCCTCTTCGGTCTGACGCCCGACTCCTCGCCCTCCTCACTGCCCTGGCTCATCCGCCTCGACAAGTACACCGAGCAGGACTACCAGGGCTACAAACGCTTCGTCGTCCGCTCCAACTACACCGAGACCTCCCTCAACGAAGCGGTCGCGCTCCGCGTGCTCGAGCAGACCGGTCTGGCCACCACCAAGAGCTTCCCGACCGCCTTCAGCGTCAACGGCGAGCAACCGGTGCTGCGCCTGATCGTCCAGGAGCTCGACAAGACCTTCGACAAAGAGCACTTCCCGGCACCCGACGGCTCCAAGGACGGCGGCACGCTCTACAAGAAGAAATGGGACGAGGGCTTCGAATACCTCGGCGACGACCCCGACGCCTACGACGGGGCCTGGGAGCCCAAAGGCGGCGACGAGGACAACTGGCAGCCGCTGTTCGAGTTCGTCGACTGGATGAACAACGCCTCCGACGCCCAGTACGCCGCCGAACTCGAATCCCGCCTCGAAACCGAGAAGTTCGCCCGCTATCTGGCCGTCCAGGACCTCATCCTCAACTGGGACGACATCGACGGCCCCGGCCAGAACGGCTTCCTGCGGCACACGCCGAGCACCGGCAAAATGACCGTCGTCGCCTGGGACCACAACCTGTCCTACGGCATCTTCCCGGCGCCGCCGCGGCCGCCCGGACCGGAGGACCCCAACGACGGCAGGCGCACCACCTGGGGCTGCCCGTGCGTCGAACGCTCCCTGGAAGTGCCGGAGTTCCGCGAACTGTACGAGCGGACCTTCTTCGAACTCAAGTCCGAGCTGTACGACTCGGGGTTCGCCCAGTCGGCGCTCGACGAGCTGGCCGCCACGCTCTACCAGTCGAACCTCGTCTCGGACTCCAGCGTCGACCAGGACGTCGCCCAGATCCAGGCCGTGTTCACCCAGGACATCACGCCGCGCACCGGCGCGACCGCGCCGCCGGACGGCCCCAACCCGCCCGACCCCACCGACCCGCCGCCGACCGACACCGGCTGCACGGCCGAGATCAACGTCGTCAACGACTGGGGCTCGGGCTGGCAGGGCAACGTCCAGATCACCGCCGGCGGCAGCGACGTCGACGGATGGACCCTCACCTGGACCTGGCCGGGCTCCCAGAGCCTGAGCAGCCACTGGAACGCCGACGTGACCGCCTCCGGGGCGACGGTCATGGCCCGCGACGTCGGCTGGAACGCCGGCATCAGCGCCGGACAGACCGTCGAAGCCTGGGGCTTCGTCGGCTCCGGCGCCGCCGCCACGCCCGAAGTCAGCTGCGAGGCAGGCTGACCGGTCCCCAAGCGCGGGCCCCGCACCGGTCGGGTGGTGCGGGGCCCGGCATCGTCCAGTCGCGACCGACCAGGGGAGCAGCAGCGACGACCGGACCTTACTTCCGGTCGCGTTCCAAGCGGGCCTCGGCGGCCAGCGCGCGTTCACGCCACGAATCGACCTCGCCCCTGGCGGCCGCGAGGTCCGAACCGGTCGACTCCAGGCGCGCGGCCAGGACCCGCTTGTCACCGGCCAATGCCTCGACCTCATCGGCCTTGCCGGCCAAGCGTTCCCGCGCCTCGGCCGCCTCCCGCGCCGAGAGCTGCGCCTCCCGCCGGGCCACCGCCAGATCCGCCAGCAGCGCCTCGACGCGACCGCGCTCGGCATCCCGCTCGGACACCAGCGCCGAAGCGCGCTCGTCGGAGCGCCGCAGCGCCGCCTCAGCGGCCCGGACCGCCGATGCGGCCTCTGCGGCGACCTCGGCTTCGCGTGCTCGGGCGGTCTCGGCTTCGCCGCGAGCGGCCAGCGCCGCCGCTTCGGCCGCCTCCCTGGCTTCGATCGCCTCGTCCCGCTCGGCGCCGGCCGCCTCGGCCGCGCTTCGAGCGGCCGCCTCCTCGGAGCGGGCCGCATCCCTGGCGGCCAGCGCCTCCTCGGTCTCGGACCGCGCGGCCCGGGCGTCGTCCGCGGCCGCTTCGGCGGCGCGGACGGCCTCCAGTCGCGATGCGACCGCCGCTTTGGCGCGGTCCTCGGCTTCATCGGCCCGGCTTTGCAGGCGCTCGAGGTCGGACCTGGCGTCGGCCAGCTGCTCTGCGAGGGCCTCGGATCGCCCTGCGGCCTCGTCGCGTTCGGCTCTGGCGGCTGCGACGGCGGCCGCGGCCTCGGACCGGACCTCGGCCAGGCGGGCCTCGACCTGGGCCGGGTCGGTCTCGGCCCGCAGCGCCTCGGCCAGGGGCGACAAGGCGGCGGTCATGGACTGCTCGATCTGCTCGTAGAGTTCCTCGGCCCGCGCCAAGGCGCCTTCGAGGCCCGGTGTGGCCCGCCGCAGCTCGCGCTGCCGCTTGGCCTGCGAGGCGCAGTCGCCCTCGGCGCAATACAGGCGCGGACGGCCGCGCCCGGCCTGCTGCGGTATCGGCTTCCCACATCGCTTGCACAACGTCACGGTTTTCGACATGGCCGTACCATACCATTATTTATTTCCGTAATTAGTAATTAAAAACCGGAAATTAAAGCTCCTCCTCGTCCTCCATATAACTCACGAGAAGTGACGTTCCCGCAAGTTATGTGTCGAGCGGGGCCCACAACCCCTTCCCGTCGGCGGCAAGCAGGGTTCGCGACGGGTCTCGTCTCCAATGCCCATCGTCGAGCGGTGCGCCGGACGCTGAGATCACCGAGAACGGACAGGCGTCGCTCGATTCGGCCGCCGGTGTCGGTCGGCGCTGGCAGGATGTCGCTTAGGACATCGACTGGCAAAGGAGCATGCGATGGCATCGGTTCTCAATCCGTATCTGAGCTTCGACGGCAACGCCCGTGAGGCGATGGAGTTCTACCGCGACGCGCTCGGCGGCGAGCTGATCATCAACACCTTCGGCGAGATGGGCGACGAGGGCCCGAACAAGGACAAGGTCATGCACGCCCAGCTCCAGACCGAGGCCGGGTTCACGCTCATGGCCTCGGACACGCCCCCGGGGATGGAGTACCGGCCCGGGCAGAACATCGCCATCAGCGTCAGCGGCGACGACACCGACGAGCTCCACCGCTACTGGGACCGGCTCTCGGCGGACGGGACGGTGACGATGCCGATGGAGAAGCAGATGTGGGGCGACGAGTTCGGCGCCTGCATCGACCAGTTCGGCATCAGCTGGATGGTCGACATCGCCACCGAGGACTCACTGCCCTGACCCGCAGCACTTGCCGAGTCGCGGCGCCGGAGCCTGGACGGTTCCGGCGCCGCCGCGCTGCGGCCCCGCTCCCCTGGCGTTACCCGCTCGGTGCGCGCATCACCGGCTCCACCGGTCACCGCAGCGGTGCTCCCCCGCCTTCCATAGCCCTGGACCGCTGCGCGAGTGCCAGCGCGAGCGCGGCGATCAGGCCGCCGATGAAGCCGAACAGATGCGCCTGCCAGGAGATGTGGGGCCGGGTGGGCAGGACGCCGAGGATCATGGAGCCGTAGACGGCGATGATGAGGACGCTGATGGCGATGTCGCCGATGCGGCGCAGGAAGATGCCGCGGCCGATGAGGTAGCCGAAGAGTCCGAAGACGACGCCGGAGGCGCCGATGGTGACCGTTCCGGTCGGTGAGGTGAGCCAGACACCGAGGTCGGAGGCGAGGACGGTGATCGGCAGGGCGATGGTGAAGGCTCTCCAGTCGCGGAGTGCGGCGATGGTGCCCATGACGGCCAGGGGCACCATGTTGGCGATGAGGTGTCCGGTGCCGGCGTGCAGGAGCGGGGCGGCGATGAATCCGGGGAAGAGGCCTTCGGTTTCGCGTGGGGTTATCCCCCACTGGGTGAAGGGGACCGGGATGATCCAGTCGGCGATGAGCAGGGCCCACATGGCGGCGATGACGGCGCCCCAGAAGGCGAGTGCGCGGCGCAGCGGGTGTACGGGGCCGATCGCTCGGGCGTCGGTCATGTCGCTCCTTGTGTCGCTGGGGTGGCCTCGCATTGAAGCGTAGCGGCGTCGGGTGTGGGAGGCCATGCGCCGATTCGGTGGTCTGCCGGACCGGTGTCGGAGGTGCCGTCTTCGGCGATCGAGCGGGGCCGGGCCGCCCGGCCGCTGCTGAGGCCCGGCTCGGTCCTGGACGTTCACTACCACGCGGTGGCCTCGGATCCGTGGACGCATGTGCCGCCGCTGTACGAGCGGTCTGGTCGGAGTCCGACACGGGGCCCGCCCGATCCGCGACCGCCGCCACGAGTACACGCTCTCGCGGTACGGCCTGGACCCCGACCGGGTGCAGGAGGCGTTCGGCGACTACGTGCAGATGGTCACCGGGCTGAACGAGTAGCGGCCCCGTGGTAGGTTCCGTCGGTGGCACAGAGCCGAATGTTCACGCATGCAGGAATCGCCGCCGCTCTGGCGTTGTCGGCGGCCGCCTGCGGAGGCGGAGAGGAAGCGGGCATGGTCGAGGTCAGTGCGGGCTGCGAGGTCGAGGTGTCGACCGATGTGTCGGCGAAACCGGAGGTGACCGTGCCCGACTGCGATCCGCCGGCGGACCTGTTCACCGCCGACGTCGTCGAAGGCTCGGGCGTCCAGGCGCAGGCCGGTGACGCGGTGGCGGTCCAGTACGCCGGGTTCTCCTGGTCCGACGGGTCGGGTTTCGACGCGTCCTGGGACCGCGGCGCCGAGCCGTTCGAGGTCACCCCGCTGGGTTCGGCGCCGGTGATCCAGGGCTGGAACGACGGCCTCATCGGCGCCCAGGTCGGCGACCGGCGCCTGATCGTCATCCCGCCCGAGCTCGGTTACGGCCAGGCGGGCGTGGGCGGTGTCATCGCGCCCGGTGAGACGCTCGTATTCGTCGTCGACGTCGAGTCGATCAACGGTCGGTCCTAGGCGCCTCCGGCGATCGAGGGCAGCACCTGCACGCTCTGCCCGGGCTTCAGCGGCGTCTCCAGGCCTTGGAGGCGCCGGCTTTCGTCGTCGCCGACGTACACGTTGACGTAGCGGCGCAGCCGCCCCGACTCATCGCACAACCGCCGGCCCAGCCGCGGGTACTCGGCCCGGACCGCCTCCAGCAGGTCGCCCAGGTTCGCGTCCTGGTCGACGTCGACGCCGATGGCTCGGGCCCCGCCGCACTCGCTGGCCAGCGCGGCGGGGATCTTCAGGTCGATGCGCATCAGCGGGTCTCCATGGCGCGGACGCTGAGGACGTCGGGCAGGTGTGCGGCGACTTGGTGCCAGTGGCCGTCGGCGTCGGCGGCGGCCCAGACGTCGCCGTTGCGGGTGCCGAAGTACCAGGCCGGGTCGGCGGTGTTGTCGGTGCAGGCGGCGTCGCGCAGGACGATGCCGTAGTAGTTCTGGTCGGGCAGTCCGGTGCCCCAGCTGGTCCAGGTGTCGCCGGCGTCGTCGGTGCGCCAGGCGGCGATGCGGTGGCCTGGTGGGAAGCGGTCCATGGCGTCGGAGACGGGGTAGGCCATGGCCACGCCCGGTCGGCTCGGGTGGGCGGTGATGTTGAAGCCGAAGTCGCTGGGCAGTTGTTCGGAGATGTTGGTCCAGCCTTGTTCGGGGTCGTCGGATCGGTAGGCCGGTCCGTGGCTTTGGACGAAGAAGGTGCCCGCGGCGTCGCGGGCGACCTTGTGGATGCATTGGCCTGAGGCCGGTTCGGGGTCGGGTCCGTAGTCGACGGTGATGCCTTTGGTGACGCCGGTCCAGCTGTGGCCGTCGTCGTGGGTCTGGTAGATGCCTCCTGAGGACATGGCGATGGTGAGTGTGTCGGGGTCGGTGGGGTCGGGGACGATGGTGTGGACGGCCGGGCCGCCGCCGCCGGAGGCCCAGGTCTCGTGTTCGGGGTGGTCCCACAGGGCCTGGTTGAAGGTGAAGGTTTGGCCGCCGTCGTCGCTGCGCCACAGTGAGGTGGGTTCGACGCCGGCCCAGACGCGGCCGGGTTGGACGCCGAAGGTCAGCTGCCAGATGCGTTTGACGGTGTTGGTCTGGTCGGAGTCGGGTCGGTCGACGCCGGCGGACTCGGAGAAGTCCAGGGGCCGGTAGGGCAGGTCTTGCGGGAAGGCCAGTGGCGCGGTTTCGGGTTCGTGCCAGGTGGCGGCGAGGTCGTCGGATCGCCAGATGCTGGGGCCGAAGTGCGGTGATTCGGCGCCGACGAGGATGCGGCCGGTCTCGGGGTCGCAGGCGGTGGCGTAGATTTCGGAGACGGCGGTGAAGCCGTCGGCGTCGAGTGCGTGCGGGCCTTTGAGCTGCCAGGAGCGGCGGTCGTCGCTGGTGGCGGTGAACAGGCCTTTCTTGGTGCCGATGAGGGCGAGGTATCCCATGTCCGAGCCTCCTTGCCGGGATGTGGATGTTGTCGTTTTCATCCTCGCGCGCGGGTGTGACGTTTTGGGTCTGTTCGGTCGTTCGGGTGGCGGGTTTTCGCGCCGGGGCGGCGGTCGTGGCCCTGTCGCGGCGGGCGCGGATGTGTTAGGTTGCGTTCGCGTCGCGCGGTTCCCCGACCCGCCGGCCTCGCCCCCGTTTTCGATTGTTGAGACAGGACCCCGCATCATGTCCACCCGTTCCCGTCTGGCCGCGTTGTGCGCGCTGGCCGTGCTTGTGCTGGTTGCCGCGTGCGCGGCCGTGGAGGAAGAGCTCGATCGGATGGTCGAGGAGACCGGTGCGGCGGGCGGTTCGGGCGCCGGTGAGGAGATGGGTCAGTACCTGCCGTTCTCGGTGGAGGTCGATGCGGCCGCGCTGACTGAGGCGATCGAGGCGCTGGAGGTCGCTGAGGAGGCCGATGAGGGTTATGACCGGAGCCTGTTCGCGCATTGGCGCGACGCTGACGGCAACGGCTGTGACGCCCGCGATGACACGCTGGTGGCCGAGGACCGGTCGGGGCGGTTGACGGAGGCTTCCTGCGGGGAGTCGATGACCGGCCAGTGGGTGTCGATGTACGACGGTGAGACCGTCACCGAGTCCGGGGATCTGGACATCGATCATTTCGTGCCGCTCAAGGAGGCGTGGGGTTCGGGCGCGCACGCTTGGACGGCCGAGCGGCGGCAGGATTACGCGAATTCGTTGGCGGCGCCGTGGCATCTGGTGGCGGTGACCGCCTCGTCGAACCGGTCGAAGTCCGATCAGGATCCCGCTGAGTGGATGCCGACGCTCGAGGCGGTCTGGTGTCCGTATGTGTGGGCGTGGGTCGAGGTCAAACGCGAATGGGGTCTGACGGTCGATCCTGAGGAGCGGGCCGCGCTGCTCGGTTACGCCGCCGAGTGTTAACGCCAGGGTCAGCCAGGTGAGGCCGAGGCGGTCGACCCGGTCGCGTTCGGTCGTGTTCATCGGGTCGCGGCCGGTGGCTTTGGCGATGAAGGTGACCCGGTCCCAGCCGAGGGCGTCGAGTCGCCGCGCGTCCTCGCCGAGGAGGAGGCCGGTGACGGTGCGGGCGGCCGCGTCGCTGGTCCACCGGTCGCGGCCGAGCGCGTCGGCCAGGTCGATGCCGTGCACGGCCACTTCGACTACGCGCGTGACCAGGTAGTCGGCCAGGCGCATCGCATCGCCGTGGCGGGTGGTCACGTGGGCGTGGTCGTTTTCGCCGCGGCACCGGTCGATCGTGGCTCTCCAGGTGGCCTCGAACGCGGCGGCCGCGGCCGCTCCCCCGGCGCGGGCGGCTCGGGCCGCTTCGTCGATGCGGGAGCGGTTGGTCGAGGGGCCGAAGCGCGCGTCGGGCCGGTAGTAGCCGGCCGCGTCCACGTTCACCGAGGCCGGGCGGGCGCCGGCCAGCATCGGTCCGAGCCGGCTGAGTGTGCCGGTGATGTGGCACAGCAGGGCCGCGGCGTCCCACGGCTCGCAGCGGGTCGGGGACGCCCAGTCCCGCGCCTCGAGTCGCGCTACGACTTTCGACAACCGCTCGCACTCGATGGCCAGCGCCGACAGTGCGGGAGATGCGACCATGGCACACGATGCTATCGGGGGCGGAAGGGAAACCGACGGTGAGGTACGCACGTCTGGTCAGGCCGGTGATCGACCGGGTGCACATCGCGGTGCGGATCGCCGCCCGGCCGCGGCTGCGGGCGATCTATGAGCAGTGGGAGCTGCATCCGGGCCTGGAGTCGGACTATTACCCTGGCCTGCTGGACCACGCGGTCCCGGTCGAGGCGATTGAGGCGGCCACGGTCTACCGTGACCGGTTCGAGCCGGCCGCGGAGATCGAACGCGGTATCGCGGTGATCGAGGACCGGGCGTGGCGCTTGACCGCTGAGGGCCGCCAGTTGGCGTCGGCGGTGCAGGAGGCGGTCGGCGCGGCCGCGGAGGAGTTGTGGGCGTCGCGGCCGATCGCGACCATGCCGGGCCTCGACGGCCTGGACCGGTTGAACGAGCTGGTCGGGGTGTTGTTGGAGGCCCCGGGGGTGGTCGGCAGGCCGGCGTTTTCGGGGCTGCGGCCGGTGTTCGAGCCGGACGGGGCCGATGCGGCCACGGTGTTGACCTCGCGGCTGGCGGTGCTGCGCCACCACCGGGCCGATGCGCACCGCCGGGCGTGGCGCGATGCGGGTTTGACCGCCGAGGAGATCCAGTCGCTGGGTCCCGGTCCGCGGCGCGACCGGATCGAGGCCGAGACCGACCGGCTCGACCAGGGCATCTATGAGGCGCTCGACGAGAACGGGCGGCTGGAGTTGCTGGCAGGGTTGGGGGCGCTGCCGGATGATCTGGGCCCGTCCCGGCCGGTGTGAGGTCGGCCTCATGCTCGGGCCGCGACGGTGCAGGCGAGGTCGACGACGGCAGCCTGGTGGAGGTCGAGGAGGGGCCCGAGGCGGTCGGCGGCCAAGCGGTAGAGCCGCAGCGCCGCCCGGCAGCCGGCTGCCGGTTCGACCCGGGCCACGCCGCAGGCGCTGTCCCATGCCTGCGCCCAGTCGGGGCCGCGGGAGGCGACTACGGCGTCCCACAGGTCGTTCTCGCTGATGTAGTGCAGGCGGTCGCGGCGATCAGGGACGGCAGCTGCAGGGCCAGGATCGCGCGGTTGGCCGCGGCGGCGCGGGCTCGGCCGCCGGTGAGCATCCCGGCGACTTTGTGGACCTCCTCGGCCAGGCCGACCAGACCGGTCGCCGCCCACCGGTCGGCCAGGGCCGCGGCGCATCGTGCGGCAATGGCGCGGGCGTGCTCGGTGTGGTCCACTCGGCGAGTATCGCCCCGGGCGGGCGGCTCGTCGACCGGTTTCAGCGCACGTCCCGGTAGTAGTCGATCTTGCCTTCGATGTAGCGCCGTTTGGCCTCCAGGTCGGCGATGCGATCGTCCACGGCCCGCTTGTGGGACTCCAGCAGTTCGATGCGCTCGTCGATGGTGGCATCGCCGGCGCGGACCAGGGCCGCGAAGCGGCACATCTGCTCGATCGGCATGCCGGTGTCGCGCAGGCATTTGAGGGTGCCGAGCCATTCGAGGTGGGCGTCGGTGAAGCGCCGCTGCCCGGCGCGGGTGCGGCCGACGCCGTCGATCAAGCCGACCCGCTCGTAGTAGCGGAGGGTGTCCATGCTGAAACCGGACCGGCGGGCGCATTCGCCGATCGAGTACCCGGACGGAGAGGCCAGTTCTGCAACCACGCCTGCCAAGGGTAGTCGCCCCTCCTGGAGCCGGACTCAGCGCCGCCGCTGGTTGAGACCGATGACGAAGTCGAAGTAGTCGCCGAATGCCTCCTCGACCTGCTCGTGGTCGAGGTCGTACCGCGAGAGGGTGTACTCGTGGCGCCGCCGCCCGGCCGGCCGATCCAAGGCCGCGTCCAACCGTTCCCGGTCGGACGCCGTCCAGGCCAGGTCGAGCCGCTCGAACAACTCGGGCACGTACTCGTGCGGATCGGACATCAACCAGTGGTAGCCCACGTCGTGGAACCGGGTCCGGTCCAGGACCGACCGCTGCGCCCGGGCGTCGGCCACCCCTTCGGACAGCAACCCCAGCCACATGCGCCCGATCTCACCCAAATCGACCGCCTCGGGTTTCAAATGGAGCCGGTGCAGACTCTCGGCCATCGAGCACATCGACCCCATCACCGTGTCCGGGGCCCGGTGCGTCCACACGATGACCGCATCGGGGAACACCGCGTCGATCGCGCCGAGGCTGAACAGGTTCCCCGGATGCTTGAGCACCCACCGCGACCGCTGCCGCCCATACGACAGCACCTGCAGGGCCTCTTTGAGGAACGCGAAGTCGGCCCGGAAATCGTGCCCGGCCAGGAAGTCCAGGTACCGCCACATCGGAGCGGCCGCGCAGTGCATCGGCGAATGGTCTTTGAGGAAGTAGTCCTCATCCTCGCCGTCGGCCGAGATCGGGTGGATCACATCCCAGTCGGGACTGATCGCCAACGTCCGGTCCATCCGCTCCTGCGTGCGCCGCACCAGCTCATCGCGCCTGGACTGGCCGACCGCCAAACCGAGGTTGAGCATCTCCCACAGTTTCGGCCCCCGGCAGCCCGCGGCGCGAGCCAGGATCCGGTGGGTCAACGTCGTCGCCGTCCGCGGCAGCCCCACCACGAAGATCGGCCGCTCGATCGGCTCGTCGTCGATCCCCGGATGGTCGGCCTTGAGCCGCCGCAGCCGGTACCGGTTCTCGATCCGCACCCGCACCAGGTCCTGCGCACTGCGCCACCCGACCGGTGACAGGCCCCGCAACCCCGCGAAACAGCGCAGCAGCACCCGCAGATCATCGAACGCCCGCCGGTCGGCATCGGACAACGGCGGATCCCCGTAGGCCGAGCGCACGCGCTGGCGCATCCGTTCGAACACCGCATCGGACTCCCGGCGGGTCCGCAGCGTCGGCCACAGGACCGCGTTGTACCAGTGCAGGCGGGCGGTGGTGCGTCGCATGGGCTCTCCGGCGTGACTCGCGGGCGGGCAGCGGGCTCGCTAGCCCAGGAACGTCAAACGGACCGTCCGGTCAGGATTATCGACATTGGTGTCGACCAGGCAGATCGACTGCCACGTGCCCAGGGCCGCCCGACCGTCGACGACCGGCACGGTCGCGTGCGGCGCCACCAGACCCGGCAGGACGTGGTCCCTGCCGTGACCGGGCGAGCCGTGCCGGTGCCGCCACCGCTCATCGCGCGGCAACACCTCGCCCAGCGCCTGAAGCAGATCCGCTTCACTGCCCGAACCGGTCTCGATGATCGCCACCCCGGCCGTGGCGTGGGGCACGAACACGTTCAGCAGCCCGTCCCCGGCGCCCGAGTCCGACAAGAACGACTCGCACTCCCCGGTCAAGTCCTGGACCGCCTCCCCCGAACCGGTCCGGACCTGCAGCGTAGTGGTGTGGAAATCTGCGCCCATACCCCGATCCTGCCACGACCGGGCCCGCCCCACCGCCCCAGCCCCGATTCGAGCCCGGAAACGAACCCGGACTCGACTATGGTGGGACCCATGTCCTCCGCCGAACTCGACCGCACCCCATGGCAGTCCCGACCGGCCCCCACCACCGCACCCGACCCCTACCGGGCCTACCTCGACTCGCTCGGCTCGGCCGAATCCCGCCGCACCATGCGCGGCTGCCTCGACCGCATCGCCGGCCTCCTGGCCGGCGACGCATCGGTCACCGGCGCCGGCCAGCCCTGGCACCTGCTGCGCTACGAGCACACCTCCCGGCTGCGCGCGGCCATGCTCGACGCCGGCTGGTCGGGCGCCTACATCAACAAGCACCTCGCCGCGCTGCGCCGCGTCCTCAAAGAAGCCTGGCGCCTGGACCTGATGACCGCCGAGGACTACCAGCGCGCCTGCGACATCGCCCCGGTCAAGGCCCGCCGCCTGCCGGTCGGCTCCGCGGTCGACGCCGAAGCGCTCGGCGCGGCCCTGTACGCCTGCGACATCGACCCCGGCCCGGCCGGCGCCCGCGACGCCGCGGTCCTGGCCACCCTCTACTCCACCGGCTGCCGCCGCAGCGAGATCGCCGCGATGCGCCTGACCGACTACGACCGGGCCGAACGGTCCATCCGCATCATCGGCAAAGGCAACAAAGAACGCCACGTCTACCTCACCGAAGCGGCCCAACAGCGCCTCGAACGCTGGATGACCACCCGCGGCAACGGCCCCGGAGCCCTGTTCTGCCCGATCAACAAGGCCGGGCGCCTGCGCCGCGACGGCAACCGCCTCTCCGGCATGACCGGGCAGGCGATCGCCGACCTGCTCACCAAACGCCTGGTCGAAGCCGGCCAACAGCGCCGCACCCCCCACGACTTCCGCCGCACCTTCATCGGCGAACTGCTCGACGCCGGCGTCGACCTGGCCATCACCCAGTCGCTGGTCGGCCACGCCTCCCCGGCCACCACCGCCCGCTACGACCGCCGCCCGGCCCGCCGCAGCCGCGAAGCGGTCGACCGCCTCCACCTGCCCGAAACGTGATGTCGCATTCCGGCTAGCCAGTGTCGGCCCCCGCGGGCACGCTAGAGCACATGCACCTGAACACCGCCCAACTCACCTCCGCCGTCACCGGCCGCGACGCCCGATTCGACGGCTGGATCTACCTGGCGGTCACCACCACCGGCATCTACTGCCGCCCCTCCTGCCCGGCGGTCAAACCCAAACACGCCCACATGCGCTTCTACCCCTCGGCCGCCGCGGCCCAAGCAGCCGGATACCGCGCCTGCAAACGCTGCCGCCCCGACGCGGCCCCCGGCTCCCCCGAATGGGACTACCGCTCCGACGTGTGCGCCCGCGCCATGCGCCTGATCGCCGAAGGCGTCGTCGACCGCGACGGCGCCGCCGCCCTGGCAAACCGGCTCGGCTACTCACTGCGACAACTCGAACGCCTCCTGACCGCCGAAGTCGGCGCCGGCCCGGCCGCCCTGGCCCGCGCCGCCCGCGCCCAGACCGCCCGCACCCTCATCGAATCGACCGACCTCGACATGGGCCGCATCGCCTTCGCCGCCGGCTTCACCTCCATCAGAGCGTTCAACCGCACCGTCGCCGAGGTCTACGCCTGCTCCCCCACCGAACTGCGAGCCCGACTCGGCCACACCAGCACCGACACCGGCGGCGCGATCAGCCTGCGCCTGCCCTACCGCGAACCGTTCGCACCCGCAAGCCTGTTCGCACACCTCGCGGCCACGGCCGCACCCGGACTCGAAGAATGCCGCGACGGCGCCTACCGGCGCACCCTCAGACTCCCCCACGGCACCGGCATCGCCGCCCTCAAACCCGGCCCCGGACACATCCAATGCCGCCTCCACCTGACCGACCTGCGCGACCTGACCGCCGCCGTCGCCCGCTGCCGCCGCGCCCTGGACCTGGACGCCGACCCCGTCGCCATCGCCGCCGCCCTCGAAGCCGACCCCGTCATCGGCCCCGCGGCCCGCAAAACCCCCGGCCGCCGCGTACCCCGCAAAGCCGACAACACCGAATACGCGCTCCGAGCCGTCATCGGCCAGCAGGTCTCCACCGCCTCGGCCGCCACCATCGCCGCCAGGCTGGCCCAGACCCACGGCGAACCGATCGACGACCCCGAAGGGGGCCTGTCGCGCCTCTTCCCCACCCCTGAGGCACTGGCCGCAGCAGACCCGGCCGACCTGCCGATGCCCGCATCACGCAAACGGACCCTCCAGGCCCTCGCCGCCGCGCTGGCCTCCGGGAGCATCGAAGTCGGCCCGGGCGCCGACTGGGCCCGCACCCGAGCGGCCCTGGCGAGCCTGCCCGGTATCGGGCCGTGGACGGTCGAGATGATCGCGATGCGGGCCCTGGGCGACCCGGACGCGTTCCCGGTCTCCGACCTCGGGGTCGTCCGCGGCGCCGAAGCGTTCGGCCTGCCGACCGGACCGAAGGCGCTGGCCGAGGCCGCCGAGGCGTGGCGGCCGTGGCGCTCGTACGCGACGCAGTACCTGTGGGCCTGGAGTGAGCACCCGACCGGCGCGGTGCCCTCCGGTGCTTCGACGATGAAGGAGGTGGCGCGGTGAGCGCTGAAGTGAGGTTCGTGCGGACCGATTCGCCGTTGGGGCCGATCGCGGTATCGGCGACCGAGACCGGGATCAAGTACGTGCACACCGGCGCCGATCGGGTCGAGCCGCTTTGGGGCGCCGAGGGTTCGACGCCGCTGCTGGCCTCGGCCGTCGAGCAGCTCGAGGCGTATTTCGCCGGCGACCTGCGGCAGTTCGATCTGCCGTTGGATCCGGACGGCACGCCGTTCCAGCGTCGGGTGTGGGCGGCGCTGCGCGAGATCCCCTACGGGGTGACGGTGTCGTATGCGCACATCGCGGCCCGGATCGGCAATCCGGCGGCGGTGCGGGCGGTGGGATTGGCCAACGGCGCGAACCCGGTGGCGATCGTGGTGCCGTGCCACCGGGTGATCGGCGCGAACGGGAAGCTGACCGGCTACGCGGGCGGCTTGTGGCGCAAGGAGCGGCTGCTGGCGCTCGAACGCGGCGAGCGCGACCTGTTCGCGGCCTAGAGCAGGCGTACGCGCAGTTCGACGGTGACCGCGTCGTCGGTGACGATGAACGTGGCCGTGTAGCACACCTCGCTGGTGCAGCCGGCGGGGATGATGCCGGTGGCGTGTCCGGCCGGGGTGGTGCCCGACAGCAGCGGCGGGGCCATGTCGTTGCCGGCGATGAAGGCGCCGAATTCGGCTTCGGGGATGGCGACGGTCGCTTCGGCGGCCGACCCGGGCGTCGGTGCGGCCGTCTCGGCGAGGTCGGCGTCGATGACGTCGGTGCCGCCGGGGTAGGTCAGGCGGGTGGCCTGCTCGAGGGTCGCCAGGCTCGGGGCGCTGCCGCCGCCGAGGGCCCAGCCGACGGCCCAGACCGCGCCGACCAGGCCGCAGAAGGTGACGGCCAGCCAGGCTGCCGCGGCTGCGGCACGGCGCTTGCCCGTCGGTGGAGGCGAGACCATCTCGAGACCCTACATGCACCCCGGTGTTCGTTCTGATCGGTGTGTCAGAGCGCGCAGATCCGTTCGGGGGCCCGCTCGGCGCGGGCCAGGGCGCCGATGAGGGCCCTTTGGCCGTGACGAGCGGCGGCCAGGCGGGTCAGCACCCACATGGCGGTGTCGAACACGTCCGCGTCGAAGACCGGTGTCGGGATGCCCAGGGAGTGGGCCAGGTCGTCGGCGTGGACGACGATCTCCATGATCCGGGTGGTCAGGAAGTCGTCCAGTGTCGTGGCGTACGGCCAGCGCGGGTTGCCGCCGATCGCGTCCGCGTCCTGGCCGGGCAGGGCCCGTTCGAGGAAGGCCAGGGCGGCTCGGGCGTCGTCCAGGACGGTCTCGGGCCCGGCCTGGGCGGCTTGTTCGCCGCCGGAGCGGATGGCGGTGTTGTAGTCGTTGTCGATGTCGCCTCCGAGCCACGCGGCCTGCGCGAAGTGGTCGAACAGGCCCAGGACGGGTTTGTCGGCCGGGTCGGTTTCGATCGCGGCCTGCGCGGAGGTGATCTGGGCGGCGAAGTGGGCGGCCAGGCCGCCGACGGTGAAGCCCTCCAGCGCTGAGGGCTGTTCCCACGCCGGGTCGAGGCCGGGGTGTGCGAGCAGGTCGGTCGCGGCCTGCGCGGCGGTGAGGAATCGGGTCCTGGTCGGTGTCAAGGCTGGTGCTTTCTAGCGTACGGAGACGTGGACGTGGTTGGTGTGGTCGGCCGCGGGGGTGCCGTTGGCGCCCGAGTAGGACCGCCACCCCGAGGAGGGCGACCAGAATTGGCGGTACCAGATGACGTATTGGACGGCCAGGGCGTCGGCGTTGTTGACGTACCAGGCCGCGAGCCGGTCGCCGTAGTCCTTGTCGCCGCCGGTCGCGTCGGTGTTCTGGAAGCCGCTGGAGTTGGCCGAGAAGTCGCAGGCGCGGCCTTTGGGGTGCTCACCGGAGCCGCCGGAGCGGTAGCAGGAGACGTAGCGGGTGAAGCCGGCTTCGCGGGTCTCGTAGTAGAGGTGGAGGGTGCGGGGGGTCAGGCACCCGTCGGTGGTGGGGTCGTCTTCGGTGCAGCCTTCGGAGCCGGTGCTGCCGGCCGGGTCGGGTGCGCCGGCGCCGCCGTCGCCGCTGGGTCCGGCGGCTTGTTCGGCGCGCAGTTCCTCGAGTTGGTCTTCGAGGTCGTCGGCGGCTTCCTCGGCTGCTTCGAGTGCTTCTTCGGCGGCGGCGACTTCGTCGGCGTGGGCGGCTTGTTCGGCTTCGAGTTCGGTCAGCAGCGTCGAGGCTTCGGATACGAGGGCGGCTCGTTCGTCGGCGAGGTAGCCGGTGAAGGTCATCGCGTCGACCATCCGGTCGGGGGTCTCGGCCGACAGCAGCGCGGCGGTGGTGCGCAGGTCGCCTTCGGTGTGGAGGTAGACCGCGTAGTCGTTGAGGTCGCCGGAGAGTTCGTCGAGCAGGCCCTGGGTCTGTTCGATCTGTTCGGCCAGGGCCTCGGCGCGTTCTTCGGCGGCGGTGACGTCGTCTTCGGCGTCGGCGACGGCTTCGATGGCATCGGCCAGGTCGCTTTCGAGGGTCGCCTCGTCGGGGTCGGCTTCGGCCGCGCTGGTGGGAACCAGGGCCAACAGCACTGCGAGGCACACCGTGGGGAGGATTGGTCGTCGCACTTGGTTCGGGGAGCCTTCCTAGATGGGGCAGCTTACAGGTCGAGGTCGAGCACGACGGGGGCGTGGTCGGAGGCGCCTTTGCCTTTGCGGGCGTCTCGGTCGACGTAGGCGTCGGTGACCGCGGCGCGGGCGGGGCCGTTGGCCAGGGCCAGGTCGATGCGCAGGCCGCGGTTCTTGGGGAAGTCGAGGTTGCGGTAGTCCCAGAAGGTGAAGGGACGGTCGTATTTGAGGGGCCGGGGCATGATGTCGGTCAGTCCGGTCGCTTCGATGTCGGCCAGGGCGGCTCGTTCGGCTTTGGTGATGTGGGTGGTGCCGGACCATTCCTCGGGGTCCCACACGTCCTGGTCGGTCGGGCAGATGTTGAAGTCGCCGGCCACGGTGAAGGGCGCGGGGGCCGCGGCGGCGGCTTCGACGGTGGTTTTGAGGGCGGCCAGGAAGTCGAGTTTGTAGCGGTAGTGGGGCTGGTCTACGTCGCGGCCGTTGGGGACGTACACCGACCAGATGCGCAGCGGCCCGCAGGTGGCGGCTATGGCGCGCGCTTCGACCGCACCGTCGAATGCGGGCTGGTCGTCCAGGTCGCGTTCGATGTCGCTGATGCCGATGCGTGAGAGGATCGCGACGCCGTTCCAGCGGCCCGAGCCGTGGGCGGCGATCCGGTAGCCGGCCGCTTCGATGGCCGCTTCGGGGATTTGGTCGGTGGCGCATTTGATCTCTTGGAGGCACACCACGTCGGGCCCTGCGGTCTCGAGCCAGTCCAGCAGCCGGTCGAGGCGGGCTTTGAGCGAGTTGATGTTCCAGGTCGCCACGCGCATGGGCCACACGATACTCGCTTCGTCCGACGCGTCTTTGGGCGCTGGTCACCGCCGGTGGTGTGGTGCGGCCGGGGCCCGGTCGCCGGCGTGTTGGACGGCTGCGGGCCCGGCGTGGCCGGGCGCGGCCTCGGCCGGTCCGACGGTGACCGCGAGGAGGCCGAAGGCCAGGGCGATGGCGAAGCCGGGGATGGCGATGCCCGAGTCGTTGACGCTGAAGCCGATGACGGCGACGGCGAGCAGGCCGGTGACGGCCGCGGCGGTGCGGTCGGTGGTGATCGGGCCGCGGCGGTGCCAGATCCAGGCGGCGGCGATGACGGCGGCGACCACGAGGTAGGTCAGGGGGGTGCCGATGGTGCCGACCGCTGAGGCGATCTTGCGGAGCAGGACTTCGCCGGCGGTGCCTTCGAGGACGGTGCCGACGAATCGGCCCAGGTGGGTCTGGTCGGCTTCGGGCCGCAGGTAGTCGAGGACGCCGGCGAGGGCGAGGACGGCGGCGGCGATGCCGCCGGAGGCGGCGATCGCGCCGGCCGACAGGCGCCGGCCCCACAATCGCAGGCAGGCCAGGACGAGCGCGGCCACGAGGGTGAGGGTGCCGCCGACGTTGCGGCCGAGGGTGGGGGCGCCGACCACGGCGATGGCGGCGGCGCCGATGAGGGCGGGCCCGAGGAAGCGGCCGCGGCCGCTCCAGGGGGTGAGGGTGATGACCAGGATGATCGCGGCGGCGAACACGGCGAAGGAGTAGTTGCCCAGGCCGGCGAAGCGGGCGCCGGCCAGCGCGGTGTAGCCCATGGGGGTGTGCAGCGGCCAGGTCGCGCCGGTGAACTGGTCGAAGCCGATCAGGGCGGCGGTGGCGGCGGCGACCAGCAGCGCCGGGCGGGCGCCTTCGCGCAGCCGCGGCAGCCAGGTGAGGACGGTCAGTCCGGCGGCGACGGCGGCGATGATGAGCCAGAACGTGGTCTCGGGGTTGTCGGTGCGCCACCATCCGGGGATGCCGGCGGCGACGCCGGCGACGGGGATGGCCGAGACGAACACGCAGACGCTGCGGGCGGTGGCTCGCAGGCGGGGTGGGCCGGTCAGGAGGTAGGCGGCCGCGGCGACGGCGATGATGCCGAGCGCGGCCAGGGCGAGGTAGAACTTCCAGCCGATCTCGGCGACCGCGGCGGCCGCCTGGGTTTCGTCGGTGCCGCGTTCGACCGCGCCGGCGCTGGTGTGGCCGGGGTCGGCCTCGACGGTCGCCGGTCGCCCGGACATGGCCGCGGGGATGTCGGCGCCGATGACGTCGAGCGCGGTGGGCCCGAGGTCGACCAGTTGCACGTAGCCGCTGCGGCCGGTCGTCGCCGAGGTCAGCGATCCCGGTTCGATGCCGTGCCCGGAGTAGATGACCGGGTGGAGCCCGGAGGGGGCCGATGCGTCGGCGATGCCGGCGACGATCAGGCGCCAGCGTTCGGGCAGGGCGGCGCTGATGTCCTGGATGGCGGCGTCGGCTTCGGAGGCGGCGGCGATGCGGATCGGGTCGGGCTCGGCGGTATTGTCGTCGGTCTCGGTCTCGCCGGTGGCCACGTCGGTGTCGTCTTCACCGATCGCGTCGTAGTCGGTGCTGGTCGACTCGGGGTCGGCGTCGGTCTCGTCGCCGACGATGACGCCGGGGTCGACGATGACGACGTCGCAGGCGTTCATCGCCTCGGGCAGCGCATCCAGATCCGGACCCCAGAACGCGAGGGTGCCTTCGGTGTCGGCGGCGGCCAGGGCCGCGCCGAGGCCGATCGCGGCCACGCACAGGCCCGGTTCGACCTCGACCGGTTCGGCACCGGCCACCTCGGCCTCCTCGGCCGCACGCTGCTGCTCGGCGGCCATGTGCTCCACCGCGTCGGCCAGGGACCCGAGCCGGGCCCCGTAGTTGTAGGCGGCGTTGGCGTCCTCGAGCTCGGGCCACCACGGCAGCGTCCATTCGCCGCCGCTGGCCACCGGCGCCGGGATCCGCGACTGCGCCATGCAGTGGGCGTCGCGGGCGGCCAGGCCACCGGCGCGCTCACCGGCGCCCAGACTGACCCACCCGGCTTCGGCGCACGTCCACGACCCGATGGTGCGCACACTCATCGAACCGGTCGCGCCCCGCCCGGCCAGGTCCCACAGCGCCGGTGTCTCCGAAGGCGTGATGTCGGCCCAGGACAGGCCCGGGACACCGACGATGATGACCCCCCCGGCCTCGGCCTCGCTCGTGCTCTGCGCCGAAGCCGGCCCCGCCAGGGCCGCCAGCGCGCACACCAGCCCGGCTGCCAGGGCCCCTGCTCGATGCAGCCATCGCCCGCCCGCTCGGTCCACCGAGCTCACCGCCGCCGAATTCATGTTCCGTAGTCTATGCGCTGCCCGCCCCGAGCCGGGCGCATCCCGACGCGGCGAAACACAGCTCACCCCCTGGCCCCGAGCCCCCTGGGAGGCGCCGGGGTTAGGCTGGGCGACGTGTTCACCATCGCCACCGCCAACGTCAACGGAATCCGGGCCGCAGCGAAGAAAGGCCTGGTCGAATGGCTCAACGACGTAGGCGCCGACGTCGTGCTCCTCCAAGAGGTCCGCGCCACCGCCGACCAGATCCCCGCCGCGGTCACCGACGCCGGCCCCTGGCAGTGGGTCCTGGCCCCGGCCGAGAACCACGGCGCCAAAGGCCGCGCCGGCGTGGCCGTACTCACCCGAACGAGACCCGAAGGAGCCCGGATCGGCTTCGGCTCGGCCGAATTCGACACCTGCGGCCGCTACGCCGAAGTCGACCTCCCGGGCCTGACCATCGGCAGCCTCTACCTGCCCTCAGGACAGACCGACACGCCCCGCCAGGACGAGAAGGAACGGTTCATGGCCGAATTCGGGCCCTACCTGAGCGAAGCGGCCGCCCGCGCCGCCTCCCAAGGCCGCGAACTGGTCGTCGGCGGCGACTTCAACATCGCCCACCGCGAAGCCGACCTCAAGAACTGGCGCGGCAACAAGAAACACGCCGGCTTCCTCCCCAACGAACGCGCCTGGCTGACCGAACTGTACGACCAGCGCGGACTGGTCGACATCGTCCGCGCCCTCCACCCCGACCAGGACGGCCCCTACTCCTGGTGGTCCTACCGCGGCCGCGCCTTCGACAACGACACCGGCTGGCGCATCGACCTTCAAGTCGCCACCCCCGCCCTGGCCGCCAAAGCCACCAAAGCCTGGGTCGACCGCGCCCCCTCCCACGACCAGCGCTGGTCCGACCACGCCCCGGTCCTGGTGACCTACGACCTGTGACCCGACTGGCCGAGCCGAACCCGGACGGGCACCATTGAACGCTGTGAGCCTCATCGACTACCTGCCCGCGACCGACACGCCCGACGCCGACGACATCTACACCGCCTTCACCACCTGGGCCGCCGACAACGGCATCGACCTCTACGACCACCAAGAGGAAGCGCTCATGGCGATCTGCTCGGGCGCCAACGTCATCGCCGCCACCCCCACCGGCTCGGGCAAAACCCTCATCGCCGCCGCCGCGCACTTCAACGCCCTCGCCCATCAGCGCACCTCCTTCTACACCGCCCCCATCAAAGCGCTCGTGTCCGAAAAATTCTTCGAACTGTGCGAACAATTCGGCACCGACAACGTCGGCATGCTCACCGGCGACGCCGCCGTCAACCCCGACGCGCCCCTGATCTGCTGCACCGCCGAAATCCTCGCCAACCTCGCCCTCCGCGAAGGAGCCGACCTCGACTGCGACTCCGTCGTCGCCGACGAATTCCACTTCTACGCCGACCCCGACCGCGGCTGGGCCTGGCAAGTCCCCCTCCTCGAACTGACCCGCGCCCAATTCACCCTCATGTCCGCCACCCTCGGCGACACCACCTTCTTCGAAGACGACCTCACCGCCCGCACCGGCCGCGAAACCACCCTCGTCGCCGGCGCCGCCCGCCCCGTCCCCCTCGAATACGAATACCGCAAAACCCCCCTCCACGAAACGGTCGAAAACCTCGTCGGCCACGACCGCGCACCCGCCTACATCGTCCACTTCACCCAAGCCGCCGCCCTGGAGACCGCCCAGGCCCTCGCCAGCCTCAAACTCATCGACAAAGACGCCAAAACCGCCATCAGCGCCGCCCTCGGCGGCTTCCGCTTCACCACCAAATTCGGCCACACCCTCGCCCGCCTCGTCCGATCCGGCATCGGCGTCCACCACGCCGGCATGCTCCCCAAATACCGCCGCCTCGTCGAACGCCTCGCCCAACAAGGCCTGCTCAAAATCATCTGCGGCACCGACACCCTCGGCGTCGGCATCAACGTCCCCATCCGCACCGTCGTCTTCACCGGCCTGACCAAATACGACGGCCGCCGCACCCGCCGCCTCCGCGCCCGCGAATTCCACCAAATCGCCGGCCGCGCCGGCCGCGCCGGATACGACACCCGCGGCTACGTCGTCTGCCAAGCCCCCGAACACGTCATCGAAAACGAAAAAGCCCTGGCCAAATTCGGCACCGACCCCAAAAAACGCAAGAAAATGGCCAAAAAGAAACCACCCGAAGGCTTCGTCGGCTGGACCGAAGACACCTTCCACAACCTCACCGAAGCCCAGCCCGAACCCCTCACCAGCCGCATGCACATGAGCCACGCCATGCTCGTAGGACTCCTCGCCCGCCTCGGCGACACCTTCGCCCACGTACGCCGCCTCATCGAACACTCCCACGCCGACCGCCCCCAACAACTGCGCATGGCCCGCACCTCCCTCACCATCGCCCGCACCCTCCGCGACGCCGGCATCATCACCATCGAACAAGGCGACGTCAAACTCACCGTCGACCTCCCCGACCACTTCGCCCTCAACCAACCCCTCGCCCCCTTCGCCCTCGCCGCACTCGACCTCCTCGACCCCGAATCCGACACCTACCCCATGGACATCGTCTCCATCGTCGAAGCCACCCTCGAAGGCCCCGGCCAAATCCTCGCCGCCCAACGCAACAAAGCCAAAGGCGAAGCCATCGACGCGATGAAAGCCGACGGCCTCGACTACTACGACCGCATGAACCGACTCGACGACGACGACATCGACTACCCCAAACCCCTCGCCGACCTCCTCCACGACGCCTTCGACGCCTACCGCCTCACACACCCCTGGGCCGCCGACTACCACCTCGAACCCAAATCCATCCTCAGAGAAATCTGGGAACACCACATGACCTTCGGCGAATACATCGGCGCCTACCGACTCCCCCGCGCCGAAGGCCTCCTCCTGCGCTACCTCTCCAGCGCCTACAAAACCCTCATCCAAACCCTCCCGGCCGACGCCGGCGGCGACGAACTCGACGACCTCACCACCTGGCTCGGCGAAACCATCCGCCAAACCGACTCCTCCCTGATCAACGAATGGGAACAACTGACCAACCCCGCCGACACCGACGACGACATCGACGTCGGCCGCCCCGCCACCGCCTTCACCGACAACCACCGCGCCTTCACCATCGCCGTCCGCAACGCCGCCTGGCGCCACGTCGAACACGCCGCCGCCGACCGACCCGAAGCGCTCGCGGCCCTCGAGACCGGCTGGCCCGCCTCCAAATGGGACACGGCCCTGGAGCGGTACTTCGCCGCCCACGACGACATCGGCACCGACACCGCCTCACGCTCACGCGAATTCCTCGACATCACCGAATCCGGCCGCACCTGGACCGTCCGCCAAGTCATCGACGACCCCGCCGGCGACCGCGACTGGGCAATGGTCTTCACCGTCGACCTCGACGCCAGCGACGAAGCCGGCGCCGTCATCATGACCATTGAGGACTTCACGGACTGACGGAACCCCACACCACCGCCGCGCATTGATAGCATCGCGGCCGTGCCCCGCCTGTTGAGCCCCACCACACTCCACCCCGCACCCACCCGCGCCCGCTGGACGGCCGTACTGACCGCCGCCGCCATCATGACCGCCTGGAACTTCGGCTGGCACGACACCCTCCGCGGCGCACTCACCCCCACCTCCAGCCACACCTACGCCTGGAACACCGACGACCTCACCACCGCCGAGGCCCTCACCGACCAAACCGAACTCCTCCCCGGCATCGACGACCCCACCGCAGCCGAAGCCCGCACCCTCCCAGTACCGGCCGAAAACCTCACCCTCGACCTGCTCTGGGAACCGACGCTCACCATCACCGACATCCGACTGGAGACCTACACCGACGCCTACGGCACCGGCCACCGCCTCGGCATCGCCGCCCACACCCACACCCAAACCGGCCCCGAATGCCTCAACGCCCGCATCACCACCCCCGCAGGCGAGACCACCGTCCAAACCTGCACCCGCTCCGACCAGCACCCCCCGGTCGACATGGCCGAATTCCTCGGCAAAGAAGAATCAGACGACTGGAGCCCCGACCACCTCTTCGTCACCCAAACCGCCAACCTCGACCCCGCCGACTACAGCGACACCACACAGATCGACTACTACGGCCTCGGCCTCAACCTCGGCGACGCCAACGAATCGGGCCTATGGGGCCCCAACTGGACCGAACCGATGACCAACCTCCAACACTGCGACGGACGCCCCCACAACTTCATCCTCGCCATCGACGACCTCCACCTCACCGACCAGTACCCCGACCCCGCACAGCACCGACGCACCGCCCCCGAACGCATCGCCGGATCCCCCCAACACTTCGCCTACCCCGCCGAAGAACAACTCCTCACCCCCGCATGCATACCGGTCAACCACCGCGGCGGCATGAACCCACAGAGCTTCCACCAACTCGCCACCGAACCGTTCCAAAAACCAACCAGCACACCACTGTCAGGATGGGTCCGCTACAACGCCGCCACCCGCGACCCCCAACCCCTCCGCACCGCACTGGTCATCGACGTCCGCTCCTGCGACACCACCCCAGGCCACTGCACCGGCGACCGAGCCATCGACCCACACTCCTACAACACCGGACCAGGCCGCGAATGGATGCGCCACCTGCTCGGCATCGACTGCATCCACGCCATCGGCAACCCGTGCCCCCACCTCGGCACCTGACACAATTGACCCCAACACGCCCGAGAGGAGGCCGACCGTGCCCGTCCGCGTCACCGACGACATCGTCATCCCCGACGCCGAACTGACCTGGCGGTTCTCCCGCTCCTCCGGACCAGGCGGCCAAAGCGTCAACACCACCGACTCCCGCGTCACCCTCACCTTCGACCTCGACACCACCAAGGCACTGCCGCCGGCGCTGGCCGAGCGGGCGCGGTCGCGACTGTCCGGGCGTCTGGTCGAGGGCACCGTCACCGTCACCGCCTCGCAGTTCCGCTCGCAGCTGCAGAACCGCAAAGCGGCCGCCGAGCGACTGGGCGAGCTGCTCCGAAGGGCCATCGCCGCTCCCCCGCCGGCTCGGCGCGCGACCAAACCGTCCAAAGGCGCCAAGCGCCGCCGCCTCGAGGCCAAACGGCGCCGCTCCAACATCAAGCGGCTGCGCCGCGACACCTCCGATTAGTCGACGGTGACCGCGATGTTGCCTCGGGCGCGGTGGCTGAGCATCCGGGCCACCGCCTGCGGCGCGTGATCCAGCTCAAAGGTCCCGTCGAGGACGACCTTGACCGCCCCGGATTCGACCAGCTCCCCGATCGCCTCGAGGTTGGCTCGGGTGTAATCGCATCCGGCGAACCGCACCGTCGTCCGCCCCCGGGCGAGCACAGCGGCCGCGGCCATGCGCGGCAGCGAACCGAGCCAGCGCCCGGAGGTGCCGATGCTGTTGGGTACGAGCACGCCGCCGGCGGCCAGGGCGCGGGCCGTGCGCCGGGGCGGGTGGTTCATGACGTTGTCGACGATGAGGTCGAAGCGGGCCTCTCCGGAGGTGAAGTCGGTGGTGGTGTAGTCGATGACGTGGTCGGCGCCGAGGGTGCGCACCAGATCGGCGTTGCTCGGCCCGCACACCCCGGTGACGTCGGCGCCCAGGTGCCGGGCGATCTGGACCGCGAAGGTCCCCACGCCGCCGGAGGCGCCGTTGATCAGCACGCTCCGGCCCGGACCGGCCACGCCGGTGTCGCGCACCGTCGCCAGCGCGGTCAGCCCGGACATGACCGAGCAGGCCGCCTCGGCGAAGCCGATCCCGGCGGGTTTGCGCGCCAGTTGCGCGGCCGGGGCCACGGTGTACTCGGCGAAGGTCCCGGCCTCGCCGAAGCCGCCGTCCCAGGACGATCCGAACACCTCGTCGCCGGCGGCCAGGTCGGCCACGTCCGCTCCGACCGCTTCGACCACGCCGGCCACGTCGGTGCCGCGGATCGGTGCGGCCGGGCGGCGCAGCCCGGTCTTGGCGCGCAGGACGTAGGGGGTGCCGGTGACGGCGATCCAGTCGGGTGTGTTGACGCTGGCCGCGCGTACCCGGATCAGGACCTTTCCCGGGCCGGGCTCGGGCCGGTCGACCTCGGCCGGTTCGAGGACCTGCTCGGGGGCGCCGTAACGGCGTTGGACGACGGCTCTCATGGACGCTCCTCAAGAAACTTACGTTGTAAGACACACGCTAGTCTTACCTTGTAAGGCTGTCAAGGGGCGCAGCGATCCGCCATCACGCGAAAGCGATCCGCTCAATCGGCCTCGTGAAGACGCTCGAGGCCGTCCAACATCAGATCCAGCCCGAACTCGAACTCGAACTGGTCGTCGCACCAGCCCAGCGTCGAATCCGGATCCTCGTGCGCCACCTCGCCCAGCATCGCCGCCAGATTCGGCACCTGCTCGGCGATCGCGGCCATCTCCTCACCCGCGGCGTCCTCTTGGCCGCTCTCAGGCTGGAACAACTCCTGACTGAAACCCAGCGCACGGCTGCCCAGCGCGTGCATCGCATGATGGATCAAGTCGAAACTCAGCCCACCCGAGCGCATCAGGCCCACCAGGCCGTCGAAATAGCGCACCACCGCCAGATGCGTGCCGCGCCGCGTCTCGAACACCCCCGGCGCCCACCGGTGACGCAGCATCACCGACCGCGCCGCCAGCACCCGCGCCCGCAGCGCGCCCTTCCAATCGGACTCCGGCGACGGCCCCTCGACGGCGGCCACCGCCCGCTCGATCTCGACCATGATCACCTCGACCAGACCGTCGAGGACCGCCTCCTTGTTGGCCACATGGTGGTACAGCGACATCGCCTCCACCCCCAGCGCCGAGGCCAGGCTCCGCATCGTCAACGCACCGATCCCGCCCTCGTCGGCGATCGCCACCGCCGAACGCAGGACCCGCTCACGGCTCAACCGCTGCTGCGACTCCGAACCGCCACGTGCGGCCACCGAGCACCACCCCCTTCCTCCGGCGAACGTAGCCTACAAGGCCCCGATGCGGCCGCCGCCGGGATCGGGTCGGCCTTCAGCTCGACGAGCGGACTCGCATTATCGTTAACACTCGCAGTGGTCTCCACGGCGACCGACCCTCCGCTCACACCGCTCCGCCGGCCGGCAGCTCCACCCGGAGCTCACCGGCCGCCTCGATCTCGGCCGCCCCCGCCGTCTGCTCGGCCAGCCAAGCGGTCAGGGCCACCGCATCGGCGCAGGCCAGATCGAACCGCACCTCCGCGCCGAAATCCACTTCCGACAGCCGCACGTCACCACGGCCGCGCAGCAGACCCTCCAGAGCACCCGCCTGCGCATACCCCACCGTCACCCGCAACCGCGACCACACTGCCAGCGCCACCACGCCGGCCTCATCGACCGCCGTCGACACCGCCGCGCCATAGGCCCGCACCAGACCGCCGGCCCCGAGCTTGACGCCGCCGAAGTACCGCGTGACCACCGCCAGCGTGTCGATCAATTCCCGCCCGCGCAGAACCTCCAGCATCGGCGCCCCGGCCGTGCCGGCCGGCTCCCCGTCATCGGCCGACCGCTGGACACCGTCCAGCACATAGGCCGTGCAATTGTGAGAAGCCTCCCAATTCGCCTTGCGGTGAGCGGCGATCCGCTCACGCGCCTGCGCCTCGGAGGCCACCCGGTAGAGCGTGCAGACGAACCGCGACTTGTTCACGACCGTCTCACTGGTGTGCTCATCGGCGGCGAGGGAGTACACGCCACTACCCCACGACGCCGTGTTCCCAGGCCCAGGCGGCGATCTCGACGCGGTTGCGCGCCGAGAGCTTCATGCGGATCGCCTCAAGATGGGTCTTGACCGTCGAGACCGACACGAACAGCGCCTCGGCGATCTCGGCGTTGGTCCGCCCCCGCGCCACCTGCTCGACCACGTCGAGCTCGCGCTCGGTCAGGATCCGCTCGGCCCCCGAACCGGACGCCACCGGCTCGCTCAACCGCTCCAGCAGCCGCACCGTCACCGACGGCGACACCAGCGACTCACCGTCGGCCGCCGCCCGCACGGCCTCGACCAGCAGCGTCGGACCCGAGTCCTTCAACAGAAATCCCGTCGCGCCCGAGCGCAGCGCCCCGTAGACGTACTCGTCGGTGTCGAAAGTGGTGACCACCACGATCCGCGGAGCCGACCCGTTCGACTCCGCCAGCAGCGTCCTGGTGGCCTCCAGGCCGTCCAGACGCGGCATGCGGATGTCGAACAGACACACGTCGGGCCGGAGTTCCCCAGTCAACGACACGGCATCCACACCGTCAGCGGCGTCGGCCACCACTTCCATGTCGGATTGCGCGTCGATGATCGCCCGGAACCCGGCCCGCACCATCTCCTGATCGTCGGCGATGAGCACTCGGATTGTCACACGTGCAGACTATCGGCCGACGCCTGCCAACTCGAGCTCGCCGGTGGTGGTCAAGGCCGAGGGGATGTCCGCGGCATTCTCCATCTCGCCGACGCCGACCAGTTCGAACTCGCCGGTGGTGGTCAAGGCCGCCGGAACGGCCGCGGCATTCGCCATCGAAGCGTTCGCGGTGGTCTCGCGGTACCGGACGAACAGGGTCACCGAGACCATGACCAGCCACGAGACTTCGAGGAGAATGAGCCCCCAGTCCTCGCCCATGATCGCCGAGGACAGGAGGATGATGCCGCCGGAGGCGACGATGAACAGCGACGTAGGCTGGGTGGCCGAAATACGCCGAATTTGGATGAGGATGTAGTTCACGACGCAGAGCAGCGCTCCGCTGATCTGCAGCACCATGCGCAGGTCGAGGTCCGGCATCTCGGGTCAGCTTTCCAATCGTGCATGAGGTTGAGGGCAGGAGAATCGGGCACGACGACGCAGCCGCAATGGCTGCGGCGTCATGTGGAAAGGGGGCTTGGGGTGAGCCCGCGGCCTTAAGCGGCGGCGGGCTGCTGAGACGGCCGGCTCCGGGCGGTCACCACGGCCCGGGATCCGCGCAGTTCCCTGGTCTGGAGGGAACCGCAGCCGCAACGGGTCCACATGGTGACCCCCGACGGCGACGAATGGACTGACACGGTGGTCACCGGCTCATCGTCGGGCCTATCGCAAAACGGGCAGCGCAGCATGGGCCTTCCTCCTCACAGAGTGCCTGGAATTCAATGGATGGTGCGGGTCGAAGAGCCCGCCTCTCGAATGTAAGTCCTCTATCGCCCGGGGGACAACACGGCGGCCGCTCGAGTTTGCGAAACTCATCGTGAAGTGAAGGCTTAAACATTGGAGGGGCTGCTCCCGTGATCGATCTGCGCCGACTCCATGTGCTGCGCGCCATAGCCCACCACGGGACCGTCTCGGGCGCGGCCAAGGCACTGCACATGTCGACCTCTGCCGCCTCTCAACAGATCCGCCTGCTGTCAAAGGAACTGGGCGTGCCGCTGCTCGAACCGCACGGACGCCGCGTGCGGCTCTCCTCCGGCGCCCAAGTGCTGCTGGCCCACATCGACGCGATCGAAGCCATGTGGCGCCTGGCCGAAGCCGAACTCCAGGCCACCGAAGGCGAACCGTCCGGACTGCTGCGCCTGTGCGGCTTCCCGACCGCCATCGCCACGCTCCTGGCGCCGCTGGTCGACCGGGCCCGCGACCGCTACCCGGCGATGGAACTGCGCCTGCGCGAAGCCGACGCCACCGAAAGCTTCGACCTGCTGTTCGCTGGCGAGGCCGACCTCGCGCTGGTGGAGGCCACACCCGACAATCCGCCTCCCGAGGACATCCGTTTCGACTCGCAGACGGTCTTCAACGACCCGTTCGACCTGGTGGTGCCCGGCGGTCACACCTACGCCGAACTCGAGGCGGTCGATTTGCGGTCGCTCGAGCGCGAGCCGTGGGTGCTCGGCGTGCCCGGATCGATTCACCGCCGGCATGTGCTGACGGCCTGCTCGAACGCCGGATTCCGGCCGACGATCGTCGGCGAGGCCCGGGAGTGGACCGTGATCGCGATCATGGTGGCACATCACCTGGGCGTGGCGCTCATTCCACGGCTGGTGGACCTCCCGCCGCACCTGGACCTGGTCCGGGTGCCGGTCTCGGGGCCGTTCACGCCGTTCCGGCACTTCAGAGCGGTCACATTGCGCGGCGGTCAGGCGCGCCCGGCCGTGTCGGCGGTCATGGAGCTGCTCGGCGAGCTGGTGCGCGAGGCCGAGGGCATCGGCCCGGCGCCCGACGACTACGACGAGGTCGTCTGAAACCGCAAGCGGCGCTTTTCGATCGGTTGCCAGGTGGCAGCGGTGCGAGATCCTGGGCGCGATCGGCACGGCCGGGGGTGCACTTCGGCTAGTCTGGCGCCATGTCTGCGAGCGATATCGGTGCGGCTCCGGCGACGGCCCCCATTCACCTGCGCGTCCGCGGCGGCGCGACGCTGTCGGGTTCCATCGACGTCAAGACCTCGAAGAACGCCGGGGTCGCGCTGCTGTGCGCGAGCCTGCTGAACCGCGGCACCACCACGCTGCGGCACGTGGCGCGCATCGAGGAGGTCAACCGGATCCTGAGGGTCCTCGGCAGCATGGGCGTGCGGTACCGCTGGCTCGGCATCGACGGGGACCTGGAGATCACCCCGCCCGAGCGGCTCGACCTGTCGAAGATCGATGTGGACGCCGCCAGGCGCACCAGGTCGATCATCATGTTCCTCGGGCCGCTGCTGCACGACTACGAGGAGTTCGAGCTGCCGTTCGCCGGGGGCTGCGAGCTGGGCGACCGGACCGTCGAGCCGCACATGGTGGCGCTGCGGCGCTTCGGCCTGTCGGTGGAGACCTCGCACGGGTGCTACCACGCCTCGGTCAAGGACGAGGTCGAGGCGCCGGAGTCGATCGTGCTGACCGAGCGCGGGGACACGGTGACCGAGAACGCGATCATGGCCGCCGCCAGGTACCCGGGGGCCACGACCATTCGCAACGCCTCGTGCAACTACATGGTCCAGGACCTGTGCTTCTACCTTGAGCGCCTGGGCGTGCGGATAGAAGGGGTGGGTACGACCACCCTCACCGTCCACGGACGGCCCCAGATCGACGTGGACGTGGACTACGCGCCTTCTGAGGACCCGATCGAGGCGTGGAGCCTGATCGCGGCGGCGATCGTGACCGAGTCGGAGGTCACGGTCAACCGGGTGCCGATCGAGTTCGTCGAGATCGAGCTGGCGTGCGCCGAGGAGATGGGGCTGCGGTACTCCTGCGGCGAGGAGTACCTGGCGGCGAACGGGCGCACCAGACTGGTGGACGTCACGGTCTATCCCTCGCAGCTGCACGCTCCGATCGACAAGATCCACCCGATGCCGTTCCCGGGTCTGAACATCGACAATCTGCCGTTCTTCGCGTTGATCGCCTCGTGCGCCGAGGGCTCGACGCTGATTCACGACTGGGTCTATGAGAACCGCGCGATCTATTTGACCGAGCTGAACCGACTGGGCGCCAGAGTCCGACTGCTCGACCCTCACAGAATCTATGTGGACGGTCCGGTGCGCTGGTCGGGCGCCGAGGTGGTCTGCCCGCCGGCGCTGCGCCCGGCGGTCGTGCTGCTGCTGGCGATGCTCCGGGCCAAGGGCACCTCGGTGCTCCGGCATGTCAACGTCATCAACCGCGGCTACGAGCAGCTGGTCGAGCGCCTGCGGAAACTCGGGGCCGAAATCGAGGTCTTCTGGGACGACTGAGACGCCCGATTTGTGTGAGACTGCAGCAGGTGGCTCCGTCTCGCCTCGGCGGCGCCGTCGACGTCCACGGTCGCCCGGAACCGAAAGGATATCGAGCATGGACATCGCTCCGAACGTCCCGCCGCACGCCTTCGCACTGCAGAGCCTCATGCGCAGCCACCTGCGCCACCTGGACAAGGACGACGCCGACGGACTGGCGACACCCCAGTGGACCGCCGCGGTCGAGTCCGCCCGGACCGTGGCCGCCATCAAACCCCCCGGCCGGGAACTCGGGGCCGGCGACATCCCCATGATCGTCGGCACCGGTTCCCCGCACGTCAAACGGCACCTGTACTGCTCCATGCCGTGCTCCCAGGAGCTGGCGACCAAAGCCGACGAGTCCGAAGTGGCCATCTTCACATACAACCGGCGCGGCCGCATCCAACCGGTCAACCGCACCGCCGCCGACCGCCAGGCCAAGGCCTGGTACCCGCCGGCCAAAGCGATCGCCCCGATGCGCCTGTTCGACGACGAGCACTGGGAGCCGGTCGTCCAGGCCACCGGCGACAGCGGCCGACCGAGCCTCTTCGAAGCCGCCGCGGGATGGGTGGTACTCCTGCTCCTCATCGCCTTTCTCGGCGCCTCCGGCTACATGGCACTCCGCTTCTTCGGCCTCCTCTAAGGTCACTCCGCATTGTTTTTCGGTGAGTGCGCGGGCGGAGCCCGCGCGCCTTTTCGGTTTGGCCTTAAGGTGAGGAATGCGACGAGGTCACTTACCTCGGAGTCGATATATCTCTTAATCCATCAACTACTTCGCCGCTCCCTGGGTCGACGCACCGCGGCCCCATGTGGAATCGGCACGCCGAGAACGCCGTTGCGACCCTGAAGATCGTCGCCGATGACGCGGGCGGAGCCCGCGCTCCTCATTGGGGTGTTCGAATGCGGCGGACGCTGACAAATGCTTCTTACATTGGTGTCGATATATATTGCAGTTTCTGCCATAATGGACGCATGTTGAAGATGGCGATACTTGGATTCCTGCGGGACTTCCCGCTGCACGGGTACGACCTCAAGAACCGCGTCGCGGCACTGGCCGGCCACGTCCGCCCCATCGCGGACGGCACCCTCTACCCGACCATCAAGAAGCTCGAAGAGGCCGGCTGCCTCACCAGGCGCACCGCGCCCGGCTCGGTCGCCGCGCCCCGCCATATGCTCGAGATCACTCAGGACGGCACCGACCAGCTGCGCCGCTGGCTGCGCAACCCCGAGCAGACGTTCATCACCGACGACAACAAGTGGTACGTCCTCCTGGCGTTCATGCACCACCTGGAGAACCCGCGCGAACAGGCCATCGTGCTGGCCAGGCGGCGCGAATTCCTCCATCAGCCGACCCAGCTGTTCTTCGACGAGCACGGCAGGCCCGTGCCGCCCGAACTGCTCGAATCACCGTTCCGCAAAGGACTCATGCAGATCCACCGCTCGGTCAACCTCACCGAGATCGAATGGCTCGAGCGCCAGATCGGCGAACTCAACCGCCGCGCGGGCTACACCGCCGTCCGCCAGCGCGCCGGCGACTAGGCCCTAGTTGAGGATGTTCGCCAGCAGCACGAAGAAGACCACGAACAAGATCACCACCGAAGCGACGGTCACCAGCACCGCCGGCTCCTGGTGGAGGGGGCGCCTGGCGGGCTGCTGCTGGGCCATCGGCTGCGGGGTGGTGGCCTGCGGGCGCATCGGCGTCTGCGGCGGCAGCATCTGCGGGGCCTGCACGGGCGGGCGCGGGCCCGCGTTCATGCCCGCCGACGGCGAGACGGGCCCGCCGGAGGTGGGCCCTGCGGGCGTCTCGGGGTGGGCCGGGCCGGTGGAGGCGCGCACGGCGCCTTCGACGACGACGGTCTCGGGCTGTTCGAAGGTCTGCGGCGGCACGCCGAGCTTGGTGTGGATCAGCTGCGAGATCATCGGGATGCGCGAGGAGCCGCCGACCAGGAAGATGCCGACCAGGTCGGCCGGGTTCATGCGCGCCGATCCGATGGCCCGCTGGAGGCAGTCGACGGTGCGCTCCAGGTGCGGGCGGGCGATGTCCTCGAATTCGGCGCGCGTCAGGTGGGCGTCGACTTCGAGCGCGGGCAGGTGGATGTCGGCGCTGGCGGTGCGCGAGAGGGTCTCCTTGGCGCCGCGGACGTCCTCGTAGAGCATGCGCCGGTAGCGGCGGTCGCGGTCGTCGGCGGGGCTGAGCAGGCGGCGCCAGTCGTCGGGGTGGGAGACGCCGTAGGTCTTGCCGAGGTGTTCGACGATGCCGTGGTCGAAGTCGAGGCCGCCGATGTCGCCGATGCCTTCTTCGGAGAGGACTTCGAAGCCGGTCTGGGTGCGGCGGACGACGGTGGCGTCGAAGGTGCCGCCGCCGAGGTCGTAGATGGCGAGGCTGCGGCCGGGCGGGACGGCGGTGCCGAGCACGGAGGTGAAGTAGGAGGCGGCGGCGACCGGTTCGGGGATGAGCTGGGGCTGGGGCAGTCCGGCGAGGCGGGCGGCGTCGACGAGGATCGAGCGGCGGCGTTCGCCCCAGCGGGCCGGGTGGGTCAGGCGGACCTGTCCGGGCATCTGGCCGGCTTGGCGCTGGGCTTCGAGGGCGACCTGCTGGAGGACGTAGGCGAACACTTGGGGCACCGGGATCTCGGAGGCGCCGAGGAAGATCGAGCCGTCGTCGATGCGGCGCTTGGGGTTGGGCTCGAATCGCGCGGGGTCCATGCGGGCGTTGCGTTCGGCGTCGCGGCCGACGAGCATGCGGCCGTCGGAGTTGTAGTAGACCGCCGAGGGCAGGATCGGCGCACCGTCGAACAGGAGCGGCCGGACGCGCCCGTCGGCCGAGCGCAGCACGGCGACGGTGTTCGAGGTTCCGAAATCGATTCCGAGCACGTGCATGTGAGAACTCTCCCTCGGCGATGCTTGCGAGCCGTAAATGAGCCAAGTCTGCCCACACCTTACTGGTGCCGCGCATCGGCGATGAGACCCTGTCAGTGTTCACGCGGGCGATGAGAGGCGTTCACCGGGACGGTGGGAGGATGGCTGTCTGCCCTTGTCGGAGCTCCCGTGGCACTCGCCCGGCCCGGTATTCGAAAGCGAGCCCGAAGTTGTCCTTGCTCATGGAATCACAGCCGCGTTCGACCCGTCGCGAACGGATCGGCTGGTACGCCTACGACTGGGCGAACCAGCCGTTCATCACGACGGTCATGACGGTGCTGGGCACGGTGTATCTCACTCGCCTGGCGTCGGTGGCCGCCGGCTGCTCGGAGGGCTGTTCGAGCGTGCGGGTCGACGTGTTCGGGGCGGCGGTGCCGATCGGGTCGCTGTGGGCGTACACGACTTCGGCTTCGGTGCTGTTGACGGTGGTGGCGCTGCCGATCGTGGGGGCGGCGGCCGATCGGACCCGCTACAAGCGGCGGATGCTGGCGGTGTTCGCCTTCACCGGGTCGGCGCTGGTGTTCGCGTTCATCTTCGTGGCGGCCGATTCGGGGCAGTATCTGCTCGCGGCGTTCCTGGTGCTGGCCGCGAACGTCTGCTACGGCGCCTCGATCGTGGTCTACGACTCGTTCCTCCCCCAGATGGCCGGCCCGAATGATCGGGACCGGATGTCGGCGACCGGGTGGGCCTTCGCCTACTTGGCGGCGGCGGTGTTCTTGGCGCTGAACCTCGTTTCGATCAACACCGCGCAGGCGTTGGGGGTCTCGGAGCTGACGGCGGTGCAGTACGGCATAGCCGCGACGGGGCTGTGGTGGGCCGGTTGGACGCTGTTCGCGTTGGTCAGGCTCCCGGACCGCCGGCCGGTGGTGGACACGACGGTGCCGCTGCTGCGGCAATTGGGGTCGACGCTCGCCGAGATGCGCCGCTATCCGCACACGCTGCTGTTCTTGGCGGCGTTCCTGCTGTATTCGGACGGGATCTCGACGGTGCTGGCGATGGTGGGCACCTACGGGGACCAGGAGCTGCTGCTGGGCGCCGACGCGCTGGTGCTGGCGATCCTGCTGGTGCAGTTCGTCAATTTCGGCGGCGCTTTGGGCATGAAGCAGATCGCGGTGCGCATCGGGGCGTACAAGACGGTCATGCTCGGGCTGGTGGGCTGGAGCGGCATCGTCGTCGCGGCCTACTGGCTGCCGGTGGGGAACGTGCTGGCGTTCCTGGGGCTGGGGGTGCTGCTGGGGTGTGTCATGGGCGGCACGCAGGCGCTGTCGCGGTCGCTGTTCAGCCAGTTGGTCCCCGCGGGCAAGGAGGCGGCGTACTTCGGGGTGTACCAGATCGCCGATCGGGGCACTTCGTGGATCGGCCCGTTGATGTTCGGTCTGGTCGTGCAGTTCACCGGGAACATGCGGGCCGGCGTGGTGGGGCTGGTGGCGTTCTTCGCGCTGGGTCTGCTGCTGTTGGCGCTGGTGCCGATGCGTCGGGCGATCGAGGCGGTCGGGAACACGCCGCCGCACCGGCTTTGACGATCCGCGCTCGCGTTGCCACATAGCGGTACACTGTTCCCGTGCTTTGGGACACCGTTACCGGCGTGGGAGTTCGCCGTGGCGGAAATGAGACGGTGTTGTGTCACACTTCAAGGGGACGACCGTGGCGACCGAAGCCCTACCGCGTCAGACTTGGGGGTCGGCGTCAGGAAACATTCGGACGGGCCACGGCGTTGCACACTGCGAACCCCCGCGATTCGGCGTGATGGGCGGGGCGGCCGAGAAGGCCGGCAGCGTTTTTCCGGGCAAGTGCTCAAGAAAGTGCAGGGGAACATGGGCGACAGAATGCTGAGGGGCTCGCGTCTGGGGGCCGTCAGCTACGAATCAGACCGCAACACGGAGCTGGCCCCGCGCCAGACCCGCGATTACGTGTGCCCGCAGGGCCACCGTTTCGAGGTGCCCTTCGCGGTCGAGGCCGAGATCCCGCTCACGTGGGAGTGCCGTCTCGACGGTTCCACGGCCAAGCTCGTCGACGGCGAGGAGCCCGAGACGAAGAAGACCAAGCCGCCGCGCACGCACTGGGACATGCTGCTGGAGCGCCGGTCGATGGAGGAGCTCGAAGAGATCCTCGACGAGCGTCTCCAGGAGATGCGCGCCCGCCGCGGCGAGAACTAGCGGTCAAGCGGCTCACGGGCTCCGGTCACTCTAGGGACCGGGGCCCTTTTCCGTGCCCGGATTCGGGTCCGGCGTCGCGCTCGTCGAGCACCTCGCCGTCGATGACGTCGCCGCCGCGGCGGCGGCCGAACCGCAACGGCGGGGTCCGCGAGGCCAGGTAACGGCCCAGGCCGCGGAAGAGCACCCGCGTGGGCGGGAACAGCAGCAGCACTCCGGCCAGGTCGGTGACGAACCCCGGGACGATCAGGCAGATCGCCCCGGCCACGGCGTAGCCGCCCGGCGGCCGGCGCGACGGATCGCCGCCGGAGTCGAGGTACTCGCGCGCGGCCTTGAGCGACTTCGCGCCGGCGTACTGCAGCGCGGCGAGGCCCAGGAGACTGGTGGCGATGAAGACCAGGACGGTGTAGCCGGCGCCGATCAGGTGGGCCAGCCCGAAGAACGCGGCGGCCTCGGCGACGATCCACCCCGCCAGCGCCAGCCGAATCGGATAGGGCGCCCTGGTCGGGGTCTGCGGCGTTCGGCTGTGGGTCACGCTTCGATTCTGCCACGCCTGAACGCGTTCCGCAGTCGCCGAGTGCGGTGGGCCAGGCCCCAGCGGGTGACGTTGCGGAGCGCTTCGACGGTGATGGAGCGGTTCATCTTGGAGGCGCCGGCGCGTCGTTCGGTGAAGGTGATGGGGACTTCGCGGATGGCGAGGCCGGCTTTGACCGCGCGCCAGGTGAGGTCGATCTGGAAGCAGTAGCCGATGGAGGCGACGGTGTCGAGTTCGAGCTTGTAGAGCGCGTCGAGCCGGTAGGCGCGGTAACCGGCGGTGACGTCCTGCACATCGAGGCCGAGCAGGAGGCGGGTGTACATGCCGGCGCCGCGGGAGAGGGCCAGGCGGTGGAAGGGCCAGTTGCGGACGCGGCCGCCGGGGATGTAGCGCGAGCCGATGGCCAGGTCGGCTTCGTCGAGGGCTTCCAGGAGGCGGGGCAGGTCGGCTGGGTCGTGGGAGCCGTCGGCGTCCATTTCGACGACGGTGCGGAAGCCGTGTCGGGAGGCCCAGTCGAAGGCGGCCAGGTAGGCGGCGCCGAGGCCGTGCTTCTCGGGCCGGTGGAGGACGTGGATGCGGTCGTCGCGTTCGGCGAGGGTGTCGGCGAGGTCGCCGGTGCCGTCGGGAGAGTTGTCGTCGACGATGAGGACCTCGAGGGTGGGGCAGGCGGCGCGGGCGGCCGCGACCGTGTGTTCGAGGTTGTCGATCTCGTTGTAGGTGGGAATGGCGACGAGCGCCGGGCCGGTGTCGTTGCCGGTCGTCGGCCGGTCCGGAGTGGTGCTCATGACGGTGCTTTCTTGGTGGGGCTACGTCTCCGCTGGCGTCGACGTGGCGGTGTCCGGCCGGTGCCGGTCGGCGCGGCGGTGGCGCAGGCCGATCGCTCCGGCGGCCACCAGTGCGGCCGCGGCGGCGCCGGTGAGTGCTGCTTCGGGCAGGATACCGGCTCGCGTGGCCGGTGTGGACCGCTCGGAGAGGGTGAGATCTTTTTGGATCACGGCGGCGGTGTTGAATCCGGTGGCCTGGTGGACCGTGCCGGTGTGGTCGGTGAAGCCCGAGACGCCGACGGTGGAGGCCATGAGGCCGTCGCGGCCGTGTTCGATCGAGCGCATCCGGACCATGGCCAGTTGCTGGCGGGCTTCGGCGGTGTTGAAGGTGGCGTTGTTGGTCTGGACGGCCAACAGCTGGGAGCCGTCGCGGACGGAGGCGGTGGTCTCGGCGTCGAAGGCGATCTCGAAGCAGATCAGGCCGGTGAGGGTCGTGTCGCCGACTTCGATGACGCCGGGTTCGGTTCCGGCCTCGAAGCCGGCGACGGAGTCGATGCCGTCGGCCATGCGCTGGTCGATCCAGCCGGCGACGGTGCGGAAGAAGTCCTTGTGGGGGACGTATTCGGCGAAGGGCACCGGGTGGCGTTTGGCGTACTGGAAGACCGGGCCGTCGGCGGGGTCCCAGACGATGCTCATGTTGTAGCGCTCGCCGTTGTCGCCGTGGACGATGCCGCCCAGGACGATGGGCGCGTCGATGGCGGCGGCGGCCTGGCTGATCAGGTCGTGGGCGTCCTGGTTGCGCAGCGGGTCGATGTCGGAGGCGTTCTCGGGCCAGACGACCAGGTCGGGTCGTTCGGCGGTGCCCGCGTCGACGGCTTCGGCGAGGTCGAAGGTGGCGGTGACGTGGTTGTCGAGGACGGCGCGGCGCTGTGCGTTGAACTCCAGGCCCAGGCGCGGCACGTTGCCTTGGACGACGGCGACGTTGATCGTGGGGCCGTCGGGGGCGGTAGCGTCGGTCGGGAGGGCGGCGGGAGCGAGAGTGGTCAGGGCCGCGGCGGCGATGAAGGAGGCGCTTTTGCGCCAGTCGGGGCGGCGGTGGACGGCGGTCAGGAGCAGGCCGCCGGTGAGAGCGACGGTGAAGGTGACCAGGGGTGCGCCGCCGAGCCATGCGGCGGCGGCGGTGGGCGCGTCGGCTTGGCTGAAGGCCAGGCGGCCCCATGGGAAGCCGCCGAAGGGCTGGCGGTCGCGCAGGGCCTCTTGGGCGACCCAGGCGACGCCGGTCAGCGGCGCCCAGATCCAGCGGTGGCGGTCGATGAGGCGGGAGCAGGCGGCCAGGCCGGCGCCGAGCAGGCCGGTGCCGAGCGCTTCGAGGGCGCCGAGGAAGACCCAGGGCCACTGGCCGACCTGCGTGGAGGTCCACGACAGCAGCGGCAGGAAGAACGCCAGGCCGTAGACGAAGCCGAGGCCCAGGCCGGCGCGGAGGCGGCGGCGGTGCACGGCGGCGCCGAGGCCGGCGACCGAGATCGCCGCGAGGGGCCACCAGCCGTAGGGCGGGAACGCGGGGACGGCGAGGGCGCCGGAGAGCGCGGCGAGCGCGAGCGCGGCCGGGAGGTTGAGGCGGGGGCCGAGGGGGGTGTCGGTGAGCGGCCGGCGACGGGGCCGCGGAGCGGTTTCGGGCTCGTCCGTGGCCGCGCGGTCGTCGATGACGGTGCTCATCGAGGTGCTCCTTGTGCGTGTCGGGGGCTGATCCAGCCTACCCGCAGGGACGGCAAAGGGGCGTAGCTGTGTCCGGCTACGCCCCTCGCACGGGTTTCTCCCAGTCCCTGTACGGCCGGTGTCCCCGGCGGCGTCGGCTGGTGATCTTCGGACCAACTCGCAGCCGTCTGGCTGACCGACTGCGGGTTGTTGTCTAGGGATCACCTACGTCTGCTGCGGGTCCACCACCGGCGACCGGCTCGCCTTCCTCCGCCGACCCCCGCGATCTGGACCTGGCCGCCGACAGCAATGCGGCCGCGTTGCTGTCTTGTCCAGTCTGCGTGGGAGCAAAGCAAGTCGAGTCGCCCCCGACGTTCGGCGATTGCCCGTTTCGGGCTGATCGCCGAGGACCAGACCACCGTAAGCCAAACCGCCCCGTCGGCGTCAACCGGGTGGCGATATTGGCCCGGCAATTTTTCTCACGTCGCTGCGCGCGTTCGCATCGGCGCAGGTCACGACTCGTCGTGGATGACGCGGCCTCCGGCGACGGTGGTGGCGCACTTCGGGTGCGGGACGGCCGGGTCACTCAGATCGGGGAGGGCGTCGTCGGTGAGATCCCACACGGCGAATTCGGCGCGCATGCCCGGTGACAGGGCGCCGGCGTCGTCGATGCCGAGGGCGCGCCAGCCGCCTCTGGTGGCGGCGGTGAAGGCGGTGGCGGTGCCGAGCCGGTGCCGGGGGTTGTGGTGTCGGACGGCGGCTCTGACGCCGCCCCAGGGGTCCAGGGGGGTGACGGGGGCGTCGGAGCCGAAGGCGAGGGGTACGCCGACGCCGGAGAGGGAGGCGAGGGGGTTGGCTTCGAGGGCGGTCTCGGTGCCGAGACGGGCGGCGTACATGCCGGAGGCGCCGCCCCAGGCGGCGTCGAAGGCCGGTTGGACCGAGGCGTGGAGGCCGTAGCGGACCATGCGGGCGGTCATGGCGGTGTCGAGCAGTTCGGCGTGTTCGATGCGGTGGCGGGCCTGGCGGAGGGCCTCCAGGCCGATGGCGGTCTCGGCGTCGTCGAGGCCGTCGAGGACGGTCGCGATCGCGCCGTCGCCGATGGCGTGGAAGGCCGCGCTCATGCCGACGCGGTGGCAGTCGGCGAGGTGGTCGCGGACCTGCCTGGCGGTGAGGTAGCGGGCCCCGGAGGTGGAGGGGTCGTCGCGGTAGTGCTCGCGCAGGCAGGCGGTGCGCGCGCCGAGGGACCCGTCGACGGACAGGTCGCCGCCGCAGCCGTGGGCGCCGAGGTCGCGGGCCTTGTCGGCGGCGCACAGTTCGCCCCACCAGGCGTAGACGTGCGGGTTGCCCGGTTCGGCGCCGAGGGCGACCAGTCCGGTGAACTCGGTTTCGGCGTGGGGGTCGGCGTCGGCGGGGACGGCGTGCTCGACCACGGCGGCGATGCCGAGGCTCGCGGCCCGGTCGAGGGCGGCCTGGGCCAGGGCCAGGCGCTGTGAGACGGGGACGGCGCTGTTGAGGGCGGCGCGGGCGGCTTTGTGGGCGTCTCGGGTGAGGACGCCGGCGGGGTCGAAGCCGTCGAGGGCGGCCAGTTCGGGGTGCTCGGCGAGGACGCGGGGTCCGGCGATGCCGGTGTGTCCGCAGGCTCGGGAGAGGTAGGCCAGGCGGCCTCCGGCGGCGTTCTCGACTTCGCGTGCGGTCGGCGTGGCCGGGTCGTCCCAGGTGGTCTCGTCCCAGCCGTGGGCGAGGACGAGCGCGTCGTCGGGGAGCGCGGCGGCGTGGGCGGAGACCTTCTCGAGCAAGGCCGCGGCCGAGGCGGGGCCGGCGAGGTGGAGTCCGGTGAGGGTGGCGCCGGTGCCGGTGAGGTGGACGTGGGAGTCGACGAACGCCGGCGTCACCAGCGCTCCGGCGAGGTCGACGGTCCGGTCGGCGCTCGGGGCTTCGTCGTCGGCGCCGACCCAGGTGATGGTGTCGCCTTCGACGATGAGGGCGGTCGCGTCCGGGCTGGTGGGGCTCAGTACGCGTCCGCCGCGCCACAGTGTCTTCTGGAGGCTCATGCCTCGTATTGTCTCAGTCCACCGGATGCAGGACGCGGTGGAGGAAGCTCCGCGCGCGTTCGGTCCTGGGTTCGGTGAGGACTTCGCCGGGCGGGCCCTGTTCGACGATGACGCCGCCGTCGATGAACACGACGCGGTCGGCGACTTCGCGGGCGAAGCTCATCTCGTGGGTGACCACGAGCATGGTCATGCCTTCGGAGGCCAGGCGCTTCATGACGCCGAGGACTTCGCCGACCAGTTCGGGGTCGAGGGCGCTGGTCGGTTCGTCGAACAGCATGAGTTTGGGCCCCATGGCCAGCGCGCGGGCGATGGCCACGCGCTGCTGCTGGCCGCCGGAGAGCTGGGCGGGTTTGGCTTTCTCCTTGCCTTCGACGCCGACTTCGTCGAGGCGGTGGCGGGCTTCGGCTTCGGCGTCGGCGCGGGAGCGGCCGAGGACGCGGCGCTGGGCGATGGCGACGTTGTCGAGGATGGTCAGGTGGCTGAAGAGGTTGAAGTGCTGGAAGACCATGCCGATGTCGCGGCGGGCGGCGTCGAGGTCGACGTCGGGGCCGATCATGTCGTGGCCCGCGGCCAGGACGGTGCCGGCGGTGGGGGTCTCCAGGAGGTTGACGCAGCGCAGCAGCGTGGACTTGCCGGAACCGGAGGGGCCGATGACGCACACGACTTCGCCTTCGGCGATGTCGAGGTCGATGCCGCGGAGGACTTCGTGGTCGCCGAACCGCTTGTGGAGGTTCTTGATGGAGACCAGCGGCGCGTTCACTTGTGGCCCTCCCTGTTCTCGAGTCGGCGGGCCAGCGCCGAGAGCGGGACGGTGAGCAGCAGATAGAGCAGGCCGCCGACCAGCAGCGGGGTGGCGTTGGCGGTGGTGGTCAGTTCGGAGCGGGCGAACTTGGTCAGTTCCATGGTGGCGGTGGTGACGCCGAGGACGTAGACGAGGCTGGAGTCCTTGGTGAGCAGTACCAGTTCGTTGGTCAGCGGCGGGACGACGATGCGAAGGGCTTGGGGCAGGACCACGGTGATCATGGTGCGGGTGTGGCTCATGCCGAGCGACCGGGCCGCCTCGATCTGTCCTTTGGGGACTGCTTGGATGCCGGCGCGGACGCTTTCGGCGATGTAGGCCGAGGAGGTCAGGCCGAGGCCGAGGGCGACTTGGCCGTAGACGCCGCCGGGGTACTGGATGCCGGGGAATGCCTGGGGCACGCCGAAGCCGACGAGGAAGAGCACCAGCAGGGCCGGCAGGCCGCGGAAGACTTCGACGTAGACGGTCGCGAACCAGCGGTAGGGTCCGAAGCCGGAGGTGCGCATCAGGGCGATCGGGACGCCGACGACCATGCCGAAGGCGAAGGCCAGGAGCGTGTAGGCGACGGTGTTGCCGAAGGCGGTCCAGACCGCCGGGAACATGCCCGCGGCGATGTCGGTGCGCAGGAAGGCGTCGGCGATGCGGCCCCAGTCGGCGAAGACGGCGATGAGGACGACCGCGGCCGCGGCGACGGCGTATTGGGCGGCCCGGGACAGGCGCCGCCGTTGGCGGACCGTCAGGCCGCTGGTGGTCTCGGCGGTCACTATTCGGCGTTTTCCTCGGTGTAGGGCTCGTGGAACCACTTCTCGTAGAGCTCGGCGTAGGTGCTGTCCTCGAAGGCCTCGTCGAGCATGGCGTTGACTTCGGCGAGGAGTTCGTCGTTGCCCTGCTGGACGGCGAAGGCGTAGTGCTCGTCGGTCTCGATGGACTCGACGAGGGCGAGGTCGTCGGAGAGCGAGACCATCTCGGTCCAGGTGGCCAGGTCGGCGATGGAGGCGTCGGCGCCGCCGGAGGTCAGGGCGGAGACGATGTCGCCCATCGACTCGTAGGAGACGACTTCGAATCCGTGCTCCTCGGCGATGGAGTTCGCGTGGGACTCGCCGGTGCTGGCGGACTGGACGGCCACGCGGGCGCCCTCGAGGTCGTCCAGTCCGCCGATGTCGCCGCCTTCGACGGCGACGAGCGCCTGGTCGGCGCGGAAGTAGGCCTGGGACATGGCCATGGCCTCTTGGCGTTCCTCGGTGATGGAGATCCCGGCGGCGGCGATGTCGCAGGTGCCGGAGTTGAGGGCCGAGCCGGACTGGATCGCGTCGAAGTCGATCTCGACGACCTCCATCTCCTGGCCGAGCCGGTCGGCCAGCAGTCGCATGAGGTCCATGTCGAAGCCGACGTACTCGTCGCCTTCGCGGGATTCGAACGGCACGAAGGGCACGTTCGTGCAGACGGTCAGGGTGTCGTCGTCGCCGGTGTCGGACGTGCATGCTGCGGCCAGGCCGGTCCCGATCAGGGCGAGGGCGGCGACAGCGCGGGAGATGGTGTTCACCGAGGCGCTCCTTGTTCTGTGCGGATGGGACCCGTTCTCGCGGACCGGGCACCTTCCATCGTCTGGCAATTCGCCCGGAATATGGCCGGTTTCGCGTTTTGCGGCGACCGAAAGCGCCGCGGCGGCCCGGCGCCGCCGACGGGTGAAGCCGACGGGCGTCGCGTTCGGGTTGTGGGACAGTGGTTGGCATGCTCATGCTCATCGACGCCGCTTCGCTGTGGTACCGGGCGTACTACGCGCTGCCCTCTTCGATCAAGGCGCCCGGCGGGGCGCGGTCGGGTGCGGTGCGCGGCTTCTTCGACGGCCTGTCCGTGCTGGTCAGGCGCTACTCCCCCACGGGTCTGGTGTGCTGCCTGGAGGGCAATTGGCGGCCCGAGTGGCGCACCGGCCTCATGCCGGGCTACAAGTTCGCCCGGGCCAGGGAGGACGGCTCGGAGGACACCCCGGAGGGCCTGGACGAGCAGGTCGCGGCCATTGAGGCGCTGCTGCCCGCGCTGGGGGTCGCGACGGCCTCGCACCCGGACTACGAGGCCGACGACGTGATCGCCACGCTCGCGGCGCGCACGGCCGAGCCGGTGTGCGCGGTGACCGGCGACCGGGACTTGTTCCAGCTCGTCGACGACGAGCGGGGCCGCACCGTTGTATACCTCGCGCGCGGGATATCCAAAGCCGAATTGTTCGATGCGGAGGCCGTGACGGCGAAGTTCGGCGTCGGCCCCGACCACTACGTCGACTTCGCCGTGCTCCGCGGCGACCCCTCGGACGGCCTGCCGGGCGTCAAGGGCATCGGCGCCAAGACCGCCGTGAGCCTGGTCAACGCCTACGGCGGCATCAGCGGCATCCGGGCCGCGGCACTCGACGAGGGCTCCGACCTGCCCGCACGCCAGCGCGCGGCGATCCTCGAGGCCGGCGACTACCTCGACAAGGCCCTGGCGGTCTCGACCGTGGCCGACGACGTCGACCTGCCGCTGACCGACTCGGCGCTGCCGGCCGGCCCGGCCGACGCGGACCTGGTCGCCGAGCTGACCGAGCGGTGGGGCATCGGATCGGCGATGCGCCGATTCGGCGAGGCGATCGGGACCCCGGCGGCCGAATTAGACGTCGGCGACCACGCCGCGCCGGATCGAGTCCACCGCGTCGAACGCGGCGTCGGCCAGCGCGTTCGACGGTCTGGTGCCGATCTGCCGGGCGGCCGTGCCCAGCTGGTGCAGCAGGTCGGCGGTGCGTCGGGCCCAGCGGACGAAGTCGCCGCCGGGCATCGGCCAGGGCCCGTCCGAGGCGGCCAGGGCCTTGGAGAGCTCCTCGCCGCGCGCCCAGCGGTACATCGGCCAGGCGAGGCCGAGCTGCGGTTTGCCGGTGAGCGACAGGCCCCGGGAGTTCTCGGCGCGGCGGATGGCCTCCCAGCGGCGCGCGGTGGCGGCCACCCGCTCGCTGATGGGGCCGGGGACGGCCACGAAGAACTCGTCCTCTTCGAAGCGGGAGTTGTAGATGACCGTGGAGGCGATCGCGGCCAGCGCGGGGGCGTCCAGGCCCTCCCAGACGCCGTCGCGCAGGCACTGGGCCACCAGGAGGTCGGTCTCGCAGAAGATGTTGCGCAGCAGCCGGCCGGCGTCGGTGACCGTCTCGCCGTCGAGGTAGCCGAACTCGCTGAGGACCTCGCGCACGGCGCTGAACTGGCGGGCCAGTGAGTGCTCGCGGCGGCCCGCGCGGCGGCGCAGGTGCTCCTCTTCGCGGTGCAGCCGCATCCAGCGGGAGGCGTGGACGGTGTGCTGGCCCGCCTCGGGGCAGGAGCGGCACGGGTGGGCCTTGACCTGTTCGCGCAGCTCGGCGATCTCGGGGGTCTCGGGGGCGCCGCCGCGGCGGGTGGGCCGGGGCAGGTCGCGGGTGGCCTCGCGCAGCGCCGCGGCCACGTCGGCCCGCTGCCGGGGGTCCTTGCGGTTGAAGTGCTTGGGCAGTCGGACGCGGCCGGCGACCTCGAGGCCGCCTTCGAAGACGGAGGTGTCCATGCTGCCGGTCCAGGCGTCGGCGGTGACGACCGACCAGCGGGGGTCGTGGCCGGCCTTGCGGTGGCTGGTCGGTCGCAGGAACACCGCCCAGCCGCTGTGCTTGCCGCGGCCGATCCAGACGATGTCGCCGCCGCGCAGGTTGCTCAGGGAGGTCCGGGCCTCGTCGCGGCGCAGGCCCTTGCGGCGCTTCTGGGCGCCGCGTTCGGCCTTCGAGAGCCGCTGGGTGAGCTCGTAGTACTCCAGGAAGTCGCCCTGGTCGCAGCGGGCGGCCTCGGCCGATTCGGCGGCCTTGCGGCCGACGGCCCGGGCCTGCTCGGCGATGTGGACGGCCTCGGTGTCGGACTGGAACTGGGCGAACGAGGAGGCCAGGACCTCGAAGGCGCGGTCGACGCCGGCGGCGCCGATGAGGTTGACGGCCATGTTGTAGGAGGGGGCGAACGACGAGTTCAAGGGGTAGGTGCGCTTGGAGGCGAGGCCGGCGACCTCCTTGGGGCGGATGTCCTCGGCCCAGACGGTGACCGCGTGGCCTTCGACGTCGATGCCGCGGCGACCGGCCCGGCCGGTCAGCTGCGTGTACTGGCCGGGGGTGAGCATGACGTGGTCGGAGCCGTCGTATTTGATGAGCCGTTCGAGCACCACCGAGCGGGCGGGCATGTTGATGCCGAGGGCCAGGGTCTCGGTGGCGAAGACGACCTTCAGCAGGCCGCGTTCGAACAGCTTCTCGACCACGGCCTTGAAGACCGGGAGCAGGCCGGCGTGGTGGGCCGCGATCCCGGCGGCGAGCCCGTCGAGCCACCGGTCGAAGCCGACCGCCTCCAGGTCGCGGGCGTCGATGTGGGCGGTGGCGGCCGTGGCGTAGTCGAGGATCTCGTCGCGATCGGCCGAGTCGGTCAGGCGCAGGCCGGCGCGGACGCATTCGTCGACCGCGGCGTCGCAGCCGGCGCGGGAGAAGATGAAGTAGATCGCCGGCAGCAGCGCCGAGGAGTCCAGGCGCGTGACGACCCGGCCGCGGTCGACGAACTGTCGTCCCCGGCGGCGGCCGTGGCGCTCGGTGCGCTCGCGGGCCCGCTGGTCCTTCTTGAGCAGTTCCTTGGAGACGTACTCGCCGTCGGGTTCGAACAGGTCCAGCAGGGCGCCGCCGACCATCATGTGCTGCCACAGCGGCACCGGGCGGATCTCGGAGACGATGACCTCGGTGGAGCCGCGGACGCTCTTGAGCCAGTCGCCGAACTCCTCGGCGTTGGACACGGTCGCCGAGAGGCTCACCACGCGCACCTCCTGGGGCAGCTCGATGATGATCTCCTCCCAGACCGCGCCGCGGAACCGGTCGGCGAGGTAGTGGACCTCGTCCATGACCACGTAGCGCAGGCCCTTGAGGGTCGGCGAGCCGGCGTAGATCATGTTGCGCAGCACCTCGGTGGTCATGACCACGATCGGGGCCTCGCCGTTGATGACCGTGTCGCCGGTGAGCAGGCCGACGTTGTCGGCCCCGTGGGTCTCGGCCAGGTCGTGGAACTTCTGGTTCGACAGGGCCTTGATCGGCGTGGTGTAGAAGCACTTGGCGCCCTCGGCGAGGGCGAGGTGGACGGCGAACTCCCCCACCACGGTCTTGCCCGCGCCGGTGGGCGCGCACACCAGCACGCCGTGGCCGTCCTCCAGGACGCGGCAGGCGCGCTCCTGGAAGTCGTCGAGTTCGAACGGGTAGGAGCCGGCGAATGCGGCGAGCTCGGGCCACTGCTGCCGTGCCTTGGCGGCGGCGTGGCGCTTGGCCGGGGATCGGTCGTCGGCGTAGGGCACGTCGCCGGTGGAAGACACCATGCGCTCAAGCCTAGTGGCCTGGGGCGACAACGACACTCCGGCGCTGCGAATGCTCACCCGGTTGTGACGACGCCTACACGGCCGGGTATCGTCCGGTTGTGCATCAGGATTCCTCACCAGGCGACGATGAGGGTGGCCGCGGGGGCGTCGACGCGGTCCTGTTCGATTTCCACGGCACGCTCGCGCAACTCGAACCGCTGACACGATCGGTGTCGCTCGCCGCCGAGGCGTGCGGGAAGCGGCTCACTCCCCTGGCGGCCACGGCGCTGGCCGATGCCATCGGCGCCCAGGGCTGGCTCGGATCGGGCCTGGAGGCCCGGGTGCGGCCGCACTTCGCCGACGCGTGGGCCGACCGGGACCTGGACGCCGAATCCCACCGGATCGCTTTCACGGAGCTGGCCGCGCAGGCCCACGGGGTCTTCGACGGGCTGGCCGATGCGCTCTACGACCGCCTCTCGTCGCCGGAGGGCTGGGTGGCCTACGCCGACACCCTGGCGACGCTGGTGGCGCTCAAGGCGCAGGGCTACCCGATCGCGCTGGTCAGCAATATCGGCTTCGACGCCCGCCCGGTGCTGCGGCATCTGGGTCTGGACCGGTTCATCGACGCCTGGATCCTGTCGTACGAGGTCGGGTACTGCAAGCCCGACGAGAAGATCTTCTACGCCGCCTGCCACGCCTTGGACGTGGAGCCCTCGCGGGTGCTCATGGTCGGCGACTCGATCGCCGACGCGGGCGCCGGCCGGATCGGGGCCCGGACCTACCTGCTGCCGCACACCGAGGCCGGCCGCATCGTCGGCCTCGAGGCCGTGCTGCGACTGGTACGGGCCGGGTGCTGAGACCCGGCCCGTCCTAATGCGCTGTCCTCTTCTTCACGACCCTCGGGCCGCCGTCAGGTGATGTCGTCGTATCCGTCGACGCGGCGGCCAAGGCGGTTGCGTCGCACCTGCTCCTCGTCGTCGCCGTCGAGCTCCTCCGGTCCGACCGGGGCCACGGCCCCGACCTCGTCGACCTCGCCGATGTCACCGGCCTCGTCGTCGGACCACTCGGGGTCGTCGTAGACGCCGCGTCGCTTGTCGTTGAGGTAGGCGATGCCGCAGGCGCCCAGGTAGAGGATGAGCATGCAGATCGCCAGCGCGGTCATGCCGAACGGGTCGGGGGTCGGGGTGAACACCGCGGTGAACAGGAAGCTCACGAAGACCACGATTCGCCACCAGCCGAGCATCCGCTTGGCGGTCACGATGCCCAGGACGTTGAGCATCAGCATGATCAGCGGGAACTCGAACCCGAGGCCGAACACGATCATGACGGCCAGGTAGAAGTTGATGTAGTTCTCGAGGTTCAGCGCGATGGCGAGCCCGGTGTCCTGTTGGAGCAGCAGGATGAACTGGATGCCGTGGCTGACCACGAAGTACGCCAGGGCCGCGCCGGCGAGGAACAGCGGCGCGGCGATGCCGATGAACATGTAGGCGTAGCGGCGCTCGTTGCGGTGCAGGCCCGGGGCGATGAAGGCCCACAGCTGGTAGAGCCAGACCGGGGCGGTGCCGACCAGGGCCATGTAGAGCGAGACTTTGAGGTAGAGGCCGATGTGGGAGACCGGCGAGTTCAACGTGAAGTTGCAGAGGACCTGCTCGCTGTCCTCGACGTTCGCCCCCGAGCCCTGGGCGTTGCAGTAGGGTTCGGCGAGGAACTCGATGACGGTCTTGGAGAAGACCATCGCCAGCGCGGTGCCGAGCAGGACCACGATGATCGCGATCATCAGGCGGGTGCGCAGGTCCTGCAGGTGCTCCATGAGGGTCATGGAGCCGTCGGCGGCGCGTTGGAACTTGCTCCTGCGTCTCCGCTCGCGTCGGGGTTTAACAGCCATCTGAGTGCGCGGCTGCTAAACGCTATTGCGTCTTCTTGCGGTCGGACTGGACCGCTTCGCCGTCGATGACGTCGTCCTTGACCGACGCCGGCGGCTCCAGCGGCTCACGCGAGTGCTTCGGCTCGGCACGGTCGTCCGTGTCGGAGTCGGGGTTGCTCGAGTCGGACTTCATCGCCTCGGTCTCGGACTTGAGGATGCGCATGGAGCGTCCCAGTCCCCTGGCCATGTCCGGAAGCTTCCTCGAGCCGAACAGCAGCAGGATCACAATGACGAGAACGATGATGTGCCAGGGTTTCAATGCGCCCATTGTTCGATCCCTCCGGATACAAGTCAGATACGTCAACCATCGTATGCCCCCCGATCGCCGCCGGCCACTGAGCCTCGGAGGCCCGCTTCGGCCGTGGGGCGGCCGAGGCATGGGATCGTCGAGCCGGACAAGCATGCCCGACCGCTTCGGCCTCCGTCAACACGGGGGCCTTCGCTTAGGCGGATCTTTACCAGAATGTGGCGTGCGCGCGGGGAGAGGGTCACTTTCCGGGCATTTCGCCCGCGATTCGCTGTCCGTCCGCCATGGTGATGTTCAGCCGTTCCTGCAGTTCCTGCGCCTGCTCGGCGCGGTCCTTGAGGCGGTCGAGGCCGACGTTGAGTTCGCGTACTCGCGCCATGAGCTTGATCGCCGCCACGGCCAGGAGCACGAGCCCGGCCAGCGCCAATATGCCCGATACAGCCCAGATGGTCATGGCGACAGTCTAGCGGCGTCCTCGTATCGGTCAAGTGCTGCCTTCGCGGTGGTTCTGACCGCCTCGCGCAGTTCGGCGGGGGCCAGGACGCGGGCCTCGCCGCCGAGGCTGAGGACGAAGCGGCGGGCCCAGTCGAGGTCGCGGGCGCGCATCTTGACGCGCCGGTGGCCGTCGGGCTCGCCGATGATCTCCTCGCACGGGTGGGAGTCGGTGATCGACTTCGCGCCCGGGCTCAGGCGCAGCTCGATGATCGGCAGTTCGCCCTCGAGGAAGGCCGTCGGCGCCGGCTCGGCCGACCGCGGCGACTGCGCCGGGTTTCCGCTCGCGAGCCCGGCCGCGGCCTCTTCGTCGAGTTCGGTGCAGGCGTCGATGCGGTCGAGGCGGAACTGGCGGACCTCTCCGGCGGTGCGGCACCAGGCCCGCAGGTAGGCGTGGCCGTCGGCGGCGACGACCTCGATGGGGTCGACGACCCGCTCGGAGGTGGAGTCGCGGCTGGCCGAGTAGTAGGTGATGCGGGCGGCCCGCCCGGAGGCGACCAGGCCGGCGTAACGCTCGACGTCGGATTCGGCGACGGTGTCGCGGACCGGCACGTCGGCGGTCTCGACTCCGGCGGCGGCGGCGAGTTTGCCGAGCGCCGATTCGATGGCGGCGCGGTCGCCTACGCCGGGCGTGTCGGCCATCACGCGCAGCGCGACCGACAGCGCCAGGGCCTCGTGGCCGGCCAGGCGGACGGGCCGGTCCATGCCGGCGGCGAAGTTGACGCGCACGGCGTCGGCGTCGAAGGCGATGTCGATCAGGTCCCCCGGCCCGTACCCGGGCAGGCCGCACATCCACAGCAGGGTCAGGTCGGCGCGCATCTGGGCGACCGAGACGTCGAAGTCGGCGGCCAGCTCCTCGATGGGGACCCCTCCGGGGCGGGCCACGAGGTAGGGCACGAGGTTCAGCAGGCGCGCCAGTCGCGTGTTGACGCTCATCGGGGGTCCTCCTCGGCCAGGTGCTGCAGGCAGGCGACGGTCTCCTTGACCAGTTCCGGGGGCTCGAGGACGAGCACGTCGGGGCCGAAGGAGGCCAGCCAGGAGGCGGTGAAGGCGGTGTCGGTGTAGGAGAAGCACACCTCGTCGCCCTCGGCGCGCCGGGGGCCGATCTGGTCGGCGCGGCGCCGCACGCCCCAGGCGCGGCGCGGCCGCACCAGGACCTTCGCGCGGGAGGGCGCCTGCCGGGCCTCGGCTTCGGAGGCGAAGGCGAGCACGTCGACGCCGGCGGGGATGGTGTAGGCGTCCTCGGGACCGGTCAGACGCACCCGACTGGTGATGCGGGAGAGCCGGAATACCCGCTGGGCGGTCCGGTCGAGGTCGTAGCCGGCGACGTACCAGCGGCCGCGCCAGGCCGCGCAGCCCCACGGCTGGAGGCGGCGCTTCTGCGGGGCCTCGTCGCGGGCGCCCAGGTAGTCGAAGGCGACCGCGCGCCGGGAGGCGATGGCCTCCAGCAGCGGCGAGAGCGACTCCTCCGTTCCGGGGAGGTTCTTGACCGGGGAGACGGCGGTGTGGGACTCGACGTCGATGCCGGCGGCGCGGAGCTTGCGCAGCGCCTGCGCGGTCCCCGACTGGAGGTCGGGCTGCTGCCAGAGCCGGGCCGCGGCGGCGACGGCGGCGGCCTCGGCGTCGGTGAACTCGATCTGCGGCAGCTCGAAGTCGCCGCGGGCGATGCGGTAGCCCGGCTCGGTGTCGAAGTAGGGGTCGACGCCGGACTGGAGCGGGACGCCGATGCGGCGCAGCTCGGCCTTGTCGCGTTCGAACTTGCGCTGGAACGCTTCGTGGGCGCGTTTGTCCTCGGGGTCGTGCTCGTATCCCGGGACGGTCCTGGCGATCTTGCTCGCCGTCTGGAACCGCCGCGACGACAGCAGGCACAACACCAGGTTCACCAGCCGTTCAGTGCGTTCGTTCGACACCTGCCCAGGTTATGCCGTCGAGTCGTCGCGCGCCACACAGGTCGCCCATCGGCGCGGCAGGTGAGGCATGGACGGGTCCTGCGTGCGTCGCTTGATAGTGTCCGGTCGTGATCAGATGGCGATACGGAACCGTTCGCGAAGTTCGGGGCGGTTGGCGCGGTTGCACCGAACTCGAGGTCGACGTCGAGCCCCGCGAGGGCGAGGCGGCCTTCGCCTGCAAGGCGCTGGCGTACGACGAGCTCGTGGGCGTCCCTCGGGAGGGCGAGCGGGTGCTGCTGAACTGCAACGCCATCGCCAAGGGCCTGGGCACCGGCGGATACGCGCTGGTGGTGGCCGTGCCCGAGCGGCTGCCGCCGGACGTCGACGCGCCCGGGCACATCGTCAAGGCCCGCTACACGCCGATGCAGGCGATGCGGCTGGCCGTCGACGAGGACGACTCGCCGCACCGCGCGGCCGTGGAGGGCTGCGAGGGCCTCGACGGCATGCCGGTGGTCGTGGCCGACCTGCATTCGGCGCTCGCGCCGGTCCTGGCCGGCATCGCCGCGACCGCGCCGGAGGCGAAGGTCGCCTACGTGATGACCGACGGCGGATCGCTGCCGGCGTGGTTCTCCCGCCAGCTCGACCGGTTGGCCGACCGCCTGTGCACGGTCGTGACCGCCGGGCAGTGCTTCGGCGGCGACCTGGAGGCGACCAACGTGCACAATGCGCTCATCGCCGCGAAGGTCGTCGGCGGGGCCGACATCGCCGTCGTCGCTCAAGGCCCGGGCAACCTCGGCACCGGGACGGTGTGGGGCTTCTCCGGCACCGCCGCCGGCGAGGCGGTCAACGCGGCCGCCGTGCTCGAGGGCCGGCCGGTGGCCAGCCTGCGGATCTCCGAGGGCGACGCCCGCGAGCGGCACCTGGGCGTCTCGCACCACTCGCTGACCTCGTACGGGAAGGTCGCGCTCGCGCCGGCCGACATCCCGGTGCCCGACGAGCTGCCGGCCGAGCTGGAGGACAGGATCAAGGCGCAGCTGGCGCGGCTGCCCGAGCGGCACCGGCTCGTCGAGGTCGACTGCTCGGGGCTGGTCGAGGCGATGGAGGCGCTGCCGGTGCGGCTGTCGACGATGGGCCGCGGCCTGGACCGCGACCGGGTCTACTTCGTGGCCGAGGCCGCCGCCGGCCGCCACGCGGCGAGGCTGCTGAACGCGGCCTAAAGGACGAACAGCACCACGATCCACAGGGCGATGACGCCCGCCAGCGCGAGCGAGAGCACCCAGGTGGGCACCGTGTACTCGCCGCGGCGGTTGCGGGCGATCTCCTCGCGGATCCGGGCCTTGCGGCGCTCGTACATGTCGTACATGTCGAATCGCCTGCGGCGCTGGTCGGGCCGGTCGGCGCGGTGGTCGCGGCTCACCGGGGTCCTCACATGCTGGCGATGAGCTTGTCGACTCGCTCATCGCGGGAACGGAACGGGTCCTTGCACAGGACGGTGCGCTGGGCCTGGTCGTTGAGCTTGAGGTGGACCCAGTCGACGGTGAAGTCACGGCGGCGTTCCTGAGCGCGGCGGATGAACTCCCCGCGCAGGCGGGCCCGGGTGGTCTGCGGCGGCACTTCCTTGGCCTCGAAGACCTCGACGTCGTGGGTGAGGCGCTCGGCGTCCCCGCGGGCCTCCATCAGGTGGTGCAGGCCTCTGCCGCGCCGGATGTCGTGGTAGGCCAGGTCGAGCTGGGCGACGCGCGGGCTGGACAGGGCCAGGCCGCGCTTCTCGCGGTAGCGCTCGATGAGCTTGAGCTTGGCGACCCAGTCGATCTCGCGGGAGACGTTGTCGAGGTCGCCGGTCTCGACGGCCTGGAGCACGCGGCCCCACAGTTCGAGGACGCGCTTGGTCACCGCGTCGGCGCCGCGCTGGTCGACGAAGTCCATGGCCTTCTCGAGATATTCGCGCTGGATGTCCAGGGCCGAGGCCTCGCGGCCCGAGGCCAGGCGCACCAGGCGTTTGCCGGTGGTGTCGTGGCTGATCTCGCGGATGGCGCGGATCGGGTTCTCCAAGGTCAGATCGCGCATGGTCACGCCGGTCTCGATCATGCGCAGGACCAGGTCGGCCGTGCCGATCTTGAGCATCGTGGTGATCTCGTTGATGTTGGAGTCGCCGACGATGACGTGGAGGCGTCGGTAGCGCTCGGCGTCGGCGTGCGGCTCGTCGCGGGTGTTGATGATCGGCCGCGAGCGGGTGGTGGCCGAGGAGACGCCCTCCCAGATGTGCTCGGCGCGCTGGGAGAGGCAGTACCGGGCTCCGCGCGGGGTCTGCAGGACCTTCCCGGCGCCGCAGATGAGCTGGCGGGTGACCAGGAACGGGATGAGGACCTCGGCGAGGCGTCCGAATTCGCCGTGGCGGCTGACCAGGTAGTTCTCGTGGCAGCCGTAGGAGTTGCCGGCGGAGTCGGTGTTGTTCTTGAACAGGTAGATGTCGCCGGCGATGCCCTCGTCGTGGAGGCGCTTCTCGGCGTCGATCATGAGGCCTTCGAGGATGCGTTCCCCGGCGCGGTCGTGGCGGACGAGGTCTTCGACCGAGTCGCACTCGGGGGTGGCGTACTCGGGGTGGCTGCCGACGTCGAGGTACAGGCGGGCGCCGTTGCGGAGGAAGACGTTGGACGAGCGGCCCCAGCTGACCACGCGCCTGAAGAGGTACCGGGCCACCTCGTCGGGAGACAGGCGGCGCTGTCCCCTGAAAGTACAAGTGACCCCGTATTCGGTCTCTAGTCCGAAAATTCGCCTGTCCATGTCGAAACACTACCCCGATTCGCTTGAGGTGAACACCCCTTGCGATCAACCGATTCCGGACCGCTACGGGTGCTATGGAGAACTAGGAGACCACCTGAAGTGGGCGGCGGCGACCGTCCACTTGAGTGGGATCGATGCGTCCCGCACCGGACCGGCCGGGCCACTGGATCGCGGCTTCGGCCGGACTCTCCGTGGTTCCCCGCCGCCCGCCGGCGGAAACCGGGATCGGGCGACGGGGTCCGCGGATCGGCGTCAGGACTCGGTGTCGGAGGATCCGCCGGACCCCTCCGACTCGGATTCGCCGGAGGCCTCGGTCGAGGGCATGAGCGCCTCGAGCGCCAGGCCTTCGATGCGGCGGAAGACCCGGCCGGGGCGGGAGCGATCGAGCACCGCCACCTCCATGACGTCGGTGGTCAGTTCGCGCCGCGAGCCGTTGTCGCCGCCGGAGGTGAGGGCGCCGAGCGCCAGCTCGAAGGCGTCGGCCAGCGGCATGTGGTAGTCGTGGCCGTCCTTGAGGACCTCGACCAGCTGCTCCGCCTGGCCGCCCATGGCCAGGTAGCCGGGCTCGTCGAGGATCGAGCCGTCGAAGGTGAGTCGGTACAGCTCGTCGGCCTCGGGGGTGGACCCCACGCCGGCGACGCAGATCTCGACCTCGAACGGCTTGGTCTGCTCGGAGAAGATCGCGCCGAGCGTCTGGGCGTAGGCCTTGGCGAGACTGCCGGCGGTGACGTCGCGGCGGTCGTAGGAGTAGCCGCGCAGGTCGGCCATCCTGACGCCGGCGGTGCGCAGGTTCTCCAGCTCGTTGTAGCGGCCCACGGCCGCGAAGCCGATGCGGTCGTAGAGCTCGTAGAGCTTGTGCAGGGCCGAGGAGACGTTCTCCGCGACGAACAGGACTCCGTCGGCGCAGGAGAGCACCACGACGTTGCGGCCCCGGGAGATGTTCTTGCGGGCGTACTCGGCCCGGTCCCGCATGATCTGCTCGGGGCTGGTGTAGAACTGCATTCCCATAGTCCGTGATCCTCTCTCAGCCGTAAGGGTTCTCGGTGCGAGACGCGATGACCGAGCGCGCGACCTCGGCCACTGTGGCCTCGTCGATGCGCTTGGTGCCCTCGGCGGTGGCGGTCATGACCACCGGGTAGAGGTCGCGGGTGGGGTCGGGGCCGCCGGTGGCCGAGTCGTCGTCGGCCGCGTCGTAGAGCGACTCGATCGCGATCCCGATGGCGTGGTCGGTGGCGATCCCGCGCCGGAAGCGCTTCTTCAAGGAGCTCTTGGCGAAGATGGAGCCCGAGCCGATCGAGTCGAAGTCGCGTTCCTCGTAGACCCCGCCGACGACATCGAAGCTGAAGATCTTTCCGGCCTCTGCCGCCTCGGCGGCGTCGTTGTCGAATCCGGCCAGCAGCGGAAGCACCGCCAGGCCCTGGAGGGCGATGCCGAGGTTGCCGCGGAGCATCGTGGCCAGCCGGTTGGCCTTGCCGCTCAACGTCAGCGGCGAACCCTCGATCTTCTCGTAGTGCTCCAGCTCGACCTGGTAGAGCTTGACCAGCTCGATGCCGAGACCCGCGGTCCCGGCGATGCCGATGAGCGAGTAGCCGTCCGCCGAGAAGACCTTCTCGATGTCGCGGCTCGAGATGTAATTGCCCATTGTGGCCCGCCGGTCGCCGGCCATCAGGACGCCGTCGGCGGTCTTGAGCGCGACTATCGTGGTGGCGTGCGAACTGATCTCGGCGTGGTCGCCGGGGGGCAGAGGGCGCCGGCCCGGGAGCAGTTCCGGGGCGGCGGACGTAAGAAACTCCGAGAACGAGGAGGTTCCAGCCGTCATATACGCGCTCGGTAGCTTGCCTGGGAATCCTTCACCTGTCACGACTTGACCTCCCTATTTCTATATTCAACAGCGCGGCCCGCCGCTTGCGGCCTTTCGGGCCCGAGGGCCGTCGATGATATAGAGCACCTGGTGCGCCGTACCGATCAGGGCTTGAGAACCGCTGCCGGACCGCACACCAGGTAACCCTATGTCCGTAATGCAGGGGGCCGTCTACTGGCCGCCCTTTTGCACGAACGATCGGACGAATTCCTCGGAGTTGGTCTCCAGGACCTCGTCGATCTCGTCGAGCAGGTCGTCTACTTCCTCGGTGATCTCTTCGTGACGCTCGGCAATCTCAGGGTCGACAGCGGCCTCGGTGGTCTCGGCATCTTCTTCCTGCCGTGACCGCTGCGACTGCGACTGCCCGCCGGAGTCTTTCGCTGCCATCGCTGTTCCCTTCTACCTTCGACCGACGGTGCATAAACCGTACCGCGAAGATGCGACACCACGCCACGTACGACGCCATACGGACGGGCAATATTCCGCCCCGGCGCGGGCCCGGTGGCGCCGGATCCGGACACCCTCGGCGATGAGGCGACCACCGAAAGTGCCAGGTCAGGGCCGCCCGCCAGCGCCGAACGGCATGTGATCCACATCTCAAGAGTGCGGCCGCGGCGGACTCGAAACCGATAAGAGAATTCTTTCCATTCGCGGGCGCCGCCTGCCGGCGGTCTACTCCGCGGTGATCACATCGAGCAGGTCCTTGGCGGCCTCGCACCGGTCGAACAGATCCCCCACATGCGCCTTGGTGCCTCTCTCGGGCTCCATCATGGGCACCCGCACCAGCGAATCGGCGCCCACGTCGAAAATGACCGAGTCCCACGAGGCGGCGACCACCTCGGAGGGATAGCGGGCCAGGCACCGTCCGCGGAAGAACGCCCTGGTGTCCTCGGGCGGCTCGACCATGGCCTCCATGACCTCCCGGTCGGTCAGCAGCCGCTGCATCGACCCGCGGGCGATGAGCCGGTGGTACAGGCCCTTCTCCGGACGCACGTCGTGGTACTGCAGGTCGATCGCCTGCAGCTTCGACGAGCCCCACTCCAAGTCCTCGCGGTCCCGGTAGCGGTGCAGCAGCGCCAGCTTGGCGGGCCAGTCGAGCATGTCGGACAGCTCGAACGGGTCGCGCGCCAGCGCGTCGAGCACGAAGGCCCACTTGTCGAGCACCTCGCGCGTGTCGGGGTCGGCGTCGTCGCCGCAGAAGCGCTCGGCCTGTTCCAGGATCGACTGTTGCAACTCGACGGCGGTCATGCGCTTGCCGTTGCGCAGCTCGATCTTGTGCGTCAGGCCAGGGTCGTGGCTGACCGCGCGCAGCTCGGCGACCGGCTCGCTGACGGCCAGCGAGTCGTCGAAGGCGCCGGCCTCGATCATCGCCAGCACGATCGAGGCGGTGCCGACCTTGAGGAAGGTGGCGTACTCGGCCAGGTTCGCGTCGCCGATGATGACGTGGAGGCGCCGGTAGCGCTCGGCGTCGGCGTGCGGCTCGTCGCGGGTGTTGATGATCGGGCGCTTGAGCGTGGTCTCCAGGCCGACCTCGACCTCGAAGAAGTCGGCCCGCTGGGAGATCTGGAAGCCCGGCTCGGAGGCGTCCTGGCCGATGCCGACGCGCCCGGCCCCGCAGAACACCTGCCTGGTGACCAGGAACGGGGTGAAGTGGGCGACGATGTCGGCGAACGGCGTCCGCCGGCTCATCAGGTAGTTCTCGTGCGCGCCGTAGGAGGCGCCCTTGTTGTCGGTGTTGTTCTTGTAGAGGTTGATCGCTCCGATGCCGGGCGTGTGCGCGGCCCGGTGGGCGGCCTCGGCCATGGTCATCTCGCCGGCCTTGTCGAACAGGACCGCCTCGCGGGGGTTGGTCACCTCCGGCGTCGAGTACTCGGGGTGGGCGTGGTCGACGTACAGGCGCGCCCCGTTGGTGAGGATGACGTTGGCGAGCCCGGTGTCCTCGTCGGCCAGGTTCTCGGCGGGGTCGTAGAGCGCCCCGGTGTAGGTGAAGCCGCGCGCGTCGCGCAGGGGGGTCTCTTCCTCGTAGTCCCACCGCGCGCGGCCGCCCTTGGACAGCTCGGGGCGGGCGGCGTAGGCGTTGACGATCTGAGATGAGGTCACCATGGGGTTGGCCCCCGGCTGGCCGGGCACGCTGATCCCGTATTCGATCTCGGTGCCCATAATGCGGCGAACGGTCATGCCTTCGAGCGTAGTCGGTCCCGCGGCCCGTGCACCCCTCCAGCACGAGGCCGCTTGAAATTTCCGCGCCGTCTCACGCCCCGGCGGCGCGCCGACCGGCGGCGGTGTGCGCGTTCTTCCCGCCCGATCCGGAGCGGGCGCTTACGATCACCCCGATGGGGGCGAGCGGCGAGCTGCGGGACCAGGGCGTCACGCGGTCGTACACCACGAACGGGAGCCCGTGGTCGCGGATGACCGGCGGGGACCCGCGGTCGGTGCTGTGGCTGCGGCTGCTGCCGCTGCTGGCGATGACCCCGCTGGTGCTGTTCGCCTTCAACCAGGACTTCCTGCGCTACACGTATCTGATCTTCACGTTCCCGGTCCTGACGGCCCTGGTCAACGGCCCGGTGGCCACGTCGTTCGCCGTGCTGGCGGTGGCCTTGTTCGTCGCCTCGGGCTCGGAGGCGCTGGGCCTGCTCACGCTGCCCGCCAGCGGTTGGCTCGACGTGGCGGCGGTGCTCTCGCTGGGGTCGCTGTCGATCCTGCTGGCGTGGGTCAGGGACCGGGTGGTGCTGCGGCTGCTGCGGATGACCAACGTGGCCGAGGCGGCCCAGATGGCGATCCTGCCCGAGGTGCCCTCGCAGGTCGGGTCGCTGCGGGTCGCCGCGGTCTACCGGACTCCCGAGGGCAGCCCGGGGCTGATCGGCGGGGACTTCTTCGACGTCCAGCACACCGAGTACGGGGTGCGCATGGTCGTCGGTGACGTCAAGGGCCACGATCTGACCGCCGTGAGGCTCACCGAGGCGCTCTTGGGGAGCTTCCGGGAGGGCGTGCTCGACGACGGCGACCTGTGCGCGCTGGCGGCCCGCCTGGAGCGGCGCGCGACCCTGGACAACCGGGGGCGGGCCGAATGGGAGGAGACGTTCGCGACCGCGGCGCTGATCGAGATCCCGCCCGGGGAGACGCTGGTGCGGGTGGTGCTGTGCGGGCACCCGGCGCCGCTGCTGGTGCACCAGCGGGTCGAGCGCCTGGCCCCCGAGGTCTGCCCGCCGCTGGGCGTGGCCGATTCCTCACCGTCGGGAACCGAGCTGCTGGAGGCGCCGCTGCTGCGCGGGGATCTGATCGTGGCCTACACCGACGGGCTGGTGGAGGCCCGCAACCGCAACGGCGAGGCGTTCCCGCTGGTCTCGCGGATCAACGCGCACGTGGCCGCCGGGCACCGGGATCCCGACGCGCTCCGGTCGAGGCTCAGGGACGATTTCTACAAGGGCGGCTATGTGCGCCGCGACGATCTGTCGCTGCTGATCTTGCAGGTGCCCGAGCGAGCCGATCGGCCGGCGGGTCCTCCCGCCGGCCGATCGTGACTCCCACTCGGTGCCGGATTCGTCCGGCACGCGCGAAGCGCGCGTTACAGGTACTGGCCGGTGTTCGACACGGTGTCGATGCTGCGTCCGGAATCGGAGCCCTTGCCGGAGACGAGCGTGCGGATGTAGACGATCCGCTCGCCCTTCTTGCCGGAGATCCGCGCCCAGTCGTCCGGGTTGGTGGTGTTCGGCAGGTCCTCGTTCTCGCGGAACTCGTCGACGGTGGCGTCGATGAGGTGGTTGAGGCGCAGGCCCTTGGATTCGTGGGTCAGGAAGTCCTTGATGGCCATCTTCTTGGCCCGTGCCACGATGTTCTCGATCATGGCGCCGGAGTTGAAGTCCTTGAAGTACAGGACCTCCTTGTCCCCGTCGGCGTAGGTCACCTCCAGGAACCGGTTCTCCTCGACCTCGGAGTACATGCGCTCGACGACCGCCTGGATCATCGAGGCGACCGTGGCGTCACGGTCCTTGTCGTGCTCGGCGAGGTCGTCGGAGTGCAGCGGCAGCTCGGCGGTGATGTACTTGGAGAAGATTTCCTTGGCCGACTCGGCGTCGGGCCGCTCGATCTTGATCTTGACGTCCAGGCGGCCGGGCCGCAGGATCGCCGGGTCGATCATGTCCTCGCGGTTCGAGGCGCCGATGACGATGACGTTCTCCAGGCCTTCGACGCCGTCGATCTCGCTGAGCAGCTGCGGGACGATCGTGTTCTCCACATCGGAAGAGACCCCGGATCCGCGGGTGCGGAAGATGGAGTCCATCTCGTCGAAGAAGACGATGACCGGCATGCCCTCCGAGGCCTTCTCGCGGGCCCGCTGGAAGACCAGGCGGATGTGCCGCTCGGTCTCGCCGACGTACTTGTTCAGCAGCTCCGGGCCCTTGATGTTGAGGAAGTAGCTCTTGGTCGAGGCGTCGTCGCCGCGCATCCCGGAGACCTTCTTGGCCAGCGAGTTGGCGACGGCCTTGGCGATGAGCGTCTTGCCGCAGCCGGGCGGGCCGTACAGCAGCACGCCCTTGGGGGCGCGCAGCTGGTGCTCGCGGAACAGGTCGGCGTGCAGGAACGGCAGCTCGACCGCGTCCCTGATCAGCTCGATCTGGCCGTCGAGGCCGCCGATGTCGTAGTAGTCGACGTCCGGCACCTCCTCGAGGACCAGCTCCTCGACCTCGCTCTTCTGGATGCGCTCATAGGCGTAGCCGGCCCTTGGTTCGATCATGATCGAATCGCCGGCGCGCAGCGGCTGGTTCATCAGCGCGTCCGACAGGAGCACGACCCGCTCCTCGTCGGCGTGGCTGGTCACCAGGGCCCGGTCCGGCGGGCCGCCCTCCCCCGACTCGATGAGCTCCTTGAGCGTCACCACCTCGCCGATACGCTCGTAGTCGAGCACCTCCACCACGTTCATGGCGTCGTTGAGCAGGACTTCCTGCCCGCGCTCGAGCTCGTCCACGTCGATCGACGGGGCCAGCGCGACCCGGAACTTCCGGCCGGACGTGAACACGTCCACGGTGCCGTCCTCGCGGGCGCCCAGGAAGACGCCGTAGCCGGACGGCGGCTGCGCAAGCCGGTCGATCTCCTCCTTCAGCGAGACGATCTGCTCGCGGGCCTCCTTGAGCGTCGCCACGAGGCGTTCGTTCTGCTCCGACAGCCTGTCGATCTGGGATTGAGCGGCGGCGAGCCGCTCTTCCAGAATGTGGACATGCCGGGGCGTTTCGGTGAGTCGACGCCGGGCCGCGGCCAGTTCCTCCTGGAGCTCTTCGACCTGTCCTGACAGTTCGTCGTGCTCTGAGTCCCGACCCAGTCCCTGTCGACGGTCATCATTGTTGCGTGCCACGGGTCACACCTCCCGAGTGAGGGTCCTACTCCAACCGTAGCTGGCTGGGGACGCCAATAGTAAGACTCGACACCGACATTGCGCTACATTCTCGGCGGCAATTAATGTGGGGGACATGGCTGAGGAACGGGAACTCGAAGTGTCGATCGACCAGGACGCCTGCACCGGAGACGGCTTGTGCGTACAGTACGCGCCCGACGTGTTCGAGTTCGACATCGACGGCCTGGCCTACGTCAAGAGCACCGACGGTGAGCTCATGACCACCGAAGGTGCGCAGGCGGCGGTGCCCGAGCACCGGCGTCTGGACATTGTGAACGCGGCTCATGACTGCCCGGGCGAGTGCATCTACGTCCGGGACCGCGCCGACAAGCAGCCGGTGGCCGGGCCCGGCGCCGATTAGGACCGACCGCTGACGGTCAGGAATCCGACTCCGCCTCGTCGGCCCGCCGGGCGTTGCGGGCGTTGCGCTCTCGCAGGGCCTGCTGGCCCTTGGAGGGCTTGTACTTGCGGGTCGGGGCGACGGTGCCGGGCGCGAGCTTGCGGGCGGTGACCAGGAAGGCGGTGTGGGCGACCATGCGGTGGTCGGGCCGCACGGCCAGGCCTTCGAGATGCCAGCCGCGGAGCATCGTCTCCCAGGCCTCCGGCTCGGTGAACACGCGCCGCTCCCGGAGGGCTTCGACCAGGTCGGACATCTGCGTGGTGGTGGCTACGTAGCCGACGAAGACGCCTCCGGGACGCAGGATCCGGTCTACAGTGTCCAGAGCTTCCCAGGGGCTGAGCATGTCGAATATCACCCTGTCTACCGGCTCGAGGTCGGCTTCGGCGACGTCGCCGACGGTGAGGCTCCAGTTGTCGGGCTCCTTGCCGTACCAGCCGGCCACGTTCTGACGGGCGATCTCGGCGAAGTCCTCGCGCAGCTCCCAGGAGTGGACCCGGCCCTCGGGTCCGACCGCCCGCAGCAGCCAGTTGGTCAGCGCCCCCGAGCCGGCCCCGGCCTCGACCACGCGCGAGCCGGGATAGATGTCGCCGAAGGTGAGGATCTGGGCGATGTCCTTGGGGTAGATCACCTGGGCCCCGCGCCGCATCGAGAGCCCGTAGTCGGGAAGGAGCGGGCGCAGCGCCAGGTAGGCGGTCCCGCCCGAGGAGGTCACGGTCACTCCGTCGGGGCGGCCGAGGAGGTCGTCGTGGAGGATCTGCCCCCGGTGGGTGTGGAAGACACCGCCGTCGGTCAGGGTGATGGTGGCCTTGCGGCCCTTCGCGTCGGTCAACTGGACGCGGTCGCCCGCCTTGAGCACGTCTGATTCCACGGTGTTTCCTTCTCCTTCGGGTGATGGGCCCGAAGCATCTTAGCGGAGGGCCTTGACCACGTCGGCGGTGTAGAGCAGGCCTGTCAGGCGGCCCTCGGTGACGATGAAGTACTGCTCGGCGCGGCTGCGGCCGATCGCGTCGACCAGGGCCTGGCCGCCGAGCCCGGCCTCGATGCCGGGGATCGACCGCGCCGAGCGCAGCAGGCCGCTCAGAGGCATCGAGGCGACCTGGTCGGCCGGGACGGCCCGGGCCGAGGCGTGGTCGAGGATGCCCACCGGCCGGTCGGCGACGGCGACGACCTCGCCGCCGTCGGCGGCCTCGAGGGCCTCGGCCAACGTCGCGGTGGCCGGCACCATGACCACCGGCCGGGCCAGCGCGGCGGCGTTGAGTGAGTTGATCTTGGGCCCCATGTCGCCGGCCTTGATCGCCGAGGACGCCCCGCGCCACAGTTCGACCGCGACGAAGGCGAGCAGGATCAGGCCGATCCAGGAGAACCAGCCGACCGAGAACAGCCAGAGGGCCCCCGCGCCGGTGGCGACGGCGATGACGCGGCCGGTCCACCCGGCGAGGCGGTAGCCGGTCCACCGGTTGCCGGTGGCGGCCCAGACGCCGGCCTGGACGGCTTTGCCGCCGTCCAGCGGCAGGCCGGGCAGGAGGTTGTAGACGGCCACCAGGAGGTTCGCGAGGCAGATGTGGAAGCTCAGCTGCCAGGAGAGGGTGCCGGGCTCGGTGAGGACGAGGCCGCCGATGCCGACGGCGCCGAGGGCGGCCGAGACGGCCGGGCCGGCCAGCGCGATGGCGGCGGCGGTTCCGGGCCGGGCGGCTTCGCGCTCCATCTCGGTGAAGCCGCCGAGCGCGTCGAGGTTGATCTGGCGGACGGGGATGCCGGCGCGCAGGCTGACCAGTGCGTGCCCGAGTTCGTGGAGGAAGACCGACAGCAGCAGCGTGAGTGCGAACAGGGCGGCGACGAGATAAGCGGCACCCTCGGAGAGGCCGTCGATCGAGCGGCCCACGATCGGGGCGTAGACGGCCACGACCATCGCGGCCAGGAGCAGCCAGGTGTAGCCGAGCACGACGGGGATGCCTCTGACGCGGCAGAGGGTGAAACCGGAGCGGCGCAGCGGCGACACGGTGGACATCGGCGGCAATGCTACGCGGCCGGGCGGGGCCCGGTCGCCGCAGTCGCTGCGGTGTTCCTCATGTTCGGGCGGGGCGGGCCCGGAAGGCATAGGTGGCGTACGGCATGGCGACGGTGTCGCGTCCGGCCAGCCGCGGGTGGGTGGCGAGCAGTTCCCGGATGCCTTCGACGATGGCGTCTCGGCGGTCCTGGTCGGCGGTGAGGTAGTGGGAGCGGGACTGGGCGAGGCGGATGAGGCCGGCCGCGTCGAAGGTCTTCTCGTGCCGGAAGACGCGAATGTCGGGGTCGGCGAAGTGGGGACCGAAGTGGCCGGGCTCGGTGGCGGCGACGGCGGCGTGCTCGCCTTGGGAGGTGCCGATGATCGCCGAGAGCGCGCGGACCCAGTCGACGGTCTCGTCGCGGGTGTTCCAGACGGGCGCGAAGACGCCGTCGGGCCGCAGGACCCTGCGGATCTCCGGGAGGGCGCGGTCGGGGTCGAACCAGTGGTAGGCCTGGCCGGCGCAGACGAGGTCGGCGCTGGCGTCGGGCAGGGGCAGGTCTTCTGCGGGACCTCGGTGATGGGCGGTCAGGCCGGGGCTGGTCGCGGCCAGTTTGTCGAGCATCTGAGGGTCCGGTTCGACGGCGGTGACGCGGTGGCCGAGGGCGATGAGTCCGCGGGTGAGCAGTCCGGTTCCGGCGCCGAGGTCGACCACGTCCGCGGGCCGGTCGCCGGTGAGCCAGGCCAGGGCCTCGGCAGGGTATTGGGGCCGGGCGGCGTCGTAGAGGTCGGCGGCTTGGCCGAAGGAGAGCGCTCGGGGCCCGGGCGGAGGCGTGTCGTCGGCGTGCATGATTTAACAGTACATCCGTTATGTTAGATAGTCCCGGAGGGGCCGGTGGCCCTTGATCGGTGCGAGCCGGGCCGTCATATGCTCGAAGAATGCCGCAGGCCACCCGTCCGACCCAGTTGTCACCCTCGCGCGCCGCCGACTTCAAGCAGTGCCCGCTGCTCTACCGGTTCCGCGCGGTCGACCGGCTGCCCGAGCCGCCGTCGAAGGCCCAGGTGCAGGGCACCCTGGTCCACTCCGTGCTCGAGCGCCTCTACGAGGTCGACGCCGGCCGGCGCACCCCCGAGGAGGCGCTGGCGATGATCGAGCCCGAATGGACGCAGTTGCAGGCCGGGAACGAGGTCTCGGCGCTGTTCGAAGGACTCGACGACGAGACGACGTGGCTGCGCGGGGTCCGGCGGCTGGTGGAGACCTACTTCAAGATGGAGGACCCCACGCGGCTCGAGCCGCACCGCACCGAATGCCTGGTGACGACCACGCTCGACGACGGCACCCAGCTCAAGGGCTTCATCGACCGCGCCGACGTGAACCGCGACGGCCTGGTGCGGCTGGTCGACTACAAGACCGGCAAGCGTCCGCCGGACCGCTTCGCCGACAAGGCGCTGTTCCAGATGAAGTTCTACGCCCTGGTCTGGTGGCGCACCCGGGGGACGGTGCCCAAGCTGCTGCGACTGATGTACCTCGGCAACGCCCAAGTGCTCGACTACTCCCCCACCGAGGCCGAGCTCGAGAGCTTCGAGAAGTCGGTCAAGGCCCTGTGGGCGACCATGCGCGAGGCGATCGCCACCGGCCAGTTCCGCCCGCAGAAGTCGAAGCTGTGCGGCTGGTGCTCCTTCCGGGCGCAGTGCCCCGAGTTCGGCGGCGAGCCGCCCGACTATCCGCTGCCGACCGTCCTCCCGGGTTTGGAGATGCCTCCTACTTGAGAGGGAGACGGTAGTCATTCTCACGTTCGATGAGGTCGGGGCGTTCGGCATATACCGTTTAAGACGTGCACGCCGCCTCCCGTTTCACCCGCCTCCGCCTCTGGCTCCGCACCAGACCACTGATCGCCGACACCCTCCTCGCGGCCACCCTGTGGGCGATCGTGACGCTCATCTGCGCCGTGGCCAACACCTCTGCGCCCGCGGCGTTCGAAGGCACCGAGTTCGGGTGGGGGCAGGCGGCGATCATGGCCGCCGGGATGAGCCCCATCGCGCTGCGCCGCCGGGCGCTGTGGATCGCGGTGGTGTTGACCAACGCCGCGCTGGCCGCGTGGCTCCTGCTCGATCAGCCGTGGTTCGTCGGCGACAGCGGCATCACCTGGTTCGCCCTGACCTACACCGCGGCGGCCTACCGCAGGCCGCTGCGAGCGGTCGCCGTGAGCCTGGCGGTGTGGGTGCCGGGCTCGGTGGCGATCTTCTTCCACTACCTGGACGGGACGGGCGGCGAGACCACCATCGCGGCCCTCAACACGCTGGTGAACTGCCTGCTGGCCTCCACCGCCTTCTTCATCGGATGGGTCATCCGCAACCGGCGTATCAAAGTCGAGGAGCTCTCGGACCGGGCCCGCATCGCCGAGGAGACCCAGGCGGCGCTCGCCGCGCAGGCCGTGGCCGAAGAGCAGCGGCGCATCGCCCGCGAGCTGCACGACGTGGTGGCCCACCACATCTCCGTCATCGGGGTCATGTCCGAGGGGGCCAAACGAGTCCTGCGCACCGACCCGGACGCCGCCGAGGAAGCGCTCACGACCGTGAACCAGACCGCGCGCACCGCGCTGCGGGAGATGCGCGACATCCTCACCGTGCTGCGCCACGGCCAGGACGAGGGCTACAGCGCCGACCTGGAACCGCAGCCGACCGTCGACTCCCTCAGAGCGCTGGTGAGCCAGACGAAGGAGGCCGGGCTGCCGGTGCGATACAGCGTCCGCGGCGAGGAGTACCCGCTGCCGACCGGCGTCAGCCTGGCCGTCTACCGGATCGTCCAGGAAGCACTCACCAACACCATCAAGCACGCAGGGCCGAAGGCGAAGGCAGGGGTCGTGGTCGACTACGGCGACAGCGAGTTCAGGGTGTCGGTCGGCGACTCGGGGCGCGGCGCGCCGGTCGCGGCCGGATTCTCGGGCGGCCACGGACTCATCGGCATGCGCGAACGCGCCACGCTCTACGGCGGTAGCCTCCAATCCGGACCGCAGCCCGGCGGCGGCTACCTCATCGAGGCGAGGTTCCCGAAGAACGCCCACCTCCAGGGAGTCGAACGATGAGCGAGCGACCGATCCGCGTGATCCTTGCCGACGACCAGCAGCTGTTGCGCGCCGGCTTCAAGATGGTGCTCGGCGCCGAACCCGACATCGACATCGTCGGCGAGGCCGGCGACGGCGTGGAGGCCTTCGACCTGTGCCGACGCCTCGTCCCCGACGTCGTGCTCATGGACATCCGCATGCCGCGACGCGACGGGGTTGCCGCCACCGGCGACATCGTCGAGGCGTCATTGCAGACCAGAGTGCTGGTACTGACCACATTCGACCTCGACGAATACGTCGTCGGGGCGCTCCGCGCCGGCGCCGCAGGCTTCTTGACCAAGGACGCCCCGGCCAGCGACCTCGTCGAGGCCATTCGCACCGTGCACCGGGGCGGGGCCGTGGTGGCCCCGCACATCCTCTCCACGCTGCTGGGCCGGTTCGCCCAGGCGCACCGAACCGAGAACGACCAGGCGCCGGCGCTGCTCCAGTCGCTGACCTCGAGGGAGCGCGAAGTGCTCATGCTGCTGGCGAAGGGACTGACCAACGCCGAGATCGCCGACCGGTTGACCGTCGGCGAGACGACGGTCAAGACGCACGTAGGACACCTCCTGACGAAGCTCGGGGTGCGCGACCGGGTCCAGGCGGTCGTCCTCGCCTATGAAAGCGGCCTGGTCAAGCCCTCGCGGTGACGCCTCGGAGGACTCCCCTGGCCGGACTCCTCAGCGAGTAGTACCGGGGTACTCCTCCCTACGTCGCAAGGCGGAGCGATAGACCGTTCTGAAAGCGGATGCGAACGCCCGCACCGTCGCCTAGGTTCGAGGCATGACTTCTCGAGTACAGCGATGCTAGATGACGTCATGTATGATGCCATCAACTGACTCATCGATGTCACTTAGCTTCATCAACGGAACACCCACCATCGTGGAAAGAGAGAGCCTCGTGTCCACCGCATCCCCTGTCAAGACCACAGCCGTAGCGGCCCAAGGCGTATGGAAAGCCTATGGTTCTGGTGAGGCGCAGGTCGTCGCGCTGCGCGACGTCTCGGTCGAGTTCGCCTCCGGCGCGTTCACCGCCATCATGGGCCCCTCCGGCTCCGGCAAATCCACCCTCATGCACTGCCTCGCCGGCCTCGACAACACCGACCGCGGCACCGTCACCATCGGCGACACCACCATCACCGGCCTCGGCGACAAAGCCCTCACCAAACTCCGCCGCGACAAAATCGGCTTCATCTTCCAACAGTTCAACCTCCTGCCCACCCTCACCGCCGAAGAGAACATCACCCTCCCCTCGGCCATCGCCGGATCCAAAGCCGACCCCGAATGGGTCAAGCGCATCATCGACACCCTCGACCTGCGCGACCGCCTCGACCACAAACCCACCGAACTCTCCGGCGGACAACAGCAGCGCGTCGCCTGCGCCCGCGCACTCGCCTCCCGCCCCGAAGTCGTCTTCGCCGACGAACCCACCGGCAACCTCGACACCCGCTCCGGAGCCGAAGTCCTCCGCTTCCTGCGCACCTCCGTCGACGAATTCGCCCAGACCATCGTCATGGTCACCCACGACCCCACCGCCGCCGCCTACGCCGACCGCGTCGTCTTCCTCGCCGACGGACAAATCGTCGAAGACATGGCCGACCCCACCGCCGACGCCATCATCGACAAGATGAAGCACTTCGAGGAACTGGTCGCCGCCGTGGAAAGCAAGGTCGCCTGACCCATGCTCCGAGCAACTCTCAAAGGCATGGCGAGCCGCAAGGCCCGCCTCGTCCTCACCAGCCTCGCCGTCGTCCTCGGCACCATGTTCGTCGCGGCGGCCATGATCCTGACCGCCACCATGGACAACTCGGTCCGGGGCACCATCTCCGACGGCTACTCCAGCGTCGACGCCGTGGTCTCCGCCGACGAGTCCGAGACCGACTGGGCCGCCGGCGCGGGCCCCACCGGCACCGTGCCGGCCGAAGCGGTCGAGCAGGTCGCATCCGTCCCGGGCGTCGAAGACGTCGGTCCGGCGATCGAAGGCGAGATCAACGCCATCGGCTCCAACGGCAAGCTCGTCGGCACCTTCGCCCCCACGATCGGCTTCAACTGGGAGTCCCTGGAGGCCCAGGACGGCTACGTCGAAATGCGGGAGGGCCGCGGGCCGACCGCCGACGACGAGACGGCCGTGTCGGCCAAGTTCGTCTCCGAGTCGGGCTTCGACATCGGCGACACCGTCACCGTGTACTCCTACACCGCCGACCGGGCCGACTACACCATCGTCGGCGTCTACGGTCTCAGCGGCGGCCGCGACTCGCTCGTCGGCGAGACGCAGATGATCTTCACCACCGACGAGGCCCAGCGGCTCATGACCGAAGGCCAAGACGTCTACTCCAACATCTACATCGAAGGCGACGTCGACACCGACGACCTGGCCGCCGCGCTCGGCCCCGAATACAAGGTCCAGACCGGCCAAGAGGCCAGCGAAGAGGCCGCTCAGGGCTTCGCGGTCGTCGCCGACGTCATGGGCTACATCTTCCTCGGCTTCGGCCTGGTCGCCGTGTTCGTCTCGGTCTTCCTGATCATCAACACCTTCACCATCATCGTGGCCCAGCGCCAGCGCGAACTGGCGCTGCTGCGCGCCATCGGCGCCGAACGCGGGCAAGTGGTCCGCTCGGTGCTGACCGAAGCGCTCATCATCGGCGCCATCGCCTCCGTCGTCGGACTCGGACTCGGCGTCCTGCTGGGCTGGGGCCTGTCGCAGGCGGTCAGCTCGATGGCCCTCGACGGCCTGCCGGTCACACTGATGGTCCCGCCGACCACGCTCTGGGCGCTGGTCGTGGGCATCGGAGTGACGGTGCTCGCGGCGCTGTTCCCCGCGGTCAAGGCCTCCGGGGTGCCGCCGGTCGCGGCGATGCGCGAGGCGGTCAACCCGCCCAAGCCGCTGCGCGGCATCACCATCGCAGGCGCGATCGTCACCGCCGTCGGCGTGGCGCTGATCGCCCTCGGCCTCACCGACAACCTCGGCGACCAGACGCTGACCGGCATGCTCAGCGGCATCGGGATCGCGTTCGTCGGCATCACCATGCTCACGCCGTTCCTGTCGCGCCCGCTCGTGGCCGGGCTCGGGGCGCTGATGTCCTGGACGTTCGCGGGCAAGCTCGGCAGGCTCAACGCCGGCCGCAACCCGCGCCGAACGGCGATCACCGCATCGGCGCTCATGATCGCCGTCGCGCTCATCACCGGGATCGCCACGATCGTCCAGAGCCTCAAGGCCACCACCACCGAGACGCTCGAGCTCAACCTGAACTCGGACCTGGTCGTCAGCGGCGCCCAGACCGGCGCCAACGTCCCGACGTTCTCGCGTGAGACGCTCACCGAGCTCAAGGAGGTGTCCGGCGTCGCGTCGGTCGGCGACGTCTACATCGACTACATGGGCGTCGAAGTCGACGGGCAGCCGGCGGCGCTGTCCTCCAGTGAGGACCTCGAATCGTCGCTGGCGATCTTCGGCGGCACCGTCGCCGAGGGATCGGTGGCCGATCTAGCGCCGGATTCGGTCGTGATCGACGAGGGCACCGCCGAGGACCGGGGCCTGGCCCTGGGCGACACGGTCGAGGTCTCCTACGCCGACGGCACGACCGCTGAACTGCGCGTCGACGCGCTCCTGGAGGGCTACACGCTGACCAACGGCTGGTGGGTCGCCCCCGACCAGATCGAGCACTTCTCGATCCCCAAGCCGATGCAGGCCTACATCGACGTCGCCGAAGGATCCGACGTGACGGTGGTCCAGGAACGGGTCCAGGACGTCCTCGTGGACGAGCCCGAGGTCGGCGTCACCAACAACGCCGAGTTCGTCGAGCAGCAGACCGCCGGGCTCGACACACTGGTCGCCTCGGTGCAGGTCCTCCTGGCGCTGGCGATCATCATCGCGATCATCGGCGTGATCAACACGCTGGTCCTGTCCGTCCTCGAGCGGACCAGGGAGCTGGGTCTGCTGCGGGCGGTGGGCATGACCCGCGGTCAGGCGCGCCGGATGATCACCGTCGAGAGCATCATCATCTGCCTGTTCGGCGCGGTGCTGGGCATCGGCGTCGGCATAGGTCTGGGATGGACGGTCCAGCAGGCGCTCGAGTCCGAGGGACTGTCCCACTTCGCGCTGCCATGGCTCCTGATCGTGATCTACCTGATCGCGGCGGTGGTCGTGGGCCTGCTGGCGGCTATCGCCCCCGCCGCGCGGGCGGCCAAGCTCAACGTGCTGGGGGCCATCGCCTACGAGTAACAGCTTTCTCTGAAGGAAACCGGGAAAGGAGGGGACGGCGCGATGCGCCGTCCCCTTTCGCCGTCCCGTCCGCCGACGGCTTCGCTCGGCACAGGCGCCGGGTCTCCGCCATTCGGCCGAGTCGCGCCGGACTTCTCCGCCTTCGGTATGAGGAGAAGTCCGGCCCGCGGGCCGAAGCATCCGGAGCGGCGCGCCCATAGCCTTGGGCCAGAAGCAAGGAACGCCGTCCTAGAAAGGCCATCCCGTGCCAATAGCAAATCCCCCGGCGCCGCCCGCGACGCGCACGGCCGTCTCCGCCTCCGGCCTCTGGAGGGCCTATGGTTCTGGTGAGGCGCAGGTCGTCGCGCTGCGCGACGTCTCGGTCGAGTTCGCCTCCGGCGCGTTCACCGCCATCATGGGCCCCTCCGGCTCCGGCAAATCCACCCTCATGCACTGCCTCGCCGGCCTCGACAACACCGACCGCGGCACCGTCACCATCGGCGACACCACCATCACCGGCCTCGGCGACAAAGCCCTCACCAAACTCCGCCGCGACAAAATCGGCTTCATCTTCCAACAGTTCAACCTCCTGCCCACCCTCACCGCCGAAGAGAACATCACCCTCCCCTCGGCCATCGCCGGATCCAAAGCCGACCCCGAATGGGTCAAGCGCATCATCGACACCCTCGACCTGCGCGACCGCCTCGACCACAAACCCACCGAACTCTCCGGCGGACAACAGCAGCGCGTCGCCTGCGCCCGCGCACTCGCCTCCCGCCCCGAAGTCGTCTTCGCCGACGAACCCACCGGCAACCTCGACACCCGCTCCGGAGCCGAAGTCCTCCGCTTCCTGCGCACCTCCGTCGACGAATTCGCCCAGACCATCGTCATGGTCACCCACGACCCCACCGCCGCCGCCTACGCCGACCGCGTCGTCTTCCTCGCCGACGGACAAATCGTCGAGGAATTGCATGAACCGAGCGCCGACTCGGTCATCGACACGATGCGCGGCTTCGAGAAGCTCGCACATGGAGGTTCCCTCTAGCAATGCTGCGAGCCACGCTCAAGGGCATGGCCGGCCGCAAGGCCCGCCTCGCCCTCACCAGCCTCGCCGTCGTCCTGGGCTCGGCCTTCATCGCCGCGGCGCTGGTCCTCACCGCCTCCATCGAGGCCACCGTCAACGACCTCAACTCGGACCAGTACGCCGGCGTCGACGTGATCGTCGAGCCGGTCGAGCCCGAGACGCGGGGCGAGCGGATGGTGCGTGACGGGATCAGCGGCGAGACGCTGACCGCGGTCGAAGCCGCCGACGGCGTCGCCGAAGTGACCACCAGCGTCTCCTGGATGGTCAACGCCATCGGCGCCGACGGGAAGCTCGTGGGCGGCTTCGTGCCGACCATGGCCGTCAACTGGGGCGACGAGTGGACCGAACGCGAACTGCGAGAGGGCCGCGGTCCGTCCGCCGACCATGAGGTCGCCGTCTCGGCCGAGTTCGCCGCCGACTCCGGTCTCGGCCTCGGCGACACCGTCACCGCCTACTCGCTCTCGAGCGACAAGACCGAATACGACATCGTCGGCGTCTACGGTTATCCCGGAGGCCGCGACTCGATCGACGGTTCCACCGAGCTGGCCTTCACCACCGCCACGGCGCAGCTGCTCGTGTTCGACGGCGCCGACTCGTACTCCGCGTTCGCCGTTCACGCCGAGGAGGGCACCACCGCCGCCGAACTGCGCGACCGGCTCGCCGCGGCCGTCGGCGACGACGCCGAGGTGGTCACCCACGAGGAGTTCGTCGCCGAGGAGAGCGCCGAGAGTGCCGAGGCCACCGGCATCATCGGGAACTTCCTGCTCGGGTTCGGGGCCATCGCCGTTTTCGTGTCGGTGTTCTTGATCGCCAACACCTTCTCGATCGTGATCGCCGGACGCCTCAAGGAGATCGCGATGATGCGCGCCATCGGCGCCAGTCGCGATCAGATCGTCCGCTCGGTCCTCACCGAAGCGCTGGTCCTCGGATCCATCGCCGCGATCATCGGCGCCGCTGTCGGCGTCGCCGGCGGCATCGGATTGACGAGGCTGGCCTCCAGCGTGCTCCTCGACACCGCTGAGGTCGCCCAGTCGGTCCCGCTCTCGGCGGTGCTCGCCGCCTTGATCGTCGGCATCGGCGTCACGGTCCTGGCGGCGCTGGTTCCGGCCGTGCGCGCCTCGCGGGTCGCACCGGTCGAGGCGATGCGCGACGCGGCCAAGACCGACAAGCCGGTCACCGGCGTCACCGTCGCCGGCGCGATCGTCACCGCCGTCGGCGTCGGCCTGATCGCCCTGGGACTGACCGAGAATCTCGGCGACCGGAACCTCATGGGCACCGCGCTGGGGGCCGGAGCGGTGTTCATCGGAGCGACGCTGCTGACCGCGTGGCTCTCGCGGCCGCTGGTCGGGCTTCTGGGCGGCCTGTGGTCGTGGAACTTCGCCGGGAAGCTCGGGCGACGCAACGCCGCCCGCAATCCGCGGCGAACGGCCATCACCGCCGCCGCGCTCATGATCGGCGTCACCCTGGTGACGGCCACGGCGACCTTGCTCACCAGCGTCAAGACCAGTTTCGAGAACTACTTCGACGACACTATCGAGGCCGAGCTGTTCGTCACCGGTCCGGCGACTTCGACGATCCCGGCCACGTTCGAGCCGGCCTCGGTCGACCGGATCAGGGCCGTCGACGGCGTCGAGACCGCGGTCGACGTGTACTACGACGTGTCCCAGATCGACGGCACCGAGCAGTACGTCAACGCCACCACCGACTTCGACGGCATCATCGACCTGTTCGGCGGCGAGCTCGCCGAAGGCTCCATCTCGGACCTGGCCGACGATGAGATCGCCGTGAACGCCTCAGGCGCCGAAGACCTGGGGGTGGGCCTCGGGGACACGGTCGAGGCGACGTTCAGCCGCGGCGGTGAGGCGCACGAGTTGACCGTCGCCGCGGTCCTGGCCGACAACGAGAACACCGACGGCTGGTACGTCTCCACGGCCCACACCGAGGAGTTCTTCACGACCAAGCCGACCATGGCGCTGGTCGACGTGGCCGACGACGCCGACATCGCGGCCGTGACCGCCGACCTGGAGGGCGTCCTCGCCGACGAACCCGAGGTGAGCGTCCAGAACCACGACGAGTACCTCGCGCAGGTGACGGTGCTCTTCGACTTCGCGATCATCGCGATTCAGCTGCTGCTGGGACTGGCGATGGTGGTAGCGGTGATCGGCGTGATCAACACGCTGGTCCTGTCGGTCCTCGAACGCACCCGCGAGCTGGGGATGCTGCGCGCGATCGGCATGACCAGAGGCCAGACCACCCGCATGGTCACCGTCGAGAGTGTCACCATCGCCCTGTTCGGGGCGCTGCTCGGCATCGGCGTCGGCATCGGCCTCGCCTGGGTGCTGCAGCAGGCGCTCAGCGAGGAGGGGATCGACGTGTTCGCCGTGCCGACCGGTCTGATGATCGGGTACGTGTGCGCGGCGGTCGTGGTGGGCCTGCTGGCGGCCATCGCGCCGGCGGTCCGCGCCTCGAAGGTCAACATCCTCGGAGCGATCGCGTACGAATAGACCTGTCCAGGAAACCGGAAACGAAGGGGCGGCCCCGCGGGGCCGCCCCTTCCCTCTCGCTACGCCGAAGGCTGCGCCTTGCCGATCCTCTTCAGATCTTCCATGTCCTCGAGCTCGATGCCCTTGGTCTCGGGCACGGCCTTGAACACGAACAGCAGTGATAGCAGGGCGAAGCTCGCGTAGAGCCCGTACGCCAGACCGAGACCGATCTCGGCCAGTTGCGGGAAGGTCGTGGTGATGACCCAGTTGGCCAGCCACTGTGCCGCGGCCGCGATGGCCAGTGCCGAGGCGCGAATCCGGTTGGGGAACATCTCTCCCAGCAGCACCCACACGACCGGGCCCCAGGAGCTCGCGAATCCGACGACGTAGAGGTTCGCGGCGATGAGCGCGAGAACCGAGCCCGCGCCGGTCAGGTTCGGTTCGCCGTCGACGATCGGAGCGGTCGCGAAGATGATCGCCATCGCGGTCAGCATGACCAGCATGAGCGACGAGCCGAACAGCAGCAGCACCTTGCGGCCGATCTTGTCGATCAGCAGGATCGCGATGATGGTGGCGATGATGTTGACCAGCGATTGCAGCACGCTGGTCAGGAACGAGTCGTTCTCGGAGAACCCGACCGCCTGCCACAGTGTCGTGGAGTAGTAGAAGATGACGTTGATGCCGACGAACTGCTGGAAGACCGACAGCAGGATGCCGATCCACACGATCGGCATCAGCCCCAGCCGCGGCCCGCGCACATCGGCGAAGCGAATGGGCTTGTCGCTGTGGAGCGACTCCTCGATCTCTTGGACACGGAATTCGACATCCCCTCCGACATACTTCTGCAGGATCTGCTTCGCCGTCTTGAACCGTCGCTTCGATACCAGGTAGCGAGGCGATTCGGGAATCTGCAGCGCGATCATGAAGTAGAGGAATGCCGGGATCGACTCCGCGGCGAACATCCAGCGCCAGGCCGTGCCGCCCCAGGGCGCGAGCTCGCTGGCGCCGCCGGCCGAGGCCTGGATGACGTAGTTGATCAGCAGGGAGGTGAAGATGCCGGTGACGATCGCGAACTGCTGCAACGAACCCAGTCGTCCACGCAGGTTCGCCGGCGCGATCTCGGCGATGTAGGCCGGGGTGATGACACTGGCCGCACCGACCGCGAGCCCGCCGAGGATGCGCCATGCGGTCAGGTCGAGCGGACCGGTGGAGAGTGCGCTGCCCAAGGAGGAGGCGAAGAAGAAGATGGCCGCCAGGAGCATGACTCGCGTGCGCCCGAGCCGGTTGGCCAGGGCGCCGGCGAACCAGGCGCCGACGACGCAGCCGAGCAGCGCCGAGGACACGACGAAGCCGACCGTTACCGCCGAGATTTCGAAGCCTGACTGCAGGGCGTTGACCGCCCCGTTGATGACGGCAGTGTCGTAACCGAAGAGGAATCCACCGAGAGCTGCTGCGGCCGAAACGAACACGACTGCCGTGGGCTTGACGGTTCCGGTTTCGGTCGGTCCTTCATTGTCCGTCGTCATATCCTCCCCCGTACCCGCCCTGTGGCCGCTACATGCCCGAAATCGTAAGCCGGTTCGGTGCGGGGCGATATGAAATGACGCAAATGCCGGTGAGGGCTCAACAGAGATGGTCATCGATCTCTACGTCGAGTGCTCTGAGGATTCGGGCCACGGCGACGTAGGCCGATCCGGCGACGGTGAGCTCGGTCTGCTCGGTCGCACTGAAGTGTGCCTCGAGCTGATCGTCGTCTCGTTCGGCGCCGGCCGCCAGATGCTCGGCGTACGCGAGCACCGCCCGCTGCGGCGCGTCGAAGCACTCCGCGTCGTGCCAGTGTTCCAGTGCGTCGAGCTGCTCCTGACCGATTCCGGCGTCCCGCGCCATCGGGAGATGGTGGGCCAGCTCGTAGGCCGAGTCCTCGATCTGCGCGATCCGGCAGATCAGCAGCTCCCGGTGAGCCCGTGAGACGGTGGCGTCATACCGCACGGCGTGAATGAGGTCGAGCAGCGGTAGCAGCATCGCCGGAGCATGGGCGACGGCGCGATGGAGGTTGATCGGGTCGCGGCCGACAGCGGCCAGTCGCTGGCCGGCCGACTCGGGAAGTTGCGCGTTCGGGAGTCGCGAGATATGTTTGCTGTTCACTAGTGTGACCTGTCTAACTTGTGATGCGCATAACGAGCTATGCATCGATGTGCGACAATGCTTGGAAGGGCAGACCGCCACCCGAGCCTGCAATGGAGGAGGCCAAGTGAGCACATTTCTTAGTGTCACCGGAGCTGTTGGAGTCGCGATCCTACTCGTCAGCGTGTCGTTGATGGCGTTCCTCGTGGCAGGAGCCATCTTCGGCGTCGGCGCCGGCATGTACAAGCTCCGGGACATGATGTCCTCGTAATACCACTACCCCCGAACACCGATCTCCAAGAATTCAGCGTGAAGGGCCGCAACCGGGAAGGTTGCGGTCTTTTTCATGGTGGGCGTCCGCCCCTCCCCGATCCGGGAGAGGGTATGAAAAAGCCCCGCCGGGTAGCCCGGCGGGGCTGCTGCATGTATATGTTTGGCGGTGTCCTGCTCTCCCACACCCTCGCGAGTGCAGTACCATCGGCGCTGGAAGCCGTAACGACCGGGTTCGGAATGGGACCG